>NZ_JBBCGP010000001.1:600000-900000 GCF_037200945.1 Methylovirgula sp.
GTTGAGCTTTGACGCCGAACGACAAATCCAGATTTTATATCCCAGAATGCAAACGTTTGGCGCGAGCATTGACGCGATATCAGACTCGGTCTTTTTCGATTCGACGACTGATCATCTCTATATGTCCACTTTACGCGCATGGTTTGCCTCGCAGTCTCCCGAGGGAGTTGACGAAATTGTCGAAAGCGCTGGTGAGGGCATGAATCCGGAATCGCTATCGTATCTCGCGAGTCTGGCGCGCGGGACAGGGCGTATTTGAGTGCTGCCGGTTAATTGTCCCAGCGGTGCCTATGACGCCGCGGCCCTGAAAACTCTTGGTAAAAGGGCGGAGTGGGCTACTCACATAATTAGATGGCAGGCGGCGTACGCGGCGTACCTAGCCTGCGGGGGTGATCCACACGTCATCTCTCCGGCGGTGTTTGTTCCGGACGTCTCCGTCGCACAACGAGATCTCTATGATAGCCGAAAGTCCCGTGGCCCGCTTCGGCGGCTCCGCGATACAGCTGGGTTGCCCTGTTGTCCGATGTGTGGATCTGGGTCCACGGGTCATTTGGATCACTACCTGCCTCGGGGCGCCTATCCGGAATTTTCAATCTTCACTGCTAATCTTGTGCCAGCGTGCCAGCACTGTAATTCCTCAGGCAAAGCGACGACGTTTAAAGGAACTGCGCCGGAGCGTTTCATACATCCGTATTTCGATACTCTTGCCGATCGCGCGCTTTGGCGTGTGCGTTTCATTGCTCCTTTGCCAGCGGTGAATTTTGAAATCGAGGTTGAGGATTGGCTTAATGGAGACGCTCGGACGAGAGTCTTATTTCACTTGAAGCACGTCTTAGGCGGACAATTTCAAATGGCGATGAGGACCAGATGGTCTCGACTTCCCATTCATATTCTGCACCGTTCGGGCGACGCGTTATCGTTGAACGAAGCGGTTGTCACGAGGGAAATCGCGTATCTGTCAGGGTATTCAGAGACGTCGCATGGGCTTAACAGCTGGGAAGCGGCGTTCTACAGAGGACTTGATGCGGATCCGACAGCTCGACGCTGGATCTTGCACGCTGCGGTTTCAAGCGCGGGCGGAGCTCTTGTACAGCAACGTTAAGGTGATTGGTATTAACGCGATTTATCCGTAGTACGGCGCGAAGAGAATTTATCCACTCACGTCTGGCCGTCAAGATTGTGCGATACGATGGCGAGTAATGTTCGCGCGCCAATTGGAATCGTCGACCTATCTTCCGCCCTCCGGCGGCCGCGGCCGCCAGGCTCTAAATCCGCGCCAACCGAAAAGCCGAACTTCGAGAGGTCCGGACAATGCGGCAGATATGCCGACACGCTACTGAGCTCAAGACTCAGAACTCCATATTTCGGTGTAAGCGGTTAGCCGCGGCCGTTCAGGCTGTATAGCGCCAGGGCATGAGAGCATCGATCTCGGCGTTGGGCCAGCTGTTGGCGAGACGCTCGAGCGTCTGCGCGAGCCAGGCGAGCGGATCGACATCGTTCATTTTTGCCGTCTGCAACAATGTCGCTATGGTTGCCCAGGTTCGTCCGCCGCCGTCGCTGCCGGCAAAGAGCGAGTTCTTTCGCGTGATTGTTTGCGGCCGGATGGCACGTTCCACAATGTTGGAGTCAATCTCGACGCGGCCATCGGTGAGGAAGCGTTCGAGCGTCGCCCGCCGTGAGATGGCGTAGCGGATTGCCTCCGCCAATTTGGACTTGCCGGAGATACGTGGAAGCGCGTCTTGCCAAAGCTTGAACAGATCGGCGACGATCGCGACCGAGGTTTCCTGGCGGGCTGCGACGCGTGCATTTGGATCTTTGCCGCGCACCTTCTCCTCGATCTCCCACAGCTGGGTCATGCGTTCGATTGTCGTGGTCGCGAGTTTGGAACTGCCGGCGATGTGCAGTTCGTAAAATTTTCTTCGAACGTGGGACCAACATCCCGCGAGCGTGATGGCATCATTGCCGCGGTCGGGCCGCGCAAGACGATTATAGGCCGTATACCCATCCACCTGCAGGATGCCCCGATAATTGTCGAGATGGCGGGCGACACATTCGCCCGACCGGCTATCCTCGAAGCGGTAGGCAACCATCGGCGGACCGCTGCCGCCGAAGGTCCGGTCATCTCGCACGTAAGCCCAGAGATAGGCTGTCTTGGTGCTGCCGGAGCCTGGTTCCAAGGTTGGCAGCGTGGTTTCGTCGGCGAAGATCCTCTCGGCCTTCTTGATCAGCGTGAGGACGTGGTCGGAGAGGATCTCGAGTTCAAATCCGAGCCGGCCCATCCATTGCGCCATCAGGGCTCGGTCGAGATCCACCTTGTCGCGGGCGTAAATCGCTTCCTGGCGGTAGAGCGGCAGGCCGTCGGCATATTTTGAGACCGCGATCTGCGCCAGAAGCGCTTCGGTCGGGATGCCGCCCTCGATGATATGGGCTGGTGCCGGGGCCTGAACGACGCCATCTTCGTTCCTGAAGGCGTATTTCGGCCGGCGCGTGACGATGACACGGAACTTCGCCGCGACCACATCGAGCCGCTCCGAGACATCCTCGCCGATCAGGATCTTCTGCTTGCCGGCGTGCTCCGGAAGCTCAGCCGGTTCGATAACGATCTCGACCCGCTCGAGATGCGGCGCAAAACCCTTGCGAGGCCGTGCGGCTCGTTTGGCCTTGTCAGGGTCCTGCCGTTTATCGAGCTCGGCCTGGATGGCCCCGAGCCCGGTTTGAACCTCGTCGAAGACGAAGGCACTCTGTTCATCGTCAAGCGCATTGGAGCCGAGTTTTTCGGAGCGGCGCCCGAACCTTGCCCGCTCCAGCGTCTTGAGGATCGAGGTCAGGCGCGCGATCCGTTCTTCGGCGCTCGCATTCAGGGCTTGAAGTTCGGCAACTTCACCCTTGAGAGCATCCGTTTTCTCAGCCATGGCCAGCACCATGGCTTTGAGCGCATCAACATTGTCGGGGAGATCGAAAACCGGCGCCGGCATGACGCAGATCAGAGCATATTTTCACCCCGGTGGCGCGCATTTTCGGCCGCGTGATTCACTCTGCCGCAGCGATTTACCCAACAAACTCAGGCGGCTTCACTGTCACCGCATGAACCCGCTTCCAATCCATGCCGTCGACAAGCGCCATCAGCTGCGCCTGATTGAGTTGAACCCGATGATGCCCGATCTTCGGCCAGCAGAACTGCGCTGTCTCCAGGCGCTTCGCATAAAGAACAACCCCGGACCCGTCCCAAAAGACGATCTTGATTCTGTCGGCCCGCTTGGCACGAAAAACATAAAGAGCGCCGTCGAACGGATCACTGCCGGCGTCCCGCACCAGCGACAATAACCCGTCCATGCCTTTTCGAAAATCGATCGGATGACTGGCCAGAAAAACTTTGACGCCGGACGGGATCATGCCGAGCGAACCGCGCGCACCACGCGCCGCAAATGTGCCTCATCAGCCATGGCGTCCGCACGGATGACAATATCGCCGACAACGATTTCGATAAATGCCGACGCGGACGTCGCGGGTTCAGGCGAGGCATCCAGCTGCGGCGCCGTCAGGCTGACCGATCCCTTACGCAGCGCCTTCCGACGCCAATCGAAGAGCTGCGAAGGGCCAATACCGATGCGACGCGCGATCTCCGACACGTTCGCGCCAGGCACCAGAGAGTCGGCTATCGCTTGATCTTTGAGCTCATCTGACCATCGCCGGCGCAGACGAACCGGAGCGCCCTCAAGACGTTCCGCAACCGCCTCGATCATATGGAAGCTTCTATCACTAGAACTAGGCGCAGACATAGAAGCTCACATCAATGCTTGTGATCCAGCATCAATAACTGCTCCCAAAATCCCATGCCAGATGGGATCACCTTGCCGCTTACATTTCGGTGCCGTTCCGCGTTAAAACACGGGAATCCAGCTACATCCGAGCTCGGGTTTCAAGCACGCAGAGACTTGGCAGCGATCTCGATATCGACCGGCGAGCTGAATGACGCGATGACGGCCACCGCAAATGTAATGATAAGCCGGTACTCGAGCTGTCAACTCGCGTGGGCTGCGCAAGTGCTCGCCGCAACAACCGCCCGATATGCTGTATGTGAGCCCGCCGTTCTCAAAGCAGTGAATGAGAACTGGCGAAGCCTTCCCGGCTTGGAAACTGCCTTCGCCCAATTTCTCGAATTCTTTATCGAAGATCGCGCAGGCCATCTCGATATGGCCCGGGACAGTCTGGGGTAACCAATATTCGCCTTGCTCGCCGCGTGCTCGGTGCAGAGGAGCCTCTTTCTGAGCGTATGGCGCTGAAGATTGTCAATCGTGTGTGGACGCCCCGTTGGATGCAAGGGTTTTTCTATGGGTAAGGGTGTGGTCAGGCGCTTTCGTGTGTCCGGCCTCATGATGCGGCTTTTCACACGCCGCGGGCCCGTATGGGAAGTCCGCGAGCCGAGTCCAAATCGGCGTTGCGCGCTCGAAGCGCTCCGATTGACGCTGGTTTTCTCGGCTCCGTCTCATTGACCGTTTGCCCTTACCCGTTGATCGACCTGCTCACATCTCCGACGTCTTCAGCTGCGGTCGACGCTCAGGCGCCGGCCAGCCGCGAAGCTTGATAAATTCCACCCTTAGTCATTAATGCCCACGCAATCCGCGCGGTGCGATTTGCAAGAGCCACCGCGACGACCAGCCGCGGCTTTCTCGCCATCATTCGTGCCAGCCACGATCCCTCTGGCGCGCCTTTTCGTGCAGCCCATCGCACCTGCGTTATCGCGCCGCTAACGAGCAGCCGACGCAAATCCCGCTGGCCCATCTTGGATGTTCCGCCTAACTTAGTCTTGCCTCCAGATGAGTTCTGCTTAGGCGTCAAGCCCAACCAGGCAGCAAAATCCCGCCCCTTGCCGAAGCTTTCGGGCGGAGGTGCCAGGGCTTCCATTGCGGTCGCGCAGATCACCCCAATTCCCGGGATGGTCATCAAGCGTCTTGCAGTCTCGTCAGCCCGCGCCCGCTCGCGCAATTCTTTTTCGAGCAATGCGATCTGTTCGGAAAGCTTCGTTATGTGGTCAAGAAGCAGTCGGCAGACCCCAAGGATGCAAGCCGGTAGGCCGCTGCTTTCCGGATCCTGAGTCGCTGCCGCAAGCCGCTCGACATGTGCCGGTCCATTGGGAGCAACTACGCCGTACTCGGCCATGTGTCCGCGAACAGCATTGATGGCTTGCGTGCGTTGACGGACGAGAAGATCACGGGTCTTGAACGCAACCCCGGCCGCCTGCTTCTCGACGGATTTCACCGCCACGAAACGCATAGTGGGTCGGGATGCGGCTTCAGCGATCGCTTCCGCATCAGCGGCGTCATTCTTGTTTCGCTTCACGAAAGGCTTCACGTAGATCGGCGCAATCAATCGCACGTCGTGTCCGAGCGCGCTGATTTGCCGGGCCCAATGGTGCGCGCTAGCGCAAGCCTCCATGGCAACAAGACATCTCGGCATGGCGGCGAAGAACGGGAGAAGTTTCGCTCGTGAGAGCGTCCGGCGGAACGCAACCGAGCCGTCCGATCCCGCTCCATGGAGCTGGAATACATTCTTCGCCAGATCAAGCCCGATGATGCTAACTTCTTTCATGGACGCCTCTCCTCTCCTCGCGGTCCTTCGACAACCGCGACCTTGGCACAAGATGCCGTCGGAGGGGCGTCCACCCCATCGGCGTTGAACTTTGGCTCTGACTCATATGTGGAACGGCCCGACTGGCAAGGTGATTTTGGAGATCTGATCCAGTCCGCGGCGGTGCAGTCATATGTCCGGCCTTTCAATGCGGACACTTGACCGCTGGCCATGATGAGATCCGCGATATGCGGTCGCTGTTGATTTCCACTGAGAGCTGACCCAGCGCAGAGGGATATTTCCACCGAGCGGCGCGAACCTAAAAAGTAGGCTGCCAGCGTGGGGACTCTTCAATGCTGATGTTTGAACCATTCTTGGATAGCGATCACCAGGGCGAACATGCGATTCGTCCCAAAGAGCAAGACGCCCACGAGGAGCGCGTGCTTCGATAGCCAGTCGTAAAGAGGCCTACGATTTCGGAAGAAAAATATAATGATGATAATGAGATAACCTAAATACAGCCCAACGGCGAACGCAAGATCAAGGGAAGACAAAACTTCAAAGAAGAAGAATTGGCCAATCACCCCTGCTACTGGCAGGACAATGAAGACGACGAGAAATATGAGAACCGCTTGGCTCAAGAACGGCGCGGTCAATCGCACCACCTCCGGAGTCACAAGCAGAAAGCTCACCAGATCGATTGCATTGATAATAATTTCCTTCTGGGCAACGATCTCCTGCCACTGCGACATTCCTCGCCCCTGAATTTGTTTAAGCCTGTATATTGCGTGTAAGTTAGCCTTGAACCATGTTTGGATCGAGATCTGATGCGGGTTTTCGAGAGAAGCGATTTGGGGCAATCCGTATAGAGTTGCATCCGGGGACGTCGTCGGGCCGGACAAAGTCTGGCTCGTGGGCGCAGCGGAACAGCTGGATCGTTCCCGGGGCGGTTCGATAGACGAGCGGCACGCCGCCCCAACTCCAGAGCCGATTGTGCGGCTGAGCGAAGGCGGCATCATCTGGATAGTACAGCACATCAAAGACGAAGGCTTGGGCAAGAGGCGCCCGACCGTGGCCGCCGGCTTCGAAGAAAACGGCGCGAGCGCCGTATCGTCTTTATCGGGCGGGCGGCTGTCGCTGAGCGTGACCGAAGCCGAAACAACCGCTACGATCCTGGTCAGCGCGGTCGCGATCCCCTGTGCGCCGAAGTTGTGTTTCAGCTGAGAGTATCTGGATGAATCCGAAGCGCAAGACAGCGCAGATTGATAGCCTGGCCGAAGCTATCGGCTACGTTGCCACGGACTTCGAGCGGTTTGGCGGCCTTTTCCTGGACGCGCTACTTGAAGTGCCGATGAACCATCAGGGGACCAATCTTGTCGGCTATCCCGTGGGTGGAGTGGTCGATACCGTCAGCGACGACGGACGGATTGTTGCCGAGTACTCTGACGCCAGCGACTACTTCGAACGTCCGATGAGCAAAGCGGAGGGCGATCTTAGGAAGGCGCTTGGCCGAAAACCATCCGCGCACGATATCTTTTTGCTGTCGGGTCGGCGAAAACGGCCACAGATCGCGCAGGAATTCGAAGCCATTGTTCGAACGTGGCCGGAAATGCAGGGCAGAACTCTGCATTTGTGGGGCGCCGAAGAGATCGCGACGGAGCTGATTGAAAAACTGATCTTCAGCGATACCACAGTCCGTCGCCTCGCCCCTTTCATTCCGGAGCTGCAGCGGATCCGGGACGAAGAGGCGGTGAGCCGATTGGCTCCTGCGCCTGAGCGGCACCGCATTCCTCGACTTGGCGTGGAAGCCGAACTTTCACGGCGCATCTCAGCGAATCCCGTAACGACAATCAGCGGCATCGGCGGCCTTGGCAAATCGGCCGCGGCGGCGGCCTACGCTGCAGATCATGAAGATGATTATGACCTGATAATCTGGCTCGAGGCTGGTGAGGTTCATCGGCCGGAGGATCTCCAGTCGCTTGCCTTAGTGAGGGGAGGCGAGGCACGCAACATCACCGCCTTGCTGCGTACCCGGGCATGTCTTTTGGTAATCGACGACGTCAGGCTTGCCCTTTCGGAACCGCGCCTCGCCGAACTTTGTGGCCCACGTTCGCGGATAATCTTGACACAGCGGACCGCGTCGCCAGGCTCATATGAACTGCCTATGCTTACCCGTACTGAAGCGCAGAGTCTTTTCGATCATGAAGGCACGGCCTGCCCGCCCGCCACTTTTGATATTATCTGGTCTAAGGTCGGCGGCCACCCTCTCAGCCTCAGCTTGATCGGCGCGGCTGTGCGAGGGGGTGCCAAATGGGCGGAAATCATTCTCGACTGCGAAGCCGTCGGGGAATTGGAACATGACGGCCAGAGGCTTGCTGACCGGCTCTTGGATCGTCTCCGCACTACGCTGGGGCGCGAACTCTCGGTTTTCGCGTGGGCCGGGCAGCCGAATTGTGGGCAGGAGTTCTTAGAGCACGTCATCCGCCCGCTAGGCATCCGCAAACTTAGGAGTTATGGGCTTACCACCGCAGACCGAAGCGGAGTTATCCGACTACACGACGTCGTGTTCGCAGCTTTGAACGACGAGTGGTGTTCGCGTCCGCGGCGCTCGGAACTTGATTCTGCATTGGAAACTTACTTGCTCTCCAGCGCAGATGAAACAGGCCTACGATTTTGGACAATCGCACGTATTCTCCGCCCGAAGATTGAGAAACTCGTTGCAGAGAAATCCCCATCGGCCGCCTTCCGATATGCCCTGCTTTCGGTATGGGATCCTGGAGAGCTGCAACCGGAACTAGTCGGTGACCCGCTGGTAATTGCGGAGGCCCTCATCGGACGTTCGCCGGCTCCTCTAGAGGTAATCGCAGTCATCGAGGCAATTGAGCAACTGTTCTTCTACGACAAGCTGAAAGATGACGGGATCGCTAAGAAGGGGTTGCGAGAACGTTTAGCCGCTTTTGACATTCTTGCCGAACTACCCGGCCTAACCGATAGACAGACCGCGGAGGTACAGCACCATAAGGGCAAGGCGCTGAAGCGACTTGGCGGACCCGACGCCGCGGCCGAACTTTTCGAGCGGGTGTTAAGCGGCCCGTCACCGCTCCACGAAACCCGTCTGCAGTTGATAGATATTTACAGAGTAAGTCCTGCCAAAGTCGATCGGGCCATTCAGCTGGTGGACGACATTCTCGGCCACAGAGCGGGGCAAGAGGGCGTGACCTACTCCGTGCTCCTTGGCCTCATCGAGCGCCTGCCGTGGGGCTCCGGCAGCTGGCGGGCCGGCCTAATTCAGCGCCATTCGGAGGCAATCGAGCGCACAATTGTGGAGGCGGCAAATGTCGGCGTTCTGCAGGCGTTTCGTGCATTCGCTGCCTTAGGCCGATATCTGTCTACGGAGGAGCCCGCCTTATTCCAGCGCATCCTCCAGCGCTTGCCAGAACCAACTGCTGACAGCCTACAGACCGACAGCGACCGATTTTCATGGGCTGAAATCTTTTTCGAAGCGTCCCGCCTCCAGGGCGATGACGCCCCACGGCTCCAGGCCGAAGCGCTGGCGCTCCATGAAGCAGAGGTACGACCGCAGCGCTTCCATCTTCAGCGACGCGCCGAACTGCTGATCGAAATGGGGCGACCGGGCGACGGCGAGTTGCTCTTGCGTGAGCGCGACGATCTCGAAACTAACGAGTGGCTCCAACGGCTCATGGCGCGGGCACGGTTCGCGCAGGGCGACGCGCCCGACGCTTTGATATGGATCAATAAAGCACTGGATCGCCTGAAGGCCGATCATTTCCGCAGCGAGTTCTTGGAGCTGCGGTACGACATTCGAAGTAGGCTTGGCGAAGTTTGCGCTGGTGAGGATTTAATGAACGCTTGGCGGTCAAGCCAAAAGAATGCGGAAACCGCCCGACTGCGCGCTCGGCTCGATGACGCGGGTCTATCCACGCTATCATGATCGTCAGTATGTTGATTTCCATTGAGAGCTGATGGAGTGGAAATCAACAGACGGCCTCTAATCGGGCCGATGACCCATTATTTCTCCCAATAGTTGTGACAACCCAGTTGCGAAGAGAATCCTGCGTTTCTAACAGTTTGCCTCGTGGGACTGTTGGTTGGCTAAACTATGGTGCGAGCCGCGGAGATTGGCTTCTTCGGCATTTACGCGCTAGAAATGCATCAGGGACAGAGCCGAACTGGATCGAAAAGTGCCGAGAGACGAGTTCCCTCAAGGTGTGAAAACCCGTCTCGCATTGCGAGTCAATTATCTCTGCTCAAATCCTCAATGCCGGGCTCAAACTAGTGGGCCCAGAATCGACTCCGAAAAGTCGACCAACGTAGGCGTCGCGGCACATATTACAGCGGCATCAGAAGGTGGCCCTCGTTTTGATTCCTGCCTCCAAATTGGAGCCAGGCGCTCAATCGATAATGGCATCTGGCTTTGTCAGATTTGTGCAAAGCTCGTCGATAGCGATCAAAACAGATTCGACACATTCTTGCTTCGCGAATGGAAGTCTGAGGCAGAATCTCAAGCCAAAGAACAGCTCGGCGTCCCAAGTTCGCGGTTTTGCGAAAATCCACTCCTGAACTCCGTGCATGGCAGGCTAAATAGGCAACAAAATGCGCGGTTCGGCTTTTCCTTCGCATATCCCTCCGTTTGGGACCGTGATGATCCGGTAAACTGCGATGGCAACTCGTTTCGCCACCCGACAGACCCTCGCATCGAAGTTCGGGCGTGGGGTAGCTATGCCGTCGTAACTCGCGACCTAGAAGCATGGATCGCCTGGAGCATCCAAAACCTTGAAAAGGAGGAGAGCTTTCGTTTGCTGAGCAAAGTCGTGTCCGGGCGACACGTAGTCGACTGGGGGCACGGCAGTCGCCGTAAACCACTCGAGTCACGCGAACAGATCAGGGGGTATCGCATAGTCTATCAAATGCAGGAAAACGGTGAACGGTTCACGTACGTTCAAACGTTCGTGCAGCTAGATGATACTCAATTTGGTGTCCGTTGCGGAGCGCCCTCACCTCTCTACAGCAGGTACGAAGATCTCTTTCTGATAATCTCCCATGGATTTCATATCCTTGGCAGAAGCGCCGCACCGCAAGCCCGGGCCTTTAGGATTAGATAGTAGTAGCTCGAAATCGATCCAGGACTTCGACGAAGCGGGCATGCCGGGACTGGTCAAGGGAGACGGTTTCCGAGCAAACCTGAGGCGCTGAGTTCAGGTCCCCTCCTTCCGAAATTGGCCGCTTGATCCCTCAAGCAAAACGACGTTCTTCAGGAAACGCAATATCGCTCTCGTCGACATGAATGGCGCGAGACACGAATGCATCGCGGAGTCGTTCACGCAGAGTCACCAAGTTTTTGTCTTAGTTCACTCGAGCAAGACAATGACCGCAAAATTCGCGCTGGTGCAGGCCTGACCCGTAGGCTGAATACCTTGCGCTTCACAGCCCAATGTTGATATGTTCAAGGTCTTCAATCTAAACCCGCTGCGAAGTTCCCAACCGTTTAATGGAAACCGGCCGTGGCGCGGCTCTTCATCAGCCATTCAAGCAAGGACACCGTCGCAGCCATCGCGTTCAAGCAATGGTTGGGAGTGAACGGTTGGGATGACGAAGATGTTTTCCTCGACGTCAAAGACATTGGGGGTGGCGAACGGTGGAAGGATGCGCTGCGCAAAGCGCATTCGCGGTGCGAAGCCGTCATCTTGCTTGCATCCCCGGCCGCACTAGAATCGCCAGAATGCCTGACCGAGGTCCGCAAGGCCGAAGATTTTGGCAAGGAGATCATCGTCGTGCTGCTGCACGATCTGAGGCTCGACGATCGGCGTCTAGATTCCTTTAAGGAGCGGCAGATCGTCGATCTTTCAGCGCCGCCTCAAGCCTACCAGGAGAAGGTCGCGTTCCGCGGCAAGGATCAAGAGGTCACCTTCAACGCCGAAGCTTTGGCCAAAATCAAAGATTATTTGGTCCGACGTGGCATCACCCCAGAGAGCTTTCCATGGCCGCCCGAGGATAGGCCGGACGCTCCGCCGTTTCCCGGATTAAATGCATTTACGGAGTACGACGCCGCCATCTTCTTTGGCCGCGACGCTGATATCTTGGGTGGCTTAGACGAGGTTCGTTTGCTGTGCCGCAACGGCAGCCCCAACTTGCTGGCCATTCAGGCTTCGTCGGGCGCTGGCAAATCATCGTTCTTACGGGCTGGCCTCTGGCCGCGGCTCTGCCGCGATCCCAACATCGCGCCGCTCGCGATTTTGCGACCAGCGCAAGGGATTTTAACCGGCCCGGAGGGCCTTGGCCTCAAGCTCGCCGTCAGGTTGTCCCGTCCGGGTAGCCCGATCAATCCTGGCGATGTCTATACATCACTGATGGCAGAAAATGAGGCCCAAGCTGCCACCAAATTTAGTCGAATGATGGCAGATGCCGCCGCGCAGGCGTACGAGGAACGACGAATTAGTAAGCCGGACGCGGCGATGCCGGCGCTCGTTTTTGCGATCGATCAGGCCGAAGAATTGTTTTTGCCGGAAAACGAAGCCGAGAGTCGACGTTTCCTCCGGCTGCTCGCATATTTCCTCCGCGATCCGCCACAAGGCGTCCAACTATTTGGTCTACTAGCGGCGCGTTCGGATAGCTTGACGCGACTTTTTCAAGCCGTGACGGCGCTTCATCTGGATCCGCCCAAGACGCTGCTTTTGCTACCGCTGCCGCAAACGTCCTATCGCGACGTAGTCGTAAAGCCGCTCGATGTCGTGATGCGGCGTGGTCAAAGGATATCCATTGAACCAGCGCTCGTTAAGCGGTTGGTCGACGACGCGACCGGAGCCGACGCGCTGCCGCTGCTCGCCTTCGTTCTCTTTCAGCTCTATAAAGGGTTTGCTCCTGGCGGCAGCCTTACGCTGGTTCAATACGAAGCGATTGGCGGTGTCGCGGGCTCAATCAAAGAAGCGATCAAGGACGCGCTGGCTCGGCCTAGTGATGCGCCAGCTATCCCGGCCGCCCAAGAGGAGCAACTCGCTTGCCTGCGTGCGACGTTTATCCCATTACTTGCACGCATCGACTCTCAGACTGGGCAGGTCATGCGCCGAGTCGCCGCCCTCGGCGACTTTGTTGGCGTCTCGCGCGCCATGGTGGAGCGCCTCGTAGAAAAGCGGCTCCTCGTCATTGACCGACGCTCTGACACCGATGTCGTCGAGGTCGCGCACGAAAGCCTGCTCCGCCAGTGGCCGCCGCTGGCGGCATGGCTGCAAGCTGCTGGCGATGACCTGAGAACCGTCGAGGCGGTAGAACGCGCGGCCGGCGAATGGGTTCGCAACAACCGTCTTCCCGCGTGGCTTGATCACCGCGCTGATCGACTGAGCGCAGCCGAGCGGATCGCAAAGTCCGAGGATTTCCGTCGACGTCTTGGGAAGGACGGTCTCGACTATTTAGCAGCGTGCCGTGCGCGTGAGACCCGCGAACACCGGGTTGCGCAGATTGTCGCCTGGTCATTCGCGGCGGTGTGTGCGGTATTCTGCCTGATTCTGTTCGACCAATGGCAGCATACTCTACGAATGCAGCGTGAAACCGAGGCATCGCTCTTAATCGCGCAATCGGAACTTGATCTCCGTAATGGCGATGTAGGCGCTGCGATTGGACGCGCGAGGCGCGCGTTCGAATCTATTCCATCAACCGCCAGTAGATCGGCGTTGCTACAGGCCGTGATGGAAATTTCGCCGAATGCCATGGCAGAGATCCAGCTCGGGGGCGATACTGGAACGGCGTTGGCCTGGGCCGATGACAGTGTACTAAGAATTTCGACTGGATCGGGCAGACTGCGGACATTCGACGCGAGCAAGCCCAATGCTGCTGCTCTCAACAGCTGGGCTCTGCCCGCGATCAAGCGTTCTCAAGACGGCAACGCCTCGATAGTTCGCGCTCTGTTGCAACTAGATCGTGGTCGGATCATCGCCATATTCGACCAGGGATCGGTCGGCGTTTTTAGCAGCACAGGCGACATCATTCGACTCGAAGCGCCTCGACCGGATATCTCGGTCTATCCGACCGCACACGCAGCAGCGATTGCCCGAGACGGCAAGTTGATCGTGGTGGCGACGAGTGACGAGACCGTTATGCTCTATCGCTGTGATTGGAACGCAAAGACCCAGTCGGCGCCTGCTTGCAGGACATCGTTTCTCGGCAATGCGCACGGGCGCGCCGTGGCTATAAGTCCAGACGACAAGCTCGTTGCGGTGGGCGACAATACAGGCAAGATTTTCATCTACAACCTTCTTGGAAATGTCTTAGGTAATGCGCCCAAACTGAACGGCCCCGTCAACGCGCTTGGTTGGGCGCAACAGCGCGGTTGGTTGGCAGGGGGATCCACCAAAGGCGAGGTTGCGGTTTTTGATGTCCGCGCCAATACACCGTCCGTCGTCGCGCGACAAATCTTCGACAATAGCCCGGTAACAACGCTGGCGTGGAGTCCGAAGGAGCCCACCCTGGCTTTTGTGTGCGACAGCACAACAGTGTGCGTATGGCAGCCCGCCAACGGCGCCAAACCCTTCAAGCCTGCGATGCATTTCGAGGGGCATCGCAATGCGATCACGCGGTTAAGCTTTGCTCCAGACGGCGATTATTTGGCATCCGCAGCGGCGGATGGAACCGCCCGAGCCTGGAGCTTGGCTCAGAATACCGATGCAACCTTTGCGCTCTATGCGGAAGGCACGAAGGAGATAAGGACGATCTCGACGTCACCCGACCACCAGTGGGTGGCGGCCGGCGGCGCCGATGGAACAATCGAAGTCTGGAATCCAACATCGGGAACTTCGGACCAGTTCGTGGTATCGACTAGCGACGCTGAGATCCGCGACCTCGCGTGGAGCCATAAGAACAACCTCGCCGTCCTTGAGGACGACGACACGGTTCATATCGTTTCAGTCGGCTACCGCGAGACACCGATCGATATTCCACTGAAGACTAGCGTCGGCTATCATCTTACGTGGGCGGACGAAGATCGCATGATAGCGGTGCCGTTAAGTCAGGGTGGCGTTTGGGAAATTGATCCTCAGTCACCTGGCAAAGCGCCTGTCCTGCTCAGTGCCAACGGACCGAACGACGAGGCATGGGGTATAGCCGCTGGGCCAACAAAGCACTCCCTGCTGGTCAGCTACGTCGGCGGCGAGATCAAGATATGGGATCTAGGAACAAAACGACCCATAGGCTCCATGCGCGATGTTCGGACAGAAAAACACGACAAAATCGGCGTTGGCAGCCTCTTCTTAAGTCCCGACAAGCGCTTACTCGCGACATCGAGCGGAGATGGCTTCGTCCCAATCTATAACATCGCCAGCCAAACGACTTGGCGCGTCCTAGAAAGCGATTCTCCAACAATCTCCACGGTAGCATTCAGTCCTGATGGGAAAAAGTTAGCTGCCCTAGGCTCCGACAATCGCCTCTACGTTTGGACCCTAGAGGTCGACGGCCCTGAGCCTTATCTCGCTATTGGTCTCATCCCACGCCGGACCGGGGTCGGACGTACCGGAGATCGAAGGGAGAACGTGAGCTGGTTCGATTGGATTTCCAACGACAACGTCGCTATCGCCGGCGATATCGCCGCAGTCAGTGTCATCAACACCGATCCAGTTAGATGGCTCAAGCGGATTAACGGTCTTGTACTCGTTCCGTGAATAGCAATAAAGTGGCGCACTCCTTCGCTGATCGATCTGGTTAGGGAGAATAAGATGCTTTCGAGACGCTCTATCATCAAATTCGCCAGTCTCGCGATTCCGAGGTCCATGTTGGCCGCTTGGCCGTCGGCTGCGGGTTTCGCCGCCACCCCCGACGATCCTTCCCTCGAGCCCTCGATCGCGCAGCCACCGGCCACCGAGATCGGCGTCTGGCGCACGAAAGCACAATCGGTTTTCGATTCGGCCAACCGGACGCTGCTTCGCAGAACATATACTGTCTGGGATGCGGCGCCGTCTCGCGATCTGAATTTCAATTGGATTCCAGATTCGCTCGAGAACGACCTCGAAGGAAAACCCAGTGGTGCAGGACGCCTTATCTGGCGCTTCAATGGGAAGCCCTCCTACGATCGCTCCTCGGTCTTCTCAGAATATCACGGCATGATGAAAGACGGCCGCGCCGATGGAAAGGGCAGCTACTTCGATGCCACAGGCGTTTCTTACAAGGGCGAGTGGAAGAAGGGTTTCATGGACGGCTTCGGCAGCCTGAAGATGGCGAGCGGAGATGAGTATGTAGGGCAGATGCGTGCGGGAGAGCCAAATGGAGCCGGCCGGTTCATCGATTCCACTGGCGAACTTTTCGATGGAGAGTTTCGTGATGGCCATCGCGATGGAGCCGGAACAACGACGCTTCCAAACGGTAATACGTATCAGTCGAAGTGGATATTTGGAAAGGAGATTGAGGACTCCCACCGTCTGGCGCAATTGACCGGACAGTCAACTTTTGAAGACGCTGACGACATAAGGATCGGGATCACCATCGACAAATTAAAGGCCCGCGAGGGTGACTTCACATACGCCACCTCCAGCAATGGACGTCGGCTAATGATTCAACCGGCCGACGAGCGGTTGATGTCAATGTGGAAAGGTAACGGGGAGATCCAACTGACGGAACTCGAAGAAGGAGATGAAGGGGATGGCGTCTGTTCATTGACCAGAGGGCAGTTGCTTCCGCTCACGCTGATCTTCGAAGCCCAGAATCGATCAGCCGATTCGATTTCTGTCGTTGGTGCCTACCTCTCTGTCCACTCTAGCGTAAGCGATTTGCAGCCTGCTATCCAGTTTAACCGTGCTCTCGCCGTGTGCGAGGGTAACCCATTCAAGCCTAACTTCATGGCCCAGAATTTTGGTTGGGGCGCCGCCCAAAACGCGGTGATGCGCTTTGCCTTTACGAATCCACACGCCAATTCTCGAGAAAGACCGGCGCACATTGTGAAGAGCGTGGGAAATATCGTCCACACGTCAAATATAAGCCTTGAGCCAGAGCTCAGGGAAGTCGGGGTCGATACTCACGCCCTGGCCGCGAAATCGGCATCGGGATTTGCCTGTAGAGCAACTTCTTCCTCCACCTGTCTTCGAGAGCTCAGAACAAGCGGCTTCTTCGGGTCAATCTCACCACAGATCGAAATTGCTGATACATCCATATTCGTCGGGGTGACCGGCACCCTTGATTACACTTGGCAGAGCAGTAAGGGTGATTGGCACTCGAGATCTTCGCCTTATAAGATTCTTTTGCCGCTCGGCCATATCACCATCGAGGCTGAGTGTGGCGAGGGCGGAGAGCGCAACATAGTCGCTGCGAAAGCTCTAAGACTCAGGCTCGATCAGTCCGACTATCGTCTGCCAGTCTCTTTTGAACGGAATATCCCACCTAGCTCCACAAGCAGGTTTACTGTGACGGTCCACGCCACCAAGTCTTCCGAGCATCATTTCACTGTCGTTTTGCAACTCGCTGATGGCCGCGAAATTCCATCCCGGCCAATCAACTTACTGTACTACATGCCGAGCTGGTTTCCGGCGACTTAACCGAGCCCTGCTCCACCTGCAGTTGCCCAGTACAGACTTCGAAAAGGTTAGGAATGGGGATTAAGCGCATTGCGTAGGTGCCTTGCTCGAACACGCGCACTTCGAGCAGCGCACCTGAGCCGCGAGATGATGTTTGATCGAAAAGCAGGTTGCCGAGCGAAAACGTCATCGCGTATTCTCCACCTTGCATCGCCTCGATGTGATCCGTTGCCTGATGTGAATGGGCTCCGATAATCGCGCTCACCCCGCCGGCCCAAATAGCTCGCGCCGCCGCATACTCGCCGGCCTGCGCAGCATTAGTATACTCACGCCCCCAGTGCACGAACGCGAGTAACGGGGGCTTCGCCTGCATGTGGCATAGCTCTTCAAGGTCATTGTCTCTCATGACCGGATAGTTGTGGAAATCGCACTTTCCTATGAAGTTAAGTCCGAGAAGACGGAATGGACCGACGTCAACTATCTGCTTGTGGGCGAGCGGCACGATTCCAGCCTGCTTGAGCGTTGATCGGCTCTCCTCGAAACCCGACAAACCGAGATCATAGCTGTGGTTGGATGCAAGGCCCACGACGCGGACATTCATCGCCTTCAAGATCGGTATCGCCAGACTGGCATGCATTATGTGCAGATCATTGCGAGCCCCCTCCGGGGGCTCGTCCAGAACCACGCCCTCAAGATTAACTATTAGTGGTGCGCCACCCGTTATTGCCATGACACTATCAATTACCAGGGCTGCCACGTTCTTATCTACGAGCGGCGCCGTCAGCCAGCGCCCGATAAAAGTGTCACCGCCAAAATAAAACACTTGCTGGTCCGAATACCTTAACTCCACTCCCGCCAGCGGCCGCTGGGTATAGGCCGTCACGATGTAACTCGTTGTCTTTCTGCCGATCGCGCTATATTCAGCCGAGTTGCGATTGGCTATGACGGTCCCAGAGCTTTTGTAGACGCGGCTCTGCAGCTGCATCTGCAGATACTGCGATGCTTTGGAATCCATATGTGCCGGCTGTAGCAGCCGTAGCAAAGTGCCTACGTCGTTTGCGGCAATGACATTTAAAGTCTCCTGATCTCGCTGCAACGCGACGTCTGGCGGCAGGTAATGCGAGTAATCAGTGGATTGGATAATAAGCGTGCTGGGGCCGGCCAGCGCCTCTATGAGCGACAACGCGCAATCGCACTCCTCGACTGTAGCACTGTAAGAGATAGCAATAGGCACCACCTTTGCGGCCGGAAAAAAATAACTGATGAATGGTATTAGTGCCTGTATTCCGTGTTCATCATCAAATGAAGGCAGGTTGTCGAATAAGTCCTTCGACTTTACCAGGGTGCCGGTCGCGACGTGATCGTTTTGCACCTGTCCAAACACGTTATCAAAGTCGCGTTGCGTCGTCGCCATAGGCCGTCGGCTGCGATTGAAGTGATCTGGAGACATGACAATGACGCGGTCATACAGATTATCGGCGGCAGCCTGGAATCCGCGGGCAATTAGATCGATGGCGAGCAAGTGGTGAGGAACCGAAATCCCGGTGACTCTTAACCCAGTCGCTGGAGGTCGCTGTTCCTTCGCTATTGCGTCCAGAAAGGGCTGCGGATCGGCATACATGGATGTCAGCTCCTATGCTGCGGCAACAACGGGACCAACTCAGACGTAAAATAACATAGACCTTGCTATCGGGCCACTTGCCCACGAGCCGACAATAAGGGGCGCCCAATGCACCTTTGAGAATCCCCGCGGGCTAGCGAAGCGGACTTCGTTTGAAATGGCACCCGTAATTCGAGAGCCGTAAACAGCCAATCGTCAACTCCGATGTGTTTCTCAGCGCAATTCGGGACGTCGCTCGCGCGACCTGCAGCGCGCCGGTCAAAGCCGGGGCAGCTTTTTAAACGCTTGTTGTAAATTCGACGATTGTATAGCCTTTTCTCTTATAATACCGTCGAGTATTAGATGCGGAGCATCGCAACGATGATGACGCAAACCGACTTTGTTGGAGTGTACTTTCTTATTTACACATTTTGGCTCGTAGCTCTCGTCTGTATCTTGCTTAATTCGTTTCTTAACCGAGTGATCGTCTCGGCTCTGGTTACGGCTTTGATAACAAGCCTTTATCAGGCTGCACCTGACGCTCGTGGTATAATAGGAGACGAGAGACGAGACTTCGCCATTCTTGTCATAGGCAGCTTGTTTGTTGTCCTAACATTTTCATTAGCTCTTCATCTTCCTGCAACGTTCCATAAGCCGCGCCTTTCGTTGCGCACCCGCCTTCGACGGGTCTTGGTTCCCTCTCAGTTTGAACTTGAGGCAACGGAGACCTCTTCACGCGACGCAATGAAGCGCTGGTTCGTCGCCGTAGTGTGATCCGGCGTGGAATATTGACCCCCGTAGATAGGGGGATCGGCGTGGAATATTGACCCCCTGAGAAGTGTTTGCAGTGTGCCCGCTTTGGATTGAGCGGGCGGTGGGGGATGCTGGTTGTGGAGACGATTGGCCGGATACGGCGGGAGCATCTAGTCAAGGGTAAGTCGATCAAGGAGATCGCGCGCGAGTTGAAGATCTCTCGCAACACCGTCCGCAAGGTGCTGCGGTCGGAAGAGACATCGTTTTCTTATGAGCGGGAGGTTCAGCCGCGTCCGAAGCTGGGGCGCTGGAAAGCCGCGCTCGATTTGATGCTTACGGGGAATGTCGGCAAACCGGCCCGCGAGCGGTTGACGTTGATCCGGCTTTTCGAAGAGCTGCAAGCCAAAGGCTATGATGGTGGCTATGATGCCGTCAGGCGCTATGCCCGCAGTTGGAGCCGGGAGCAAATAAGCGTCACGGCTGAGGCCTATGTGCCTTTGTCATTTGCGCCGGGCGAGGCCTACCAGTTCGACTGGAGCCACGATGTCGTGGTGATCAATGGCGTGACGACGACCGTGAAGGTCGCGCACGTCCGTCTCTGCCATAGCCGCATGATGTTCGTCCGAGCCTATCCGCGTGAGACGCAGGAGATGGTGTTCGACGCGCATGAGCGGGCCTTTGCCTTCTTCAAGGGTGCCTGCACGCGTGGCATCTACGACAATATGAAGACGGCGGTAGAGACAATCTTCCTCGGCAAGGACCGCCAATATAATCGCCGCTTCCTGCAGATGTGTGCACATCATCTGGTCGAGCCCGTTGCTTGCACGCCGGCGTCCGGCTGGGAGAAGGGTCAGGTCGAGAACCAGGTTGGTCTCGTGCGTGAGCGCTTCTTCACGCCACGGCTGAAGTTCAAGACCTATGACGAGTTGAACGCTTGGCTGACCGACAAGATCATTGCCTATGCCAAGATGCATCCGCACCCGGAACGTCCCGAGCGTACGATCTGGGAGATGTTCGAAGAGGAGCGGCCGCAGCTTGTTGCTTATCGCGGCCGGTTCGACGGATTCCACGCGCTCCCGGCGTCGGTGTCGAAGACCTGCCTGGTCCGCTTCGACAACAATAAATACTCGGTCAATGCCGCGGCCATCGGGCGGCCCGTCGAGATCTTCGCCTACGCCGACCGGGTCGTGATCCGTCAGGAGGGCCGCGTCGTTGCAGAACACGCGCGCTGCTATGGGCGCGGCGAGACGATCTACGATCCCTGGCATTATGTCCCGATCCTCGCCCGCAAGCCCGGCGCCTTGCGCAATGGCGCCCCGTTCAAGGACTGGGTGCTGCCAGCTGCCCTGGAGCGTGTCCGGCGCAAGCTCACCGGGTCCAATGATGGCGATCGGCAGATGGTCAAAGTTCTCGCGGCTGTGCTGACAGACGGCTTGCCGGCGGTCGAAGCCGCCTGCGCGGAGGCCCTGGCCGAGGGTGTTTATAGCGCTGACGTCATCCTCAATATCCTCGCGCGGCGCCGCGATCCCGGTCCCTCGCCCATCATCCTTACCCCGGAGGCGCTTAGGTTGCGGCATGCGCCTGCCGCCGATTGTGCCAGATACGATCAGCTCAGGATCACATGATCATGGAACGTACCGAAGTTCTCGACATGATGAGCAACCTCAAGCTCTTTGGCATGAGGAATGCCTACGACGAGACCCTTGCAACAGCTGTCAAACGTCAGCATGAGCCGCAGCACTTCGTCGGCGATCTTCTCAAGGCCGAGATCAACGAGAAGCACGCCCGATCCATCAAATACCAGCTGACGGTCGCCAAGCTGCCGCTCGCCAAGGATATCGATGACTTCCTGTTCGCCGACACACCCATCAACGAGAGCCTGGTGCGCGATCTCGCCGGCGGTAACTTCATCGTCGAACAGCGTAACGTCGTTCTCGTCGGCGGTACCGGAACCGGTAAGACACATCTCGCCATTGCCATTGCACGCGCCTGCATCCGCGGCGGGTCACGCGGCCGGTTCTTCAACGTCGTCGATCTCGTCAACCGCCTCGAGGCCGAGGGACGCGCCGGCCGCCAGGGGCGCCTTGCCGATTATCTGACGCGCCTCGACTTCATTATCCTCGATGAACTTGGCTATCTGCCCTTCGCCCAGGCCGGCGGCCAGCTTCTCTTCCATCTGATCAGCAGGCTCTATGAGCGTACCTCGATCCTGGTGACGACCAATCTCGCCTTCGGCGAATGGCCGAGTGTCTTCGGCGATCCGAAGATGACCACCGCGCTGCTCGATCGTCTCACCCATCACTGCGACATCGTCGAGACCGGCAACGAAAGCTGGCGCTTCAAGAACCGCGCCTGATCAGGTAGCCAAGCGCGTTGTAACTCCAGTCGGGCTACGCCCTCATTCCGTCACAACGCGCAAATGAACGGGGTGACTTTTGCGCGCCGATCGGGGGTCAAAGTTCAACGCCGATTGACATGATGGACGAATGCGTCACTTCGACACTCGATCTGATTGCCGAATATTATGACCTGCTCGGCCTTACGCTTGGCGACGTGATGGGGAAGAACCCCGACAAGATATTCCCACTTTTAAAGCGTGGGGACGACACGACTGACGACCTGAAGCACCTGGCTGATTGCCTTAACCTGCAATCAAGAGCGATCAGGATAACCGGAAATCATCCAGGATTGGCGCCCATACACGCGATGAAATTCTACTCGATGGCTCACTCTTTGGATTCTTTTGTGAGAGTCGGACAGGATCTCGTCGACGACTTTATCTCACGAAGCGATTACATCGGTGCGCGTGACGTCATCGAGCGCAATTTGATGCCAACGATTGTGGGTTTGAAGCTTGCGGGCCGCATTATCCCAGTCCGCAGCCAATATGCAGTCGTCCTAGCCTATTGCGGTGCTCTCGACGAAGCAGACGCTGAAATGGCGCGCCTGATGCCATATGAAAGCGGACTCGATGCGAAAGGCCAGTGGGAGCTGAACAATCAACGCGAGTTCATCAAATATATAAGGCACAATCCTCCACCACCGCAGTGGCAGGCTCCCGAGAAAGTGAGTGGGCCAACACCCAAGAAATAGCCCGGCGGGTTGCTATTAAGACGCGATCCAGCGTCGCAGGAAATAGTCGGTCTCTTCTCGGCTCGTGCAATGGTAGGTCTCGCGGATCATCTGCCGAAGCGTTTCTCCCTGGGGCCCGGTTGGCTTATCTCCTTCTGAGAGGTCAACAGCTGCCAACTCTTCTGGTGAGAAGCCACCCATCGGCATGGGGTTTACGGTCCAAATCTCAGCAGAGCTCGCCACTGCGCCATTTGAAAATTCGATACGCCTCAGCAAGCGGGGAACGTGGCTTTCAAGTCCATAAAGTCGAGCCGCGCCAAGTTTCGTGCCCACACGGACGTCTAATAGAGGCTTGTGTAGATAGAACGTCACGTCTGCCGGCTGCCCTGACGTCGACAACATCGTAAGTGTATGGGTAAGCATCGCCTCGCGAGACCCGAAGTGTTGCTCAAGGCGTTTCATCGCCTCTTGTGGCGTGATGTCCTGCGTCATGAATACCTTTTTCATCCACCGAAACGGGGCAGTTGCTAAATTTGCGCCGGCGCCGCACAAGGCGCCGGCTCTTCCACCACCGACATCCGCCGTATTTGCTTCAGATCGCCCGAAATACGCCAGTCTTAGGATGGCAATTTATATATTCGAAATATTGCGCGCCGGCATCGAAAACATAAACCTCTCGCCCCCCTCGGGTAGGAGAATTCGTTCCTCTGCCGAAAAGACAAAGATATATTTGAGTTTCGTATGAAGGCTCGGCACGCTCGTCAGGCGGAATGCGGAGACTGAGCCCGTCTTCTGGTCAAGATGGGCTGCCGCCCGAAGGGCGAAGCAGGCGGCCCGCGGACGCCCCAAAACGGCTCAGTTCATATCTACCCAAAGGTGATGAATGTGAATCGGCTGCAACTCGCCTTCCCGCACATGATCGGACTCCAACAGCGCTAATCGCGCTGCCGAATCGTGGCTTCTCATATGCACCTCGTCACCCGGGCTCCACCCGTCTATCCCCTTCGCCACGAGATCCTTAGGCCAATCCTTTAATTGGCGATCCCAAGCGGGGATATCGCCCTCTTGTATGTAACCTATCATCGCCCCGATTGTATGCGCCGCGCCGTGTTTGCCCGTTTTAAACCGGTGCACTCCGCCAGTCGATGTATGTTCACTGTAGAGATATTCGCGTTTATCTCGATCAACTCCCGCCGGCGTAGGAAGACGCTTACACTCGATCGGAAACAATGCCTCATATTGTGTGTAGCGCCGACCCTCGATCCAGATCGTCGCTGCCGATGGCGCCGGAGCAAGATCAAACCTCCTTCCACGTACGCTTTCGTCGGGCTCTTCAACACGAAATTGCAGAAAGTCCCATCCCTCATTTGTTCGCGTCGCGCTGTTCATGTATGCGCAGAATCTCGAATTAAGTGTCGTCTCGGCAGTATCGTTTCCGCGCTCTGGATCGTCCCGCCATTTAGGAAGCTCGCGGGCGATAAAATCCAAGAGGGCCGGAATCCATGACTGGGAAAGACGGATTTCCCGATTCAACTGCCCGGATTGGATTTTCCATTCCTGCTGATCGGCGAGCACGCTTAGAAACCTTGCGCGCGAAGATCAGCAAGAACGTCATCAGCGTCGCGCAGAGCTATCGATCCAAGCCAATAGCGGAGGCAGTCAGGTTTCAAAAGAAAGATAAAGCTACGATCGTAGATCCGAGCGATACGAGTACCGGGTTCTCATCGACGATCGCCTGCAGGCTGTTCTCGAAAAAACTTATCAACAATTCCTCGAGACCAATCCGCCGGATCGGCCGAAGCTGACGAACGCCTACGGGTGGTTTTACCATTGGTACACATTCAAGGGCGGCCAGAAGTTCTCACCCTACCTGGCGGACCAGATTATCAGACATGCCGCAGGGAAGTTCGTCGTCACATCCCAAGTGAAGAAATTAAATGCGTCACGCGAGACCCGCTCTTTATTGATGGAGCAGGAACGGACCTTCTGCACGATCAAAGAGGCGATGCAGATCTGCGGCGTTAGAAGCACTCAAGGTTTCCGTAGTTTACTTGGTTCGTTCGGATTGCTTCAAAAGGTCAATCACACCGGCACCCCATTCCTTTCCAGAGCCGACATGGAGGTCTTGGGGAAAATCCGGCCGCACCTCATCACCAAGACTGACGCCGGCGTGATGCTTGGAGTTTCGACAGGAACTGCGCCTCGCTTGCTCGACCTCTTGTGCCGGGCGGGACATCTGCAGCCCTTTATGGCTGGTCCTAAACCCGCGCAGAAAACATTTCGCTTTCTCAAGCAGGATATAGAGAAGCTTAAATGCGATCTGGAGAAGCGGTGTCGAAAGGAGCCGGCTCCGTGGAGAGCCGTATCCATTTGCAGTGGAGGCGATAACCGGGTCGCGGCCCGTTATCTTTGCCAAGCCCTGCTATCAGGGGTTCTCACAGAGGCGTGGTGGAACCTGAAGGAAATGGGGCTTAGAGGCATTCGCGTTTCCAAGGCTGAGGCCGAGCGCTTGAGCCAAATGTCATGGCAGCGCTGGGAAAGCGAACTGAAGCCGCTGGAAGCATTCGTGCCCTCGATGGAATACTGGCGGGAAAGAGCCAAAGACTTATAGGTCCGAAGCGAGCGACAAAACCATCATCAAAAAGGCCATCCAGAGATCGCTATCGCTCTCGCCCCCAGAAGAGCAGAATATTGCCTGCCTGGGCATTGCGGATTCAGCCATGGCTGTCGTCACATGCCTGAATGGCTTAGAACCCGGAGGACCAGCGGACGCAGTTCAATATAATTCCCGCGGTGGCTTCGCTGGGGGCGCTCCTTTGCACATGGGCAGGTCGCGATCGGGTCAACCGGCGGCGCGCCACGGCGGCGGCGCTGTTCTTCTACAAATCCCGAGGTCGGACAGATGGTTGTCTGTTGCGTAGGGTCCGCGAACCCACTATCAGTCGATACTTATCGTCGTGATAGAGGCGGCTTTTGTAAGTGTCGCGAAGCGGAATAGACGCCGATTTTGGCCTTTGGGTGAAAGATGCGCGAGCCCTTGCGAAAACGCACAGCTCGATCAACTTCACTGATCGTGAAACGCTTCGCAGGACGCTCGTCGAGCTGCACAAGCTCTTTCTGAGCTCCCCTGGTAGCGTGAAAAAGGCCTACCGCGCCATGGCCGACAAGCGCATCGTAATCCAAGAAAAGGTTTGCGAGAAAGCTATCTCGGAAGGCCATGTTTTATGGTCGCTGCCAGGGGAAGAACCTGAGGACATCGCGGCACTTCTTGGTGGTCTAATTCGCGCAATCGACGCGACCCTGGGACAGTATCGATCACACTGGCCCAGCGATTCGACGCGTTGGTTGGTGGATGACCTAGGCTGGTACGTGATACCGCGCGACGGCCCGAGTCGGTCGCGGGCTGCGGCGCAGGGACAACCATATGAGAAAAGGGGGATGTTGTTCCACCGAATGATCCCCAAAAAGATCAACGGATACTCGGTCGAGATCTTCAGCAGCCGGTCACGGCATATGTCAAAACACGAAGCTGAGAGTTGGCGAGTGGGAGCCTGCTTATTTGGAGCTATCGAGCTAAGGCCCGACATATTCGAAGCGCGCGGAGAAAAGAGATTCGTCATCCTCGATGCGCAGTGCGCTACCGCCGCCAGCGTTGTGAACACACAAATCGAAAACGCACTAAATGAGCAATGCGTTGCTTTGGTATGGCCCGAATTGACGGTCCCTCCGGCGCTCCTAAAACGTCTCCGAACTTTACTTTCGGATCGCGATGTTGAGGACGCGCGCTCTCCGCCCGAGGTGGTGGTCGCAGGCAGCTGGCACGAAAATATCGATGGCCGCACGGTAAATCGCTCTAGGATTTTCGACGGCTATGGTGTCGAGCGTTTCGCATATGACAAGATCGAACCTTATGCCGACGGCGATTGGGGGCGGGAAGACATCGTCCCAGGGACTCGCGTCTGCGTTCTGGCTACCGAAGCGGCACTGATCGGGTTCGCGATTTGCCTGGATTTTTGCGATGTGAACTCCAATCCCTTTACCGAGTTGGATATTGATCTGATCCTGGTGCCCTCCATGGGCAACGACAGGACCATTGAAGGTCACCGGAATACGGCGGCCGCTGTCGAGGTCAGGTTTGGAACCCGGACTTTTGTGGTGCAACACAACCTCAGCACGGATTTCGAGGATGGCCGTTTGGGTGTTGTAATTCCTATGCCAAAGAGGCCCGGCAACGCCTCAACTAAGGACTTGGGTCAAAATGCCATATGGAAAGCTTACGGGTGGCCAAAGAATGCCTAGATTGTGCTATCCAAATCAGAGTAAAGCGTTGTAAAGCATTCTTAATGGTTGTGAAGTTATGACGGATGCTATGGAAGCGAAACTCGAACAAATTGAGATGGGGAATGCCACTGCGGCTGAAGCAAGGGCAGTAGTCTCCAAACTTCTTCGAGACGGATCGGAGGCAAGCGTTAGTCGGCTATACGATGCACTTGGAGCATGGCTCTGGAAAGCGTTGGACGGCCGTCGCCGCGACGAAGAACTGCGTGAGTGGTTCGACATATTTCGAAGGTCGAGCGCATCGATCACAGAAAATCACTCGGCGTATTCCGAACGCTTCCGGGCATTCTACGACCTGCTCGAAATGTCGATTGCAACTTCCATGGTGGCAGACCCGACCAGGGTGCTAAGCCGGCAGCATGTTGTCCAAGTACTGCAAATTCTTCGGCGTGCCGGATCACGCCCCGTGGAAAAGACCATAATTGCGCAAACGCTTGGGCTGGGTCCCGAGAATATGAGTCGTGTGCTGCACATGATGAGCAACGCCCGTCTGTTGGAGAGGACGACCTACGGTAAGAAAGCGTTTTTTGCAATTACTCGGGAGGGGGCTGCCGCACTCGCAAAGCACGAGGTCGTTAGTCCGCCGCGTCCTGATCCACCCACTCTGCCCCCCAAGAATGTGGAAAATCTGATCAGAGCGTTTGTGGAGCAGATTTCGGAGTCGCCCGTTCGTAGAACGGCTGCGTCGACGGAGAGAGAAGCCGATAAGTCATCTGAGGGCCATGCTCGCCGGCTTGTTTCGACTGGCACACAGGTGATGGTGCGAAACGATAAACGTCACTATCGAGGCTGGATGGTGTTACCGCCGGCCCAGCATAAGTCATCGTTCATACAAGACGCCTCTACGGAGGATAACCATGCCTGACGAGGAGCAACTCGAGCACAGCACCGGCGAAACCGGCACAGATGACACCCTTATCTTGTACGGCCAGTCCTTGGCCGAACGGGTCTCGTATATTTCGTCTTCCTACACCACGCTTCTCATGAGTATGGGGAAGAGAGCGCGGGGTGGGCCAGACCTACTTGTGCCGCTGGTCGACGTGAGGTTCGAAGGACCGCTGGCGGAAGATGGTACAACCGCGAGTCCAATCTTCTACCAGTTAGTGACGCTCGATAATCTCGCGTTTGTCTTAGAAGACATGACGAACGATTTAACGACCGTCTGCAGTCAATTGAATGCAATTTGCTCCTCAAGAGCGAAACCGGACGCCGATTGGCTTTCCTCCGTAAAACGACACTTCACCTCTGCAAAAGCCAATCTTGAAAAATGCTTGTCCCAGATCGAGTCCATTGACTAATTTTTGAATCTGGGAGCGAGAGTCCACTCGAAATCCTATTTTGGAGCGCGGTCAGCGCGGGCATAATCATCTTGGCGTCGCCGAAGACGCCGGTCCATTCGCTGAAGCTCGGGTTCGTGGTGGATGACGACACCGGTGCGCTCATAGAGCTTGCTCAGCACATGGAAGAGCAAGGCGCCGCCGGAGGTGCTGAACGGCAAGTATCCCAGCTCATCGAGGATGACGAGATTTCTTTAGCGGCGTCGAGAACTTCGCCGATGCGCAGGCGCCCTTCAATCAACAACAACTGTTCAATGAGCGCGAACGGGTTGCCGGCAGACCCTGCTGAAGCGTCCAGAGCAATGCTGCACCAACCGGTGCATAGCTCCGGCAATACGCCATACGCCACGACCAATCCTGACGTCCTTTGATGAGGGACTTT
Source organism: Methylovirgula sp. (assembly GCF_037200945.1). Lineage (NCBI taxonomy): Bacteria > Pseudomonadati > Pseudomonadota > Alphaproteobacteria > Hyphomicrobiales > Beijerinckiaceae > Methylovirgula > Methylovirgula sp. Next base: position 628,558 of record NZ_JBBCGP010000001.1, read on the forward strand.
AGCGACAAATCTCGCGAACCGCGCGCCCACCGATCCGCCATCAACGTGAATTACGGCTCCCGATCCGCAATTCAATCGTCGGACCATTTGTAATGATCCTTCAAACCGTTCATCTGGCTATAGGCGAGGATTCCGCGCTTCTGCAGCTGGCCGACAACAATTCCCGGTGCAATACCCTGCTCCGCGGCAAAAGCCGTCACCTCCTCGACCGTCCCATCAAACTGCGCGACGAATGCGTGCAGCTGGCTCTGCGGCACAAGAAAGTTAGCCGCCCATTCATTGGCCTCTTCTTCATGGACCGGGTCGGCATTGCTGTAACCGTTGCCATCGAGAAAAACTGCCTTACGGGTATGAAGCAGGAGATGGGCAGCTTCGTGGAAAAATGTGAACCAGAAATGATCGTTAGTCTTGTGCCGAAGCGACTGCTGGATTAAGGCCTTCCGTGGACTTAGCCAGCGCGATATTCCACTTAAGGCCAGCCCCTTCAATGGCTTGACGAGAGCGAAGACAACCCCGCAACGCGCGCAGCTTTTCTGAAGTTCCGGCAGAAATTCCTCAACCGATTGGACCGTCAGTTTCCGAATTCCACGCAGTTCTTGCATGAACTGCGTCTTGCTATAATCGGCACAATCTAGCGCCTCGGCCTCCCGCTCTCCCAGCCGCAGCCAGACGAGGAGCGCTTCTTCATTGCTGTTGAAGGACGGCGAATGCCGGTAAGAAACCGCGGCGAGCTGAGCAAAGCCTTCGCGACAGGCTTCAACGCTCCCCGCGCCAAAGAAGGCGAGCAATTGGCGAACGCGGTCGCCCCCATGTGCGGGCTTGAGCAGACCGTATTTCTCCAGTTCCTTGATTGGAAAACGTGCGGCCCACTCGGCTTCTTTAGCAAGAAGCTCGACCTCCTTAGCTTTTGCGAGCTGAAGCCGATAATTGGCCTCAAGCGCGAGCCAAAGGTCGGCGTCCATTTCGAGCACGCGCTCAAGTTGCAGAGCGGTCTCAGGTTCGATCGGGGCCCTGCCCGCAATGATCTCCACAATAAGCTTTGCAGACCGGCCGCATCGCCGCGCCAGCTCGCGAGCAGACATGTCACGGGCCTCGAGAAACTCCTCGAGGAGCTTGCCGGGTCGAATTCCGCGACTCGGACTGTAAGCAAGGTTTGCCATCAGCGTTTAGCAGCACGAGCAGAAAAGCGCTGGCTAGACATCCTCGATACCAATCACATGAATCTCCTCGATGGTCCCCAGGTCCGACGCCCGTCTATGGGCCGGCTTGTCATCAACGCTGAGGAACTGCAAACGATGCGCCGCGCCGACGTCGACGGTAAATAGGCCTGGCGTCCCTTCGACGGGACGAAAGTGAATCGGCGGTCGCGTCGGCAATTTCGCAAGATTCGCGGAGACGCTTAGCAAGGCCATGCGGGACGCGATTTTATCCGCGACATCCGAGCCATAGTGTCCCTCCAGCCGAGCGTGGTCATTGAACAGCCGCTGGATGCGGATGTCCAGGAACCCGATCTTCATCGGCGCTCGAAAATTGTTACCAAATGGGTAACACAAACGGTTGACTCTTCGCAAGTCCTCATCGACGATGGAAAGCTAGCCCGTCCTATCGGCGCGGGCGCCAACCGTGAGTTCCAGACGAAATGAGCAACGGCATCGCCTTCAAGACAACGCTGCCCGACTCGTCGTTCGATTTGGCGTGGGAAAGCATCAAAATGCCGGCCGCGGTCAAGCAGCGGCTGGTGGCGCAGGCCGTCCTCAGCCTCACGATGCGTCGCAAGATCCCCTTCGAGATTGCACCATTGCACGGCATTATTGCGCTTGCCGGCCCTCCAGGTACCGGCAAGACGACGATCGCGAGGGGACTTGCGAGCAAGATCGCCGGCGCTCTCCGGGGCGAGATGGTCACCTTTCTGCAAATCGATCCGCACGGTCTTGCCAGTGCTGCGCACGGCAAAAGCCAGCAGCAGGTTGCCACTCTCTTCAGCCGTACCATTCCCGAAGCCGGCATCAAGGGACCGGCTATCATCCTGTTGGACGAGGTCGAGACCTTGGCAGCGGACCGGCGGCGGATGAGTCTTGAGGCGAATCCCGTTGACGTACATCGGGCAACTGACGCGGTGCTCTCCGGCATTGACCAGCTTGTTCGCCGTCAGCACCCCTGAGACAAATTGAGGGTCTTCACGAAGGGAGGATTTCTGGTTCATCGTAGCCGTAAGGAGCGAAGATGAAGCAGAAATCCGGACCGGGCAAAGCGCCGGCAGAACAAGTACTGAAGGACATCCGGCGCCAGACGCGTCGGCAATACTCTGCGGAAGAGAAGATCCGCATCGTGCTGGAGGGACTGCGTGGCGAAGAGAACATCTCCGAGCTGTGCCGGCGGGAAGGCATTGCGGCCTCGATGTATTACGGCTGGTCGAAAGAGTTCCTCGAAGCCGGTAAGCGCCGGCTGGCGGGCGACACAGCTCGTGCCGCGACGTCCGGCGAGGTGAAGGATCTCCGTCGCGAAGCCACCGCATTGAAGGAGGTCGTGGCCGATCTGACCCTGGAGAACCGCCTGCTCAAAAAAAGCATGAACGGGGATGGGGAGGACGAGGCATGAGATATCCTGCATCCGAGAAGGCCGAGATCATCGAGTTGGTTGAGCAGTCGCATCTGCCTGCCAAGCGCACGCTGGAAAAGCTCGGCATTCCCCGCGCTACCTTCTACCGATGGTACGATCGCTATCGTGCGGGAGGGCCTGAGGCGTTGGCCGATCATCGCTCACGACCGGATCGCGTCTGGAACCGTATCCCGGACGACGTCCGCAGCCAGATCATCGATCTGGCGCTGGAGGTCCCTGAGCTATCGCCGCGAGAGCTGGCCGTGCGATTCACCGACGAGAGAAAGTACTTTGTCTCCGAGGCCTCGGTCTATCGGTTGTTGAAGGCACACGACCTCATCACCAGCCCGGCCTACGTGGTGATCAAGGCGGCGAACGAGTTCAAGGACAAGACCACCACTATCAACCAGCTCTGGCAGACCGACTTCACCTACCTTAAGATCACTGGCTGGGGCTGGTACTACCTCTCCACGGTGCTGGATGACTTCTCGCGCTACATCGTGGCCTGGAGGCTTGGTCCCACAATGTGCGCTTCCGACGTCACGGCCACGCTCGACCAGGCACTGGCGGCATCGGGCCTTGATCACATCACCGTTGTACACCGGCCGAGGCTTCTCAGCGACAATGGGGCGAGTTACGTGGCAGACGACCTGGCCAGGTGGCTCGAAGGCAAGGGCATGCAACATGTGCGCGGCGCACCATATCATCCTCAAACCCAGGGCAAGATCGAGCGCTGGCACCAAACCTTGAAGAACCGCATTCTACTCGACAATTATTATCTACCCGGCGATCTCGAGCGGCAGATCGGCGCCTTCGTCGAGCACTACAATCACGTCCGTTATCATGAGAGCATCGAAAACGTCACACCGGCCGACGTCTACTTCGGCAGAGCAGAGACGATCATCGCAGAACGCAAACGCATCAAGCTTGCTACCATCGCAAACCGCCGCTTGCAGCACCGACTGCAGGCCGCTTAAACTCTAACCCCTGATGAGCCAGCGCCTCTCTTCTCGAAACGCCTGATCAGTCTCAAATTATCTGACGACGGACAGTCCCCGAAGATACTATTCGTTGTGTCGTAGGCGACTTGCTCATAAGCGTATTGACCTCCGTTATAATAATCGACCTCCTGGACATCGTTCTCAGCCGTGTCAAATTGAGTGTTTGAAGTCAGATAGTCGTTTGTTGTCGTGCCGGCATACGTCATATAGTTCGTTTCTTGGCCGCTCGTGTTATAAAGCGCCTGCGACGTTTCAGCTCCCGACGCGTTATATTCCGTAATGCTTTGGGTATCGCCGTTGCTCGTATCGTAAGACGTGATCTGCGACGTGCCATCCGTGAGAGTGACGTTGGTGCCTATCTCTGTGGAGCCGCTGTAACCGACTGAGTAAGTGTCGAGTTCCCGCGCAACGCCGGTCCCCAACGTCGACTGATCGACAGTAACCGTTGCGTCGCTGCCATCGCTAACGAAGGTGTTGCCAGACCCATCAACGGTGACGTCGGAGCCAGATCCGCCAAGCGTGATTGTATTGCCTATCGAAGAAACGACGTCTCCGGTCCCCGAAACTGCGATCTGCGCACCGCTATTGTCGCCGAGGTTTATTGTATTATCAGCACCGGTGACGGTGGCCCCGGAATCGCCGGTGAGAACAAGCGTGTTACCGTCGGAAGTGATGGCGTCGCCTGTTCCTGATAGAGTCAGGGTGGCATCGCCAGCATTGGTGAGCGTAATTGTGTTTCCGTTTCCGTCGATTGTTCCAGCAGCCCCGCCGCCTGCACTAATTGTATTGTCCGCACCCGAAATCGTATCGCCGGTTCCATCGATCGCGACGCTATTATAGGTGCTGGAGAACGAAATATTGTCGTCACTGCCGAGGGTGATACTGTTGCTTTCACCCTCGACAGTTGCGCTGATGCCTGCAGCGAAGTCTATAGTGGCGCTTAATCCGTTGATTGTATCGCCAGTACCGCTGTTTATTAGGACCGGGCCATTGCCTTCCGCCGTGATAGTATCGCCTGAACCTGCCAGGTTCACGACAGAGCTGGTCTCAATCGTTAGGGCTAGATTTGAGCCGAACACGTAATCCGGGGAACCAGCGGCGCCGTCGCCCTCGAGGATGGCGCTCGCACCCGCGGCGCCGTTGATGGTGAGGCCGCCCGAATCCGAGATATTATTGCCGGTGCCGGCGTTTAGCCATAGAGTGGAGCCGGAGCCCGCCGAGATCGAGTTTTCCGACCCGTCGATGTCGAGCGTCGCGCTCGTGCCTGCGGTAATGTTGTTATTGGACCCATCGACGCCGACTGCTGCGCTTGCGCCCGCGGTGACGAAGTTATTGGACCCTTGGACAGTGGCGCTAGAACCGGCGCCGCCGATCGTGATCGTGTTGTCGGTTGAAGACACGACGTCCCCCGCCCCGAAAATGTCGAGCTCCGCGCGACTGTCTGCGATCATAGCGATTGTATTATTGCCGCCATCGTCGGTCATACTGGAGCCGGCGGCGAGATTGAACGTGTCGCCAACTGCGGTCGTGGTGTATTCGAAACCGGACAAATTCAACGTTGAACTTCCAGAGTCCGCTACCGCAATCGTGGTTTCCCCGCCGTCTATTGTCGCGACAACGCCACTCGCCACACTGACGGAGAGCTCATCACCGGTGAGAGTATCGCCGGTCCCGGTAATACTCACGGCGCCGCCGGATTCGGCGTTAACAGTATCGCCGCTGGTCAAAGTAATGTTGCCGTTTTCGCCCTCGATTGTCGCGGAGACGTTGGCCGCGAGGTTGACGGCGAAGGATCCATCGAATCCCTCGACCTCATTTCCGGTTCCACTGTTTAACGTAATCACATCGGCCAGGCCCGCTTCGACCATATCGTTCGAGCCATCAAGGGCGTAGGTGGAAGCGCCATCCGATTCTATCGTGTCGCCCGACCCCGTCAGATTCACGAGGGAGCCCGATGTAAGCTGGAGTGTGAAGTCCGAGCCGATTATAGAATCGTACGAATCCGTAGCGCCATCGCCGCCAATCGTCTCGTTGAGGCCGTCGGCCACGTTAATAGTGAGGCCCCCGCCGGTGACACTGTTGTAGTTCCCGCTATTCAGAGAGATCGAGTCGCCCGAAGAGGCCGAGATCGAGTTGCCCGTTCCGTCCACCGTGACATTTGAGACAGCACCAGCTGTAATCTGATTATAGCTGCCGTCGACTTCCTGACTGAACCCAGATCCCAAATTTATCGGTGAGTTGCTAATATCGTTTTGGACGGTGCCGTCGGCCAGCGCATAAAAATCGTCGCCATCTGGCACTTCGAAAGTCGAAGTCCCCGCATCATTGTTCGGCGCCACTACATCGATAGTCGGGAGCTGGGTGCTTCCTGATTCATCCAGATTGATTTGGCCTGCCGAACCGTTGGAATTCGTCCAGCTGTCGATCGTCCATATGCCGCTGCCATCATACTCGATCCCGCCGGACGTCTGATCCGGCAAATTGACGTCGGTTCCATTATCGAGAGTATACTCCGGATCACCGGCAGCGTTTGTGATTGCGCCAATCGTGAATGCGAGTTGGTCGACGGGTGTGAACTGGAGCGTAGCACCCGATGAACTTGAATAGCTTGTGTCGGCTAGAGTGCTGCCATCCGCAAAAGTTACGGTATTGTCAGCGCCAGCAAAACCGACCTGGGCTTCCCATCCAGATCCAATCGTAAGCGATTGTCCTTGACCAGCTAGGACCACGTCGGCGTTATCGTCGACAGTCGCCGAAGACCCATCGCCGTTGAGGTCAAGTGTATTTGGAGCACTACTGTTGCCACCAGATCCAGCGACAACGTCAGAGGTTCCGTTCAGGGTTAACACGGAATTACTACCGCTGATCCAAGAAATTGAGTCTGCACTTCCGTTTATAGTCGCATCAGACCCCGAAGCGACGGACACTGAAACGTTGCTGAGATTAGATGAATCCCCCTGGCCAGATATCTCCACAGCTGAATTGCCAGATGGACTAGTCTCCTCTGTTTCAGCGTACCCCAGCCCGGCTCCGCCCGCTAGCGTACTATAGCTCTCATTATCTACGCCAAGAGCTGCGTTGATGGCGGCAAGTGCGTTATTCTCGGGTTTGCCAGATTGATTAAACGCATACTGAGAGTCGTCTTGGGACTTCATGGCGACGACGACCGTTGAACCGTCAGGCATCGTCACGGTCATCTGCTGGGTTTGACTATCATATTGAATGTCGGAGATGTCATCCAACTGTGTCGCGGTACCGTTTTGTATGACGTAAGAAGTTCCATCTTTATTCCAGATAACAACGGAACCGTCGGTGCCAACAAAAGTCCCCTGTTTGTAAACCTGAGCCTGACTGTCCCAGGCGACAAATCCGTCTGAATCTATTGCCGATCCATCAACGCTAGCTGTATAATTTTGACCAGAATTGAGTGCAGCGATAATGCTTTGTGCTGGATCGAAATTGGCCGTGAGTAATCGCTCTCCCAGATCGTATAAGCCATCTTGTGATACCAAGGTAGCGGGCTCATTAACGGTATTGTCCACCAAGTCGCTGTAAGTCGCTTGGAGCACTGGATTACTGCTATCAGCCATCTCATTGACTATAGTCGCCGCGTTGAATGCAGCTTGGCTTCCCGACTGAGCTGCGCCCGAAAGGTTGTTAGTGATGTAACTTTGGATACTATCGCTCGTGATCGCGGTATCATTATCGGCCAGCTGCTGGAGATAAGCCGAGAATTGACTGTCATTCCCCGTTTGATTCGTAAGTTTGGCGGCGATAGCCGCTGCCAATGCCTGTGTGTCCTGATTGCCTCCTGAAGTAGCCACTAAATTCGCTGCGGCCGTGGCGGGAGAGGTGAGGAGGTTTATTGAGGCTTGGTCCAGCTGATTTACAGCAGTCAAGCCGTCCGGGCCACTTACGAAGGCGTTGAGAGCATTTAGCTCCGCCGTGCTTAAAGATTGCCCGTCGTCCGCCATCTGGCTTCCAGTTTGGGGCAGTATTGCTTGTATCTGATTTAGCTGTTGTTCAGATAAGGTCTGCGCTTGATCAGACGCCAAAAACGTAGCTAAAAAGTTTTGGTAGTCGGCCTGAAATTGACCCGCGTTCCGCTCTCCGAAATCCCATTGCATTATCCCGACGGTGTAGCCTGAATTCTCCGTTGATAGAGTTATGCTCGGGACCGCCGCCCGACCTTCCGAGCCGAGCCCAACTGCATAAGCTGACAGGGCATTGATTTGGGCTTGTGTAAGCGAAGTCGTTGATGCCATCTCACCCTCCTACATTTACCGCGTTAGGGACAGTATTGCCTCATCAACTATATTTTGTATGCAATCATACAAATGCTGCTTGCAGCTGTTTTCAGCGGGAATGGTGGCCAAGACTTCTGACAGCCGTTTATCGAGTGCGGGAGCGATCTTGTCGACGTCAACAATTATTCGCCTGTGATTAGCGTCACTCGGATCAAGCCATGTTATTGGGAATGAAAACACATCGTGGTGATTTGATGCGTATATGAGATATTTGGTCGGAATGAATAACCCAGAATTGTGAAAATCATCCAATCGCGAGTTATGCACTTTCTTCAAGTCGTCAGAACACGACCTATCTTCCGTGTAGCTATATATTTCCTTGCCATTATAAGCAGACGATCGAAGTACAAGGATGCCTTGTTCAATTGACTTGTCCCAACGAATTTCGAATACCTGCGGATACAATATACATCCAGCTTCCAAGTGCACGCTGAGATCTCTGCTCGCTCGATCTAATAGTCCGGATATGTAACTGCGTGCTACCTGCTGAGTGACTTCAATATGATGACTAGCGTAAGCATCGTTGGCGATCACATTGAGACTACGCGCGATAGGCAGGATTATTCGGTTATCGTCAATTACGGAGGCTCTTAGCAGAGATCGTTTCAGAAAATATGCAATCGCTGGGTCAGACTGAGAAATTGAGGAGGACGGTACAATGACCGGACTATTTCCGGTCACGGAAAAATACTCATTCCGATCGGCACCATCTCGCAACGCTATAACTATTAGGTCAGCAGCACCCTTACCTCCTCTGACCGATATATATTTGACTTCTGGATAGTCAGTCGGTTGCGGAAACACAACTCGATGCGGGAAAGTTGCGTGGGAGGCAAATACCGAGTCTCCAAAGGAGAAGCGATCCAGTATCAGAGGAAGTGAAGTTACGCGTGATATCGATCTTATGATTGTTCCTCCATTCCGGGGTTTTTCCTCACCAGCTTGGAGTTTTGGCGACGAGCAAGCAATCAACCCCGCCAGCACAATGCTAACTATCGTAGGGATTGAGGGTGATTTTCCGCGTTTCACTCTCCACCCAGTGACTTGCCATAAAATTCGGCGTGGAAAGCAGCCGCTTCCAAGTCCGTCAATTCGATTTCTCGCAAAGAGCGATCTTAAGGTCATCTTACGCGCAAGCCTTCAGAGAGTTGAGCAACCGCCGGCAGCGGTAGCCTCTCGAGTTTCGCCCAAGAGCTTGTAATCGCCCGCGCCTTTAGGCCGTAGCCATTTGCGCAACGAAGGATCCCAGAAGTTTCAAACGACGCATTATTAAAACGATGCTTATCTGTTGAGCATCCACGGCAGCGCCATAGAACCGAAGTAATAATGTAAGACTTGCAAGACCCGAGTCCTGTGCTTCCGCGTTTGCCATCGCCTGCCCCTCGTGCAGCGTTACAGCACATCTGCATATCTGTTCGGTGAATGCTTGCTATCTTCATTCGTATCAATCCCAGATGTGCTGCAATTGTGCGTGTCGCCACCGCATATCGTCAATTCACTTGGATGTGAGAGATTACGAATCGTCGCAAGTAATGACAGTGTCACAATGAACAAGACAAACTGTCATGCTCGATTTTATGATGTACTATGGATATCGATTCATCGGGCGCTCAAACGGAGACGAGCAAATGACGACGGGCGTAATTTTCATTTTATTTCTGGCTTGCCGCGATCCAGATCGACGCTTCTTTGCGCATTGCTCAAATCAAACTCCATTATTTTTCGCGGCAATGACCAGTCCCGTTGTTTCGTTAGCAGCGTCACTAATGCACAAAACGAGTGGTGTCAGCGAATTCGCGGTGTTTTTGAATGATGAAAGGCGGCGATCCGTAAATGGATCTCAACTCAGTTGCACCAACCGCATTAGCTAGTTCGTTGTTAGCTGTTTGTCCCAACGCCCCCATGTCGCTAACTACTTGAGGGGTGTCAGTAGCGTAGCCTCGCATGCTCGTCTGTGAATTGTAGTATAGCTCGACGTATTTTAGTGCGTTCTGCGTATCGCCGTTAGCAAGGGCTTTTTCGGCACCGGTGATATAACCTTGCAGCGTCTGTACTTGCAGTTGTGTATATCCAGTCATCGGTCATCCCCTTATTCGAGCAAAAACGAACGCATTAGCTCGCGGAGCCGCGAGTCTATTTCGGAAGCCTTGTCCAGGTATGTTTTTGAGAAGTGGTAGATAACACCGGCGTTGTCGCCCAGGTATTCGTTGACTGTGCACGACGGGTACTTAATTGAAGAGAACTGTTTTTGATTCTCGCAGGTGAACAATAAGGTGCCGCTAGATGTTTCTTTCGTATATATTTCACTCGGGCCGACGTTTTTGAATTCGTATAATTTGTAACCGGAACCAATTAGCTTGAAATCGCCGGTCGATTTGTTTGCGGTCTGAAGGTAAAAGCGCAGCAACTCCTCTGGCGCGCGAGGATGTCTCCCATACTCAAAAAGTGCACGTAATCGGTCACCTAACCCCGCTCGGTCGAGCTGAGCTGATTTTCCGGCAACCTGTGCGGGAAGAGGAGAGAGGCGAGGCCACTCTGCTTGGATATAAATCGATGCATATTCGTTTGGAGTTGCTGGTTGGCTCGCCCCGAGAAGATAATTACGTGGCACCGCGTAAATCTTGTTCCCGAATCGGACTTTAACAGCGTGCGTATCAGGCAATACGGTTGTACCAAATGACGACGCATCTGTTGACGAACCGAGACTCGCAGTATTGGCAGCACGGGTGTCTGTCGGGTATAGCAGCCGCAAACACAACATACCCATAAGCGCGATGTTTATTGCCTTCATCACTCTCGTAGCCCCTCGTATTGATAGCGAACAAGTGGAGATAGGAGATAGCTGATCACACTTCGGCTACCGGTCTTGATTTCCGCCGTCACTGCCATACCTGGCTCGAGCGGCATGAAACCCTGTTCCGTCGTGACGCCGCGCTCCCTTAGTGCGACACGCACGACGTAAGTTGGTTGGCGCGCCTGACTCTCGTCATTCCCCTTCGATGCTTCGTCAGCTCGATCAACCTGTTCTTGGTCATTGACATCGTCTGCCACTTGGGACGCGACTGCATCATGGCTTAAGCTCACGACCGTGCCATGAAGGAGGCCGTAACGGGTGAATGTGAATGCTTCGATTTTGATCGCTGCTTCCTGCCCTTTATGCACGAAGCCAACGTGCCTGTTCGCAAGACTCGCTTCGTCTTCAAGATCAGTGTCTTTCGGACGACCATGAGCTGTTCGGCTGGCGTGACCACGCCACCAATCGTGTGAATCGAGAGCTGTTGAACCGTACCATCGACGGATGACCCGAGAACGCGGAGCTCGCATCTCTGCTTGGCTTGGGTAATCCCCTGAACCGTCGTCTGTTGCTGAATTTGCGCAATGACATCGGCATAATTCATCGGCGCCCCCCCAAACTATCGATATTTGGAATTCAAAACGTCGCAGACTACTTCGCTGCGAGCACGACCCAATCGAGCGCGAACGTCACGACGCCAAAGAAAGCACTGGGCCTGCGCATGAACGGGAATGTTCTGTTGCGCATCTCTGGCGTTGCGAACAAAACTCTAACGAGCGCCTCGACCACCCGACCCTCAAGTACGGATAGGGTCAGCCTTGCCCCGGGGCGCTGGTCACCTACGGCGTTTTTGGAGAAATACCCAAACCTCACGATTTCGGCATTCCAACCGGTGTCGTCGGTTGACGGTATTTGATTCCATAAACCGTACATCGGCGGTCGAGCTGGGAGATCGACACGAAATATCAAAGCGCCGCCGGGATCGAGGCGAACCATATTTTGAAATGAAATCTTACCTTCGGAAAGAGAAAGACAGCCGAACGGGTAGATCGTGTTCAACTCCGCTTGGGGCTCCCCAACTGCCGTCATAATTAAATTCTCCGAAGAGCCAGTGGTACTTGTCGGAAGTAGCGACTTAATTATCATTCGGTGCTTTTCATCGTCCACTCCGACTATGACAATGGTTTTACGATGCTCACTGGAATTATTTTACGAAATGACAGTGTCAGTGTTGGGTACTCGAAAGCACGTCCGATGGTCGCGCTATTGATGACAAAAATGTGAGTTTTCGCCGCCGAAATCGCCAAGTTGATTGCGCCCGGAGACCTGCCTGTTGATTTGCACTGAGAGTTGACCCGGCGTTTCCACTGAGAACTGACCCGCCTGTTATGTATTTTTCGGATCAGGTGCGATGGTCAAGTTTCTATTTTTCTCCTTCTTTGTTTTGGCCGCATGTGCCGAGCTGTTTTTGAACCGGAAGCTGTCGTTTCCGGTTTCAAGGATGTGACAATGGTGGGTCAGGCGATCGAGTAATGCGGTCGTCATCTTGGGGTCGCCGAACACGCTCGCCCATTCACTGAAGCTGAGATTGGTGGTGATGATAACGCTGGTGCGCTCGTGGAGCTTGCTCAAGAGATGGAAGAGCAGCGCGCCGCCGGATGCACTGAACGGCAGGTAGCCCAACTCGTCCAGGATGACGAGGTCGGAGTGGATGAGACGATTTGCGATCTGTCCGGATCTGCCCTGTGCCTTTTCCTGATCGAGCGCATTGACCAGTTCAACGGTCGAGAAGAACCGAACACGTTTGCGGTGGTGCTCGATGGCTTGCACACCGATGGCGGTTGCGAGATGGGTTTTCCCTGTACCAGGGCCGCCGACCAGAACGACGTTGTTGGCTTCATCAATGAACTCGCAGCGATGAAGCTGGCGCACCAGCGCCTCGTTGATCTCGCTGCTTGAGAAGTCGAAGCCATTCAGGTCGCGGTAAGCTGGGAACCGCGCCGCCTTGAGCTGATAGGCCACCGATCTCACCTCCCGTTCAGCTGTTTCGGCCTTCACGAGCTGAGACAAGATCGGGATGGCGGCCTCAAAAGCCGGCGATCCCTGTTCGGTCAGCTCGCCGACGGCGTGGGCCATGCCGTGCATCTTGAGGCTCCGGAGCATGATGATGATGGCGCCACTGGCAGGATTATGAGGCATGGCGCGCCTCCGCTGTTTCCCGCAAGGCGTCGTAGCGTTCGACATCGGCCCTCGGCTCATTGGTAAGCCTCAAAGCCTGAGGCGCATCGACGCTCGGGGGAACGACAGGTTTGCCGTCGATCAGCCTGTGAAGCAGATTCAGCACATGCGTCTTCGTCGGAACACCTGCTTCCAATGCCAGCTCGACGGCCGAGAGCACAGCCTGTTCGTCGTGCTGGAGGACAAGCGCCAGGATGTCGACCATCTCACGATCACCGCCTGGCTTCCTGAGAAGCTGCTGTTGCAATGTCCTGAAGGCATCCGGGAGTTCGACGAAGGGAGCGCCGTTGCGAAGCGCGCCGGGTTTGCGCTGAAGGACAGCCAGATAATGGCGCCAGTCGTAGACCGTCTGGCCTGGCCCATCGTGAGAACGGTCGATGATGCGGCGATGCTCGCAGATCAGTTGACCTTCGGCGGCGACGACAATCTTCTCCGGGTAAACCCGCACGCTCACGGGGCGGTTGGCGAAGGAGGCGGGAACGCTGTAGCGGTTGCGCTCCAGATGGACGAGGCAGGTCGGGGAGACCCGTTTGGTATATTCCACAAAGCCGTCGAACGGGCGTGAGGCCGGCATGAGAGCCGAGGCTTCCTCGGCCCAGATATCGGCGATCGTTCCATGCATTCTCCCGTGCGATGTCTGTCCCCAAAGCTCCTTGCAGCGCGCCTCCAGCCATTCGTTCAGCGTATCCAGGGAGGCAAAGCGCGGGATAGGCTGCCAGAGCCGATGACGGGCATCCTGGACGTTCTTTTCGACCTGTCCCTTCTCCCAACCCGACGCCGGGTTGCAGAACTCCGGTTCGAAGAGATAGTGACTAGCCATCGCCAGGAAGCGCGCATTGATATCGCGCGCCTTTCCACGCCCGACCTTGTCGATGGCAGTCTTCATGTTGTCATAGATGCCGCGTCGGGGCACGCCGCCGAAGACCTGGAAGGCGTGGTTGTGGGCGTCGAACAGCATCTCGTGTGTCTGCAGAAGATAGGCCCGCACGACGAAGGCCCGGCTGTAGCTCAGCTTCGTATGGGCTACCTGCAGCTTGGTGCGTTCATTGCCGATGATCGCCCAGTCCTCGGACCAGTCGAACTGGAAGGCTTCGCCGGGTTCAAACGCCAGCGGCACAAAAATCCCACGCCCCGACGTTTGCAACTCCCTTTGCCGAGCCTCTCGCCAATCCCGGGCGAAGGCCGCAACCCGACTGTACGAGCCGTTATAACCGAGGCCGATCAGGTCGGCATGCAACTGCCCCAGTGTGCGCTTCTGCTTGCGCGGCTTGTTCGCCTCCGTTTTTAGCCACGCCGACAATCGGTCGGCGAAGGCGTCAAGCTTGCTTGGCCGCTCCGGAACCTTAAACTTCGGCTCCACATCGCCGGACCGCAGATATTTGCGGACCGTATTCCGCGACAAGCCAGTCCTGCGCGAGATCTCCCGGATCGATAGATGCTCTCGAAAATGCCAGCGTCTAATCACGCTCAATAACGCCATGTCGATCACTCCATTGCCCCCGCCAAAATCAAGCAGGGGTGGTTCGAACATGGGTCAATTCTCGATGGAAATATCCCTCTTCGCCGGGTCAGCTTTCAGTGCAAATCAACATCGATATCCTCGACGCAGGCCTGCTGACGCAGTTTGGCGTAACGCAGCCGCGCAGCGAGCCGCTTGTCCTGGCGCCATGATTTTTCGCGATCAAGCAAAAGCCCCAGCCATTCGCGATGGCTGAGGGCGTTTTCATCGGCGGCTGCGGCTTCGACGAAGGCCTTGGCCATGCCGTAAAGGCCCAAAGCATGAAGTTGCTCGAGGGTCGGATGATTGAGCAAAACGTCTCTCCTAATTGTAGTAGCGGGGACCACGGATGTTGACATGCAGAATCGGCGTGCTGTCCGTGGCCCGCTTCTGCGCCGGGCGCCGATCGAGATTGTTGACGAGGATGGATTTGACCGAGCCATACGTCAGGGCGCCGATCTCGATGGCGCGCTCGGCGGCGACTTCGACACGTTCGGCACCATAAGGACGCACGAGCCGGACGATGCCAAGGCAGGCGCGAAAGCCCTGTTCCGGATGCGGCCGATCCTCAAGAATCTGTTCGCAGAGCGCCGCCGTCGCGGGTCCGATCAGGCGCGCATCTTCGCGGATGCGATCAATCGTCCAGCCGGCGTAACGCCGATGACTGGATGGCATATGTTCCGGGATGGTCGTGTGCTTGTGATTGCCGCTCACGCGCGAATGCGCCGCAATCCGCTCACCCTTCAAAAAGATCTCGACCGTCCGCACGGTCAGCCGCACATCGACTTCCACGCGGGCGAAGCGATAGGGCACGCTGTAATAGTGGGCCCCGGCCTCGACGTGATAATCGATGCCGACGCGGCAGACGCGCCATTCGCAGAACTCGTAAGGCTCGGTGGGCAAAGGCTTCAGCGCCGGGCGGTCGATGTCTTCGAGGAGCTGCCGGCGGGTCACCCCAAGCCGGCGGATCGGCGCTTCCTCGTTGAGAACCTTCAACAGCTCTGCGATCGCTGCGTTGACCTCGGCCAGGCTGTAAAAGGTCCGATGGCGTAATCTGCCGAGAAGCCATCTTTCGACGATCAGCACCGCCTGCTCGACTTTGGCCTTATCGCGCGGCCGCCGCGGCCGCGCCGGCAAAATAGCGGTATCATAATGCGCCGCCATCTCCGCATAGGTGCGATTGACCAGCGGATCGTAGAGGCTGGCCTTGATGACCGCGGTCTTGGTATTGTCCGGCACCAGCAGATGCGGCACGCCGCCGATCATCTCCAAAGCTTGGACATGGGCGTCGATCCAATCGGCAAGCGTCTGGGTCCAGCCGGCCTGGGCAAAAGTGAAGCTGGAAGCGCCGAGCACAGCGACAAAGATTTGCGCCTTGCGGATCTCGCCCGTCAGACGATCGATGACAACCGGCACACCGTCACCCGCGTAATCAACGAACAGCCGCTCGCCCGCCGCATGCGTTTGCCGCATCGTCACCGGCAGGCAGGCCTCCCATTGACGATAGAGATCGCAGAACCGCGAGTAGCGATAACCACCGGGATGACGCTCGATATATTCGTTCCAGAGGATCGACAGCGTGACGTGCTTGCGTTTCATCTCCCGATGCACCGCGGCCCAATCTGGCTCCTCGTGACGCCGATGGCCCTGTTTTGTCCCGCAGTTGGTGAAAAGCTTTTGCTCCAACACCGCGTCGGTCAGACCCACATCGAACGGCCAGGTCAGCCCCGCCGCTTCACAGCGGCGAAGCGTCAGTCGCACCGTCGACGGCGCGACACCGACACGCCGCGCGATCTCCTGCGTCGAAATCCCGGCATTCTTCAATCTGATGCAATCGCGCACACGGCGCATCGACATCCTCCCCATCGGCATCGAGGTCCCCCTTGGCAAAGCCGAAAGAGCAGACCCTAAAGGACCGGAAGAGGCGCTTCCCCCCGAGCGAAATCATCTCGGAATCAACGGCGAGATCATCTCGGAATGGGCGGCGAATTCAAATCGGAATCGGCGGCGATTAATTCTCGGAATCGATGGCGATTTGCGTCGGAATCAGCACGCAACGCAGTGGAGAATCGCGAAGCGCTTGCGGCCATGAGGCGAGGATGGTGCTCTCTGGCCGGAAGAAGGGCGCGGGACAGGTGACAAAACAGAGGGAAATACGCCGACAATTATTCGACGACTACGGAGCGTCGGCTCGCGACTGCGCTCAAGGTATTGACTTGAGGTCGCTGGAGTGAACCTCGCGATGTCGAAATGAAGATCGAGCTAGTTAGGCGTCGCGGTTTTCGGCAGCAGTCGGGCTCGAACAATAGGCCAGGCGGACTTTGACCAATCGCGGAACGGCTTTTCGATGCAAACGAAGGTGAAATGAGAAATGATCAAAACAAGGATCAGCGTGATGACGACCGCACCAAGTCCTACCGCGGCGTGCGGCTCTAAAACCGGCGTTTCATAGAGTGGTAGGTGAATTACCTTCGCATGCACCACGATTCGAAGAGTTTGGTTGACCGCCCACACGACAGAGTCGTGGACCATATAAATGGAATATGAAATCGCTCCGAGCCACGCAAATGGTGCCGTGCTGAGGAGCCGCGTCGGGCCGCTGCTCGGGGTCAAGGCAAGAGACAAGATAACGGCGGCAGACAGAAAATATATCGCCAGATCTGAATACCCCGGCGACTTAAGTTGAAGGAAAAGAACGAACGTCGTAATGGCTACAAGCGGAAAACAGCCTATCAACCTTGGACGGGAATTTGTGATGTTAGAAGATCGCAGACGTTCATAGAACGCGAACGTCAGGACACCGAGGAAGAAGCCTGCGAGGCAACGAACTATTCCGAAATCATATGTGTAGTGAGCCAGACCTTTTTGGCTGAGCGGTACAAGCGCCGCGAGGCTAAGGCCGAAAATACACGCAGCCGCAATCAGAACGACTCTCTTGCTGCCGGACAGAAGGACTAGGATGCCGAACAGAATATAAGTGTAGAATTCGACACTGATGCTCCATGCTGGTTCGTTGAAAGTGCCCTTGTTAAACAAATGTAATGACTGGACTAAAAAAAGATTTCCTATGAACGAGCTAAGGTTGTTCGAGGAAAATGCGGGATTATTGGCGACAATGCCAAAGCGCCACTGAGCGAGTGCCTTAAGGCACTCAATACCGAGCGATACAATCAAAAGGCAAAAATGGAGGGGGTATAGCCTCCAGAATCTGAGCCACATGAATTTGGAAAAATCGAGACCGGAGCTTATTCTTTTTCCGTATGCGTAAAATATGACGAAGCCCGAAAGCACAAAAAACATATCAACCATCAGGTAACTGTTCTGTACGTAACTCTGTGATTGCACAACGCTTGTCCAGGTCATGTGACAAAGGACAACAGAGAGAGCTGCGATGCCTCGAATGGAATCGAGAGCTACGAAATGCGGCGCCTCTCGGGTAGATTGCAATGTCTGCATATCAGGCTCTGGCCATTGGCAGCTGTTAGTAATCTGAAATCGATCGGAGGCGCTTCCGACATTTTTGCCGAGCGTCGTTCCGCGATCCAACAGCACATATATCCCGGCTTCTTCCCGCAGGCGTAGGCAAATTGCTCGCAGGGTAAACGGCGGCCCCTAACCGGACTGATCGACAATGCGCCAGCTCAATGGGTTCGCCGGTTGGTGCGGCGGAGGCCGCCGCGGCGTTTTGCTCAACGCTCTTCAAAAGCGCGTGAGCGTATTCCTAGGCGTGGCCTCCTCATAAAGTGAAGGGTTTTCCGAGGTCGCCGTTGTGGAAAAAACGCGTTTGGAAATTACTCGCAACCAAGCATTTTAACTTTGTGCAAATCGCGCTCTCCGGAAAATTCCGCGAGAATGCTACGCTGACACTTTCTGAGGGCGTCATTCTCGGATTTCAGCTCTTGCACTGCAGCGATCAGGGGGGCGACGAGTCTTGCATAATCTAATGTTTTGTAACCGTCAGAGCCTTTTGCGACCACGCTGGGAAACACTTTCTCAACATCCTGAGCGATAAGTCCGATCTGATCTTCTTTGCCCCGTTTCTCATCTTTCCAGGTGTAGACCACAGGCTTGAGTTCGCTTACCTCTTTGAGTGCATTGGCAGGGCTGATCTCGGACTTGACGTTCTTCAACCTCGCGTCAGAACTCGAACATGAAGACCCGGTGCTGGCCACACCCGAGGTGAGGCAGAGATAGCCGCTCGCGGTCATCGTCTTTCCATAGAGCCTTAAAGTCTCCGTGTCGGATGTATCGCCGACCGCAACGTCACCCGTATTGTATGCACCGATCAAATTCTTACCATGACCTATGTCGTAAAGTTCAAGATTGTAGCCGCTGTTCGCGACCAATTGGCCTTTTCCAACGCCGTTGAGACCGAGCGAAAGATTTGGTGAGGAAGATGCCGTGCCGTTATCCAAGTAAATCTCCGGATCGGATTCAGCGATGATCTTTTGGCCGTTGGTCATTGTGAAGTAGAACGGGTATCCTGTAATTGTGTAAGAACTCAGGTTAATTCCGTTTGCTATCGTGTCTGCGCTTCCGTCCGTGCAAATAACGCACCCTACTGTGCTATCGAGGGCGGCTCCGCCAGCGTAGTTGCCGAGGGCGAGCGCGGTTTTCCAGCCGTGAGATGTCGTTGTGTTGGACGAGAGAGTATAGGCTGAGTCGCCACTTGTTCCCTGCACGTTTCCGTAAGCAACTGCGGAATATCCGGAGCGTCCCGATGCAGAGGTTCCTGGTTCCATCACAAGATCGGCTTCAAATCCAGCCAGTGTGTTTATTGCCGCCGCCGTATTTGTCAGATGTACGAACGCGTTGACGCCGTCAATCGCTTCGGCGGCGGAATTTCCGGCCTTGCCGTTGATCTCCATATTTGAAACGATACCCGTGTAAAACGGATTGGCATCGCCTGACTGCGTGCTTGTTCCCGCCAATGTCATGTTAATTTGTTCGCCGCTGCGGGCACCGGCTAGATTTGCGCCCCCGAAATTATAGTTCAACTCCAAACCGTTGATCGTTACACCGCCCGCCGTGAGATCTATAGCGTCGCTATTGACATTAAACTGGTTGAAATCCGTCTCGGTTGTCTGCGTCCCGGTCGTTGGGCCGGTCTGATTGGTTTTAATCCCCATATCGGAAGTTCCCGTTGGGGTCGTGGCGACAAAGCCGGTTGCAGTTGCTTGCGTACCATTCCATGTGAACGAGTTGCTGCCTCCAAATGAGCCGCTGGCGTTATATTGAACATCGGTATTCGAGCCGCCGGGCACGGTTTGCGCAACCGCCGCACCGCTAACCGTAGCTCCAATCATGACTAAAAATGCCGACAGGCATCTCATGACAATCTCCCATTTCGAGCAGAGCCGCATCGCGCTGCTTGAGCAGCTTGTCGGCTGTGTTTAAGTATTTGATATTCAATCTGGGCGCAGCGGTGCGACCGCGGATAAACGGTGAATGCGAAAAGCTACACGCAGATGAATGAAGCGCGATGCATTTAATGCTTAGCCGATAAAGCGTGTAACAAAGCTGTGAGTGGGTCTTCCGGCAGAAAGGGGACTCGATTCAAGTAGCGGTTTGTTCCGAATCGTCAGAATTTTCTTATAAATAGGAGACAGACATAGCCGAGGTCCATTGAGAGAGTGGGGCCGACGGCTCGTGCTGGGTGTGTCAAAGTACCTAAGCAGAAGCAGTGCGAGTGTTCATGAGTCCAGAGCTTTGATTGGCTCAAGAGAAGGATGTCTGGGTCTTTTAGCGGGGCGTCATGTCGCTATTCAGTTGCTTTCGAACACTCTTGACGACGGTTCGGTTCAGAAGAAACAACGCTAATCTGAACAATAGTTTCTCGCTAAGAAACCGAAACATACCCAACTGAGCGCGAAGGCGTTCCTTTCTTTTTCTCAAAGTCTCAGCGACTTCGGATTTGTGCTCCCTTTCCGCAGCTGCTTCTAATGCAAGCGGATTCCACAAAGCCCCGGTGCTTCCCGTCCGATAGAACACGCTCACTTTATTCAGGTAAAACACACCGAATGAATTGATAGCCCGCGTATAAAACTCATAGTCTTCCGTGATGCGGGTCTGCGTGTCAAACCCGCTCAATTCCCCGACGCGTGAATATCGTATCATCGCGGCGCTGCATAAGAACAGCTCGTGACTATAGAGGTACTGGCTACGAAAAAGCCATTGACCCAATGGCCGCGAGAAGGAGGTTATTTTCGCGTAGATCGTCGAGAGCGCCCGGATGTGGCTTTGCCACTGGCTTACCTTCAGAAGCTGGTCTTTCTGGCGGTCGCGCGTTTGAGAGTCCGATGAAAAATCGCAGAAAGGTTTCATCGCGCCAAATACGACCCCGACCGGCTCTTTTTGAAAGGCCATCTTGGCATCGGAATAAATTCCCGGAGCTGGGATGTCATCGTCATCCAGAAAATGCACAAAGAACGCGTCTATGTTCAATCGCGCCGCATGTTCGAGGCCGTAATTCCGTACCAACCCAGGCCACCCGCCAGTCGCATTGGGCATCTTGACATAACTCACGCCGGTTCCGAACTGCGAGGCCGCCGATTCCGAAGAGCCTTCAGGGCTATCGTCGATCACGAGTATTATTTTTGTGACGCCGGGCTGATTTAACGCACCCTCGATGGCGTCGCGAAGATGATCCGGACGTCTGAAGGCTGGGATGATCACCAGGAAGTCAACGACGGTCATTCCGGAGGACCTTTTCCGTTCGCGTCGGCGGCACCCGATTCTGGGTCATCCCTCAACAAGAAGGCGCGGCGGGCCAACCGTCTTTTGGCAATATGCCAGACGGCAAAGCACATGCAGCAAAAATCAAATGTAATCTTTGCTACCAAAAAAATCGCGCGGACTTTTGACCGCACCTAAATGCTGTTCTTATAAGGTTACGCCGTTATGAAAAGCATGAGGTCAATTTTGCGTCATGAGACGCATTTGCGTAACAAAATCGTGAAATCACGACGACATCCCTCGGGCGCCGAACATCAAGTAAGCGGTGATCGTTCGCCAGAATGTTTAATGGGGGAACATCGCGCGCTGCTCCCGAAAGAAGATTTTACGCATAAGGGGTCTAGATAGACGCTTCACATTCCGGGCATTGTTTTAAACCAGGATCTATTATGACGACCGCTCACCGCATTAAGGCGCTCATCAGGCATCTCGGCGTCGATGTTCTTCGCGCCAAACCAAACCGAGAAGACATTTTGAGGAGTCGATCAATCGACACCGTGATCGATGTCGGGGCCAATGAAGGCGGCTTCGCCGATGAAATACGTAGCACCGGCTACCGGGGCCAGATCGTATCCTTCGAACCGATCCCGGAGGTGTTTGAAATTTTGAGCCAGCGGTTCGCCCATGACTCTAAGTGGAAGGGCTTCAATGTCGGAATTTCCTCTGCCTCGGGCACTGCCGAGATAGGGGTGACCGAATACAGCGTTTTCAGCTCTCTTCACGCTCAAAATCCCGCTGCCGAGCGCTTTCATAAACAGTCGAAAGTGCTACGTAAGATAAACGTCCAACTGATCACACTGGACGAGATGTTTTCTAAAATCCCAGGGGGGCGGCTTTTTCTAAAGATTGACACGCAAGGCCATGAAAGAGCTTGCCTCGAAGGTGCCCGCCATTTGTTAAATCGTGTGCAAGCGGTTCAGCTGGAACTTCCTATCAGCAAACTGTATCAAGACACTTGGGATATGGGCGACGCCGTCTCGTTCATGAAGCTGTTAGGCTTTGTGCCTTGCGTCTTTGCACCCTTGAATTTTCACGGCGCCGATCCCGTCGCCATGGTAGAGGTCGACTGCATATTTCGCCGCCACGACCCAGCCATCGATTGAGTTGCTATTCGAGCGTTCGGCGCTAGGTACGTTGAGTCTGACATTGCGATCTGTTTTCCCTTACTTCGAGGAAGAGCCGGAACCGGCTTCAGCGCATTCGCTCAAAGCGGCGCTAACGCGTAATGACGCATCACGAAGGATTGGTTAGCAGTTCGTAAAGACCCCAGTGACAGCGTTAAAAACCGCAGATACTCGGATGAGGCCAAAGCTGAGGCGGATTGGCTGGCTGCGGCGATGTTGATCCCGCGCGACGCGCTTATCGTTCGCCGGCGGCGTGGCGAAGCGATCGCCGCAATCGCGGACGCGTTCGGAACAAGCGAGCAGCTATGCGAATGGCGGGTGCGGATGACAGGGGTGGACCTCCAGTTAAGGCGCGCGGCACGTGGCGCGTGGCGCTTGAACGGACTCCTCCTAGCCTGGATAAAGCCTCGCCAATAGGCAGCGCACTGCGTTGAACTCGCGCTCGTCGGAGCGGCCATGCAAAGAACGACGCTGCGTTCTTCGACTTCCTCGCGCGGACCGTCCTCGACGGGATTAGCGCACGTGAATATTTCTGCGCAGAGGATTTGACCGGTTCGCCAAGCTGATCGTCGACCAAGCGGCGACAATGGGGGATAGCCGATGCTGATCCTATATGTTGGGTGATAGCCTGTTCGTCCCCTACCCCGCCTCAACCTCAGGAAATTTGCCGCCATGAAGTACCGCAAACTCGGCGCCGGCGATCTCAGTGTCTCGGAAATCTCGCTCGGCTCTTGGTTGACTTATGCCGTAGGCGTTGAGCGTGACGCCGCCAAGGCCTGCCTGGAGCGACAGAAAGAACCGTCAAGAACTGGTTTTCGGGCCAGAACACGCCCTCGGGCGATTATTTTCTCGAATTGGTTCGAAATTGCCCGGATATGCTGGATGAGTTCCTAGCGGCTGCCGGCCAGACCGAACGGCTCTCAGGCGTCAACGTCCGCCGGGCGCGGCTCGCGCTGGTAAGCGCACTGCTCAATCTCGACAAGGCGATGGAAGGTGAGGTCGATTTGCCGACGAGACCCAGCTAGGCGGTATTTTGACTAGGTCCGGCGCGGCCGAAAAAGACCCTGCATTGCGATACAATCTTTTGGGGTGGAAGACCCCTCATTTGACCCTCTTTTGGGGTGGGCGTGACAATTCATTGGGGTGGACGCAAACCGAATATCAACGACTTACGGCGACTCGCATGTTTGCCTTTTGAGGTGAGCTACAGGTTGCCCGGAGCCTTCCCCGGCGCAGATCGCGGAGTGGCGAGAGCGTCATCCTCAATTCGCCGCAGACATTATGAATCTTGCGGCTGACCTCTCCTCCGGCTTGAACCTCTTCCGCGCCATGTTGATTCCTCCTCAGGATCAAAACCCATACTTCAAGGAGGATCACTTTTCAGGGGGAAGACCATATAGCCCGAATGGACAAGGTGAATGAGTTGGCCACGACAATCGACGCTCGCGGCCTAGGTCATGCGAAGGCGGTGGAACTCGGCCGGAAATATGCCCACTGCGATAATCCGTCGAATCCCGAGTTGTGGTTCAAGGGCCTTCCGAAGGCGAGTGCGCGACAGATAAGGTTAGCCATCGCGGAGTGGGCTGACGGTGATAGTGTCGCTGCCCATTACGGCTATGGGCTCGACCTATTTTGCACGCATGACACCGGCAAGAACGCATCCGGTGCTTCTATTCTAGATGCTGCGAACCGCAAATGGCTCAGCGAAACGCACGGTGTCCGCTTTGTGACGCTTTCCGAGTTAGCCGAGATAGCCATGGCATCAGGCGCAACGTGATTGCGAGGTCTGTGCGATGAATCAAGTTGGGGAACTCGATCTCGATGCGGTGATCTGGCGCTATCTGACATTCAAGAAATTCGCCGCGCTCATCGATCTGCGCGCGGCGTGGTTCGCAAAACTCGGAATTTTCGAGGATATCGAAGAGGGCATGACGCCCGCGCTGACCCGGCAGGCAATCAAAAGCCAGCACCGCGAAATAGAGACGTGGTTTCCCGACGAGGAAAGAAAGAGCCAAGTACGGCGATTCGTAGAAGACAATGAGCGGTATGGGCGCGACCTTATTGTCGCAAGCCGTTGGTTTATCGGCAACCACGAGTCGGAAGAGATGTGGGCCAAGTATGCCAAGGATAGCGAAAGCGTTGCCGTTAAGAGCACGGCGCGGGCTCTTATGTACTCGCTCGATCAATCACTCAAAAGCAAATGGTGGATTGGCAAGGTGCGTTACGTCGATCATTCCACCTATGAAGGAATGAATATACACGAAGGCCACCAGGCGCATCTTCGAGCTTTCGTGAAGGGTATGAAATACGCACGCGAAAACGAATTGCGCGTGGCGACAATGAACTTCGTTGCCCCCGGCTGCTTAATCCCTGATGGAACGCCTCAAAGTGAGAAGCAGCGCAGGGGCTTCATCGACGTGTCGAACGGACCAGGAATTTATGTCCGCGCGAATTTCGCTACCCTGATAAGTGAATTGCGTACGGCTCCGGGCGCGAGCGATAATGACCGCGCAAAGGTCGAAATTCTGGCGAGCAAGGGCGGTCTTCAAATTCCGGTCCGGCATTCAGAACTGTCCGCGCGGTAAGTATCTAGTACGTGAGCCGAAAGACATATTGAAAGCGGACCGTATCCGTTCGCTATTTTGACGGATCCACTTAGAGATGATGGAAGCCGAATGACAACAGCGGATTGGATCAATGTAGCTTTGACGTTAGTTACTACTTTGATGGCTGCGGCCACTTTCTCGCTCGCGTGGTATAGCCGCAATCTTGCTAAGGACACGGCAGAAGGAATTAAACAGACCGAGCGCCATCATCGGGAAGATTTGCGTCCCTTCTGCGTGATCGACTTCAAGTACTCGACAAGTCAGGATCCTTTTGGAGTCGATTGGAACAGCAACAGACGGCTCGCCGAAAGCAGGATGCCGGGGGGAAGAAAGTCCGCCTCCCGCGGGCACGATTGCCGTTCGCGGTGAACTTCAAAACAAAGGAAAGGGTCTAGCGAAGGATGTTGTCGTCTATCTCAACAGGCGGCTCGGGAGCCGAGAGGACCACGTTTACCGCCTGACCCGGCCGGTCGTCGTCTCCGGCCTGATCGGTGCCGAAGAGGCTCTCGGGATCGATATTTCGATTACCGAGCAAGACGTTATGCAAGTCAGAGACGCGTCGGGCTGGCGACCGGTCGAGTCGGTGCCGTGCGTCGTAAACGACACATATGAGATCGTTCTTGAATACAAGGATGTGTTCGACAACATCTTCCACACCGTGCATCCGCGCGGAGTCTGGCGCGACATCCTGTCTGCTGCATCAAGTGACGACAACGCAAAGCAGCTCGAACACATGGCCGGCCATAACAGGCCGATACCGCTTTTTCTGACCGGTCGGCAAGCCATGCGGACGCTTGCCGATATCCCTATTCCTCCACAAGCATCTGTTCCGCCCGAACACGATGATCTCCAGGACGAGTATTGATTGAAAAAGGAATCAGTCATACTATTTCTTCTCTTAAACTGGGATCAGGCTCGCCATCCTTTGCGCTGGCTTCATGCGGATGTTGCCGGGCGTTTTCACAGTCCATCCAAACGTTTCTTATGAGCGCCCTGTACCTCGGTTCGTCATTTGCAAGCCCTCGCTTAATGCATCGTTGCAGCGCCAGAGTGCGATGGGGCCTCTCTACCCGAAATAGATAGCTTTCGTAGTCGCCTTCTTTGAGCGAACGCGAAGCTTTCAACCGGTTAAGCTCTTGAACCTTGTTGTTGAGCTCTCGCCACTCCGCGGTGGTTTTGGGTGTGCTGTCGTCGAACACCTTCAACCACTGCTCAATGTCTTGTTCCTGGTAAGCATCGCGCGATCGAGGGCTTGGCGGCCTTATCGCGAGGCGAGCGGGTAAACACGGCCCCGTTCATGCAATTCGACGAGCGCTTCCCACTCTGAACCCGACCCACACGGCCGCCTAGTCCGGCGTGGCGACGAGCCCGACCGGCCCTTCGATGCCCAGGATCGGCAAGGCGATGTCCTCGATCTCCAGCTTCGACAGCTTGCCGCCCCGAGCCAAGCACGCCTTCGCCACGGCGCAGACGGCGTCCCAAGCGCCGGGCTCCGCCAGCCGTTTGGCGGCGATCTGCAGTCCCCTATCAAGCGCGACCGCCTCGCCCTCGTCTTGGGCGAACGGGTATTCCGTGCAAAAGCGCTTCGCCACCGCGAGGTCTCCGGGCTGGGCCTGGAGGGCGTCTGACGGCGAAAGGCCTTTGAGCTTCGCGTCTGAGACAGCGCCGGCGAGGGTGACGGCGAGCAGGCGACCAAGGTCGTTGAACTGATCCGATTCGGGCTGCTCGAGCTCGGCCCCATGGGTCATCACGCCGGTTTTGCCGAAGGCGCCGGGAACCGACGTTGGCGCATCGATGTCCATCCCGTCCTGCGACAGCCCAAGCCGGGTCATCAACGCTATCACGGCATGGGGCGCTTCGTGGTGCGCCACTTGCCCTCGATAATCCATAACCTCTCCCTACCCCATCGCGCTCAGGAGCGCGCGAAGGCGAACAGCGGCGCCAAATCGCCGGCATCAGCCGCCTTCAGGGCGGCCCTGTAGGAGATCCGCGCGTCGCCCACGGCCACCAGGTCTGAGCGCCCCCAGCTGAAGGGCTCGCGCCCCAGCCGCACGGCCAGAATGTCCGCGGCCAGGCGGCCGTGGCGGCCGTTGCCGTTAGGGAAGACGTGGATCGCCACCAGCTGATGGTGGAAGTCGATTGCCACCTCGTCCGCATCGCGGCCGCCGGCCTCGACCTGGGCGTGGATGTTGCCCAGCAGCTGTTGCAGATACTCTCGCAGCCTCCACCAGTCTGGCCGGCCAATGTTGGTCTCGACCCGACGCGGCTCTCCGGCCCAGCGCCACACCGCGCCGAACATCCGCTTGTGCAGGGCCATCAGCTCATCGGGATCGAGGACATCGAACGCTCGCCGCCGGGCCCAACGGCGGCCGGCGGCGATGTTATCGCGCTCAGCTCGATTGAGGTCGTCGCGGGTGACGACCCAGGTCGGGATCAGCGCCTCGCGATCCCCGGCGCTAAGCACC
Source organism: Methylovirgula sp. (assembly GCF_037200945.1). Classification (NCBI taxonomy): domain Bacteria; kingdom Pseudomonadati; phylum Pseudomonadota; class Alphaproteobacteria; order Hyphomicrobiales; family Beijerinckiaceae; genus Methylovirgula; species Methylovirgula sp. The sequence goes on from NZ_JBBCGP010000001.1 coordinate 655,924, forward strand.
ATGGCCCCGTCGTCGGCGCGGTAGAGGTCCTCGTCGTCGGTCAAGACCGGCGCCCCCACAGCTCGCGCGGATCCAGCTCTTCAGCGATGAATTGCTTCAGGCGCTCGTCGTCGTCCTCATCGCCAACTGCTTGGTCCTCCAGCGCCATGGTGTGGTCGATCAGGCCGAGCTCGCGGCGCGCCACTCGCAAGGCCGCTGCCTGATAGGTCTCCTGCAGCGAGCGGCGGGGCACGAGGGCGTAGACGACCTCACAGTCGAGGGCGGCGGCGGCCTTGCGCAGGCTGCCGAGCTGGATCGTGCCGCTGGCCTCCGACTGCTCGAGGCGCTGGACCGAGGGCTGGGAGATGCCCATGCGGTCGCCCAGCTGCTCGGCCGTCATGCCGAGCGCATCGCGCAGGGCGCGGATCCAGCCCTTGGCCGGGGGATGGCGCGGCGCGGGGCGGAATAGCGCGAGGGTGCGATCGAGAGATCGCCGAGCTGCAGCCGAGGTTTGTCGCCGGTCCATGACTATACCCTGTGGTCTATAAACATCGGCAATCTATATAGTGTGTGCACTATAAATTGCGACCTCAATATACATCAAACCATATGCCGATGGGCTAATTTTATAGCCTAGGGTACATACATGATTGAGTCCCCGCGCCCTGAGTGCCAACAACAGGAGGGGATGATGCCAATTCACCTTAAGAGCGTGGCGAAGACGGCCGCGACGACAAAGACCCCAGCCACCCGCTGAAGGAAGGCCGCGGCCGCGGCGAAACGCGGCCCGCCGGCGCCCGCAGGCCAAGCCCTACAAGCACGCCATCAACTACCACCTGGCCAAGACCGCCTAGTCTTACTGAGTCAGAAAGCCGCGGCGGTTTGCGGAGGCGACTCACGTAGGCTTGGGAGATTCATTTCGGCACGGAGGCCATGATGGATCTTCGAACGGATGGCTGTGCGGAACGGTTTTGGGTTACGTTGCAGGGCTGGTGAGCGTGCTCGGTCATGTGGACCGAGCTCGTCCGCTACGCGATTATTGCACCGGGCTTCTGATGCCGGTCGAACGCAAGAGCGTTGAGCCGATGGCGGCGGTGACAGCGCCGGAACGGACGGCGGCACAGCACCAATCCCTGTTGCACTTCGTGGGTGAGGGACGCTGGTCCGATGAGGCGGTTTTGGCCAAGGTGCAGGAGATGGTCCTGCCGAAGATCGAGGACCATGGACCAATCCAGGCGTGGATCATCGATGACACAGGGTTCCCCAAGAAAGGCCGGCATTCGGTCGGCGTGGCGCGGCAATATTGCGGCCAGCTGGGCAAGCAGGATAATTGTCAGGTCGCCGTCTCGCTGTCGCTGGCCAACAGGCACGCCAGCCTGCCGGTAGCTTATCAGCTCTATCTTCCGCACGACTGGGCCGACGACGAACTGCGGCGGTGCAAAGCCCATGTGCCTCAGGAGATCGGCTTCAAGACCAAGCCCGAGATCGCGCTCGCGCAAATCCGCGCGGCCTATGACGCGGGACTGCCTCGCGGCGTCGTCCTGATGGACGCTGGCTATGGCGCCAACACGGAGCTGCGCCGGGCCATTGCCGCCTTGGGCTTGACCTATGTCGCCGGCATTCTGCCCAACACCACAGTGGGGGCGCCGGGCACCGCACCGGCTCGTCCCAAGGCGTGGTCAGGCCGCGGCCGCCCACCCAGCCTGATGCGCCGCGACAGCCACCACCAACCGATCTCGGTGAAGGCGCTGGCGCAGAGCCTGCCGGCCAAAGCCTGGCGCACGGTCACATGGCGCGAAGGAACCGCCGAGCCGCTCACCTCGCGTTTCGCACGCCTGCGCGTTCGTGCCGCCCATCGCGATTACAATCTGTCCGAGGCGCGGCTTGAAGAATGGCTATTGATCGAGTGGCCCAAGGGCGAAGCTGAACCGATAAAATACTGGTTCTCGACGCTGCCGGAGAAAATCGCATTCACGCGTCTGGTTGACCTTACAAAGCTGCGTTGGCGCATCGAGCGCGATTATCAGGATCTCAAGCAGGAGATCGGCCTGGGGCACTTCGAAGGCCGCGGCTGGCGCGGCTTCCATCATCACGCGACGCTGTGCATTGCCTCCTATGGATTCCTGATCTGCGAAAGGCAGACGATTCCCCCCTCGGGCATGCGTCCCGGCGGGGTCTTCCAAACGCCTTGTCTTTCCGCCAATCAGCGACCCCGCGGCTCTGCCGCTGCGCACAGAACGTCACATCCCAAACTCCATCGCGACCATGCGACGACGATTAACGGTCGCGCTCGCCAGACAACTCGCGCGATGTCCCTGCTGTGCACGACCGATCAAGAAAGTCAGGCTACGAAATTTATGACGCAGTAAGACTAGAGCCCGAAAGGCGACTACGCGAAGGGCAATATCTGCAAGAATTCTGGTCGATCTGGAGTGCGACTTTCGCGGGTCGCGCGGCAAGGATGTTGTTTAGCAAAATTAGTTTTCATTGCGGCCACGAGAATAGCTGTCACAAACAGAACAGTATTGGTCTATTGCACACCGACTTTCTGACTCACACAACCGACTGACTCTCTGGGATCACGATGCCATTCCGGACCCCGACAGGCGTAATAGAGGCGTTTCGCGCCCATCCGCGCCGTGCTCTGATCATCACTACACTCAAATCCGAGAGTTTGGCGGTGAAGGCACACTTGACCGACCTTGAGGTTTTAATCGGCGAGAAGGATGCGTTTTATGAATGGCAGCGTGGTCAACATCATTGCCGCTGGCGAGGAAATTCGCGATGTGAAGCAGTTGCGCCGCCAGGCCGGCATACGTGATCGGTTCCACGTCCATACGCAGAGGGATGATTTGGCGATGGCGATCACCGCCGTGGTGATCGCAGCTATTATTATCGTTGCGTGGCTCGCGCCGCCTTCGTTAGTGGGCATGGGATAAGGCGATCAATCTCAAGATCCCGCATGGTCCCGAACGACCTCCACGATGGCGTCCGGCGTGACTTTCACGGTTCCCGAAAATGGGCGGTCCAAGGCTACGACGACCAAAAGCTCGGAAAATATCAGTACCGAAAGTAGCGCGGTCATAAGCATCTGCGCCCGCAAATTGATAGTGCCAAAGAAAAATGTGAAGCTGATCGTCAAGACTGCGCCAACGAGAAGAACCGCCCAAACTACGCCTGGCACCGCTCCCTCAGCCGCTTCAAGTCTTGCGCGCCGCGCCTGCGTTAGATCGTCGATCTGGCGGAATACTTCAGAGGCAACGGGGCTGCCGCCCTGGGATTTTGCCGACATAGAAACCGTGTTGTAGAGGGCCTCCAACGCAGTATGCGTCTTCTTGCTTTCTCCACCGCCTTCCATCGCGGGCCATTCATTGGAAACAGCCGAGCGCAGATATGCCGTCAAAGCGATCTTCAGGGCCGAAGCTTCGTTCGACTCTAACCCGGAAGAGATGTGATACAATGCGGCAGCGGCGCCGGCCTCCTTCTCAACAGTGTCGTCGGCGTCCGCGTACTTTTCCCACACTAGAATGATCGCAAAGGCAAGAAGCACTGCGTAAAGTACACCAACTGTGGCGAACTTGAAGCCGGCCACCTCATTGTTTGTCGTCAGCTTTTCGAGAGCGACAAAGCGGCGGACGATGAGAGGCCCAAAACAGGCAAGAACGCTTGTCAGGCCAACGAGAAAAAGTCCGGACAGCCAAAGCGGTTCACGAGTCAGGAACAGCATCTATCGGTCTCTCGCGTGAGATAAATCCCGTCAGCATATTGTAGCCGGCAAGCCGTTAGCATAAGGTTTAGCTGGAGGCTACCGCCCCGCCTGGCGCTTAATCGTATAAAGAATACCTTCCCCATTCCGCTCTAGGGATCATCGGTCCGATTTCATAATGCAAGGAGTGTGCGTCAAGATGCTTCGGACCTGTCTGGCAAGTGTATGAAAGGTGATACCAATGTTCTCGGCTGCGAAATACCGCGCCGGGCGCCGCTATGAAGTTTTCGCCGAAGACTGGGTCTCCAAATGTATAAGCGATGACCTTATCGACGTCAGGCATCTGATTGCGATGTATCTGGAACATGACCTCTGCATCGCAGGTCTGCTCGATCCGAGTTTTGGGGTCTAGTTGAAGCAATTCGCGGTTGAGCCTTTCATCCTTCATGGCCAGAACAGAAGAGCTCACTAAAGCGCTAATCGCCACCAGCATTGCAAGCCTGATAGTCTTCCGAATCAACAGCATGCCCCCCATTATGATCGATTCGCTTCCTCACTGACCTGGAATCAGTTTGGTCCCACAGGGAAGCTTACACCTTCGATCGCACTCCTTGCCAATATGTGTCGGGCCGCCATTCGTACACGTGCCTTCAAATAATGCAGAAACAAAAAGCCGCCCGGAGGCGGCTTCTTACAAACAACGGCAGTCGCTGTTAGTGATATTGGCCCAAGCCAATACCAAGGATCCCCGCCCGGCGACGCAACGCGCCAACCGTGCGCTTCATTTGCTTTGAAACCTTCTCGACCGGGGTGCGGGCCTTTGAATGTGCCTTGAGACTACGGACATCATCCTTCGTCCACGGCTTGATGACGCGGCGCGCTGATTTCGAGGGCGCGGCTTTCTTCGCCACGGTTTTCTTCGTTGCTGCCTTCTTGACCATTCGGATCCTCCTTTGGAAAGTCGGCATATAGTCATCAAATCGTTAGTATCAAGCTAACAGCGTAAGCGGCTCGCGATGCTGCCCTGACGTTACATTTTAGTATGCCGCGACATCGTCACGAGGCCGAGTATCAGGCGCGTCATCGTAATTCGGCGTCCGCTCTCGTTTGGCCAAGGCTTGTCAACCCTAGGTCTGCGTAACCGTAATTGCATCTTGCCTATGGTGGATTTTTCTCTTATACGCCGCGACATCCGATCTTGTTGTCGAACCTTGTTATCGCGCTACGCGCGCCATCGACGGTCTTCCTCTTTCAAAATCGTGATCTGAACCGCTTGTCGCGCCGGGTGGCGCGCTGAGTTGAAATCCCGTGACTGATTGAAAGGAATCGTCATGACCATCGGCACAGTAAAGTTTTTCAACGATCAAAAAGGTTTCGGCTTTATTCAGCCAGACGACGGTGGTGCGGACGTTTTCGTGCATGTGAGCGCTGTAGAGCGTTCCGGCCTTCGCGGCCTTGTAGAAGGTCAGAAGGTGAGCTTCGAGACTGAGACAGATCGCCGTTCGGGCAAGCTGGCTGCGGTAAATCTGCAAGCCGCTTAATCGAATAGCGTTCGCATCGTTGTCGGCGATAAGCCAGCGATGACTGTTAAGACACTTGTGAGGAAGGTCGGGTTTGTCCCGGCCTTTTTTTGCGGGGCGCTGTCGTGTTTCCACGTGGCCGACTCTTCATTGACCACTGTTCGCCGTCAGCACCCCTGAGACAAATTGAGGGTCTTCACGAAGGGAGGATTTCTGGTTCATCGTAGCCGTAAGGAGCGAAGATGAAGCAGAAATCCGGACCGGGCAAAGCGCCGGCAGAACAAGTACTGAAGGACATCCGGCGCCAGACGCGTCGGCAATACTCTGCGGAAGAGAAGATCCGCATCGTGCTGGAGGGACTGCGTGGCGAAGAGAACATCTCCGAGCTGTGCCGGCGGGAAGGCATTGCGGCCTCGATGTATTACGGCTGGTCGAAAGAGTTCCTCGAAGCCGGTAAGCGCCGGCTGGCGGGCGACACAGCTCGTGCCGCGACGTCCGGCGAGGTGAAGGATCTCCGTCGCGAAGCCACCGCATTGAAGGAGGTCGTGGCCGATCTGACCCTGGAGAACCGCCTGCTCAAAAAAAGCATGAACGGGGATGGGGAGGACGAGGCATGAGATATCCTGCATCCGAGAAGGCCGAGATCATCGAGTTGGTTGAGCAGTCGCATCTGCCTGCCAAGCGCACGCTGGAAAAGCTCGGCATTCCCCGCGCTACCTTCTACCGATGGTACGATCGCTATCGTGCGGGAGGGCCTGAGGCGTTGGCCGATCATCGCTCACGACCGGATCGCGTCTGGAACCGTATCCCGGACGACGTCCGCAGCCAGATCATCGATCTGGCGCTGGAGGTCCCTGAGCTATCGCCGCGAGAGCTGGCCGTGCGATTCACCGACGAGAGAAAGTACTTTGTCTCCGAGGCCTCGGTCTATCGGTTGTTGAAGGCACACGACCTCATCACCAGCCCGGCCTACGTGGTGATCAAGGCGGCGAACGAGTTCAAGGACAAGACCACCACTATCAACCAGCTCTGGCAGACCGACTTCACCTACCTTAAGATCACTGGCTGGGGCTGGTACTACCTCTCCACGGTGCTGGATGACTTCTCGCGCTACATCGTGGCCTGGAGGCTTGGTCCCACAATGTGCGCTTCCGACGTCACGGCCACGCTCGACCAGGCACTGGCGGCATCGGGCCTTGATCACATCACCGTTGTACACCGGCCGAGGCTTCTCAGCGACAATGGGGCGAGTTACGTGGCAGACGACCTGGCCAGGTGGCTCGAAGGCAAGGGCATGCAACATGTGCGCGGCGCACCATATCATCCTCAAACCCAGGGCAAGATCGAGCGCTGGCACCAAACCTTGAAGAACCGCATTCTACTCGACAATTATTATCTACCCGGCGATCTCGAGCGGCAGATCGGCGCCTTCGTCGAGCACTACAATCACGTCCGTTATCATGAGAGCATCGAAAACGTCACACCGGCCGACGTCTACTTCGGCAGAGCAGAGACGATCATCGCAGAACGCAAACGCATCAAGCTTGCTACCATCGCAAACCGCCGCTTGCAGCACCGACTGCAGGCCGCTTAAACTCTAACCCCTGATGAGCCAGCGACTCTCTTCTCGAAACGCCTGATCAGTCTCAAATTATCTGACGACGGACAGTTCTGCATCGTTCGCGGTGAGAGAACAGAATAAGATTTCGCCTAGATCTCTGATTCGTGCCCGCTTCGTCCTACTTACAGGCTGAATTTATCAAAACGGAACGGTCGTATCTTGAGTGCGAGCGACATTCGATTAACGCTTAGTTCACGCGCTGATTTTTCAAACAAACAGGCTCGCTTTGAGGCAGATAAAAGCACTTCCAATTCGCGCTGAACCAAAGTTTGGATCTAAATTAAAGAATCGCGGCCCAGCGAATAGGATTAGTCCGACTAGCGCGACTAATGCCAAGGCGATGCCGATCATTTCCTTCGGTGGCGGCAGTTGATAAGGCCAGTTCATGCGTTGCTCAACAAATCGAGGTGAAAGCGGCCGTCTCGATAATCCAACGTCTTGTCTATAAAGGCGCTGCCCCAGCCGATGTCCCATCCATCTTCATTGTCCCCGAAGGGTCCGCAGCCCCAGCCGAACCAGCGCCAGTCGCTTCCATACCCGTGTGCGTGACCAGCATGCCGAATGCGGAAGCCCGGACCGCCTCCATGGCGCATCCTATAACCACCGACATGTCCGCCGCCGAAGGCGAATGCTGCGACTGATGGCGAGCCTATCGCGATTGTCAGCGTCAGCGTGCAGAGAAAAAGGGCTTTCTTCAAAACGCTCTTCATGTTCGATTCCTCTCAGCCGTGAAAATAGAATCAAGCATCAAGCGTCTTCCAGCGCGTACTTTCGACAATGTTCGAGATAAGCTTTTTCATGATCCGCTAGGAGATCAACGATACTGCTCCAAAGCCAACTTGGAGCGTCCAGATTTTGCGATCTGTTACCGCGGAGGTCGTCAAGCCACTTTTGGCGCGTCTTGGCGTCCATCTGGCGGCTGTGCGCCTTTCCAACGACAGCTGCGAGGTATCGAGCCACCGAGACAGCTTCTTGTCGAGTTAATCGCTCAATTTCGATCTTGAGATCCTGTGGCAGAAGTTCTCTCACGAAGGCGGATTTTCCCCTCAAGTGTATCGCTCTCATGCGTTTGCCCAAGAAAGGAGACAAGTGTCGGGCGCCGGCGACCACGCGCTCACCTTGATCCGCAGGCATTTTCGCATTTTGCGTGTGCGGCGCGGCTGATAGCGTCGCTTCCTTAATATCCATGAGGCAATAATCTGAGTTGCTGCCCTTCTTTGCACCAACTTCGAGGAGGACGGCGTATCTTAAGCGGCCCAACGAACTGCATCCCTTCATCCAATAGGCCGCATCACGGAGTTTTACGCGGGCACTGTCATCGCGCGAGCGTAATATTGTCGCTAACCTTTTGATTTCCTCGTTGTCAAAAAGCTTTTCAAGCTCGAGCCTTTCATCATCGGTGATGGGCCAGAATTTTTTTCCCAGCGGAATAGTTGGATCAACATCCTCGATGCGGTCCTGCGCCAGCGTCTTCCAAGAAGCTGCGGACGCCCGCTTGGTAACAAGGCGCACGGTCTCAGGCTCAGGGACATCGACGTCGTCTTGGAAATCCGGCTCGAAAGCTTTTTCATAGCCTTCGATGAGCTGTTCAATCATTTTCGCGGTCGTCACGCCTGGTAGGTCCGAGCCGCGGGCGGCGGATGCAAGCGACAGTCCCAAGCGGATGAGATCATGCGCGGGATTTCCAATGACGGTTTGGTCGAGATCACGAATCTGGACCTCTATCCGGCCGTTTGCATTTGCGACCGGCCCGAGGTTGCCAACATGGCAATCACCGCAAATCCAAATCGGGGGGCCGTCAGGAAGTGTGCCGTGCTTTAAACCTTCTAACCACTCGTAGAATTTGAGTGTATTGCCACGCACGTAAGCATGCGCCGAGCGCGCCATCTTGAGGTTTCTCGTGTGAATGAGGCCGGCCGCACGTGCCTCGGGGGAAACAATATTTTGCGCGATTTTCGTCGTCCAGTTCGGGCTAGGTTTTGCGGACCAGCTAACCGTCTAGCCGCAGCTAAGTTCCGTTGCAGTCTCTGCTGAGGTCATTGCGCCGCTCTTCCCCCCTTGCAGGATTGGAATGGTCCCCTTTTGGGGAGAACCCTTTAGGCACGGGGATTCAGATCCTGTGGGCACGCGTTAATAAGTTTGGCGCGCCTCGATACCAGGCCTCTGCATCGTCATGGCTCGCGTGTTCGATGGCAGCGATTTTTTTAAGTTCGGCCTCTTGACGCGCATTGTCCATTTCCTACCTCGAACACCGCCGGGCGCCGTGTTCGGGTCCGGTGGGACATAGAGGGGCGTCGGTCTCCCTCACCGGCGCTCCTCATGCCCAGATCGCTTCACACGGAGGATTTGGAAATGAGGACCATGTTTGACTTCACGCCATATCGGCGTTCCACCGTCGGCTTCGACCGTCTTTTCGATCTGCTTGAGACTGGCACGCGGCCCGACGTGGCTGACGGCTATCCGCCCTTCGATATCGTTCGGGAAGGCGAAGACCATTACCGCATCCAACTCGCAGCCGCCGGCTTCGCACCGCAGGACATTGAGGTGGTTGCTCAGCAGAACCAGCTTACGGTCACTGGCCGGCGCGCCGACGATAATGACAAGGGCGAGTACCTGCATCGTGGCATTGCGACCCGTGCGTTCGAGCGTCGCTTCCAGCTCGCTGACTTTATTGAGGTCGGCCATGCGAGCTTCGAAAACGGTCTGCTCAGCATCGAACTGAAGCGCGTCGTCCCGGAGGCAATGAAGCCCCGCAAGATCGAGATTGGCGGCGGCAACACCGGTAATGAGCAGCTTACCGCACTCAACGCCGAAGCACCGCGACAGGCAGCCTGATTTCATAAGCGGTTCGCCGGCATCGCCGTCGTGGCGGCGCCGGCGGCCATATCCGAACCTAGCCAAACAAGGAAAGAGAAAGGACCGGAAATGACGAGCAAATCGAAGGCGATCGGACCTTTTCTGGCCGGGGCGATCGCTCTGGGAGTGATGTCTTCAAATGCGGCATCCGCGGATGCCGGTTGCTCAGCCGGACGGCCCCCAGCATGCCGGGCGCGCGACCACACCCGTGTTTTGGCGCGGCGGTTGGGGGCCGGGCTGGGGCTGGCATCGAGGTTGGGGACCCGGTTGGGGCGTCTATCGGGCTTGGGGACCCGGCTGGGGGCCAGGATATTACGGATATGGCTGGGGCTGGCGCCGCAACCGGTGCTATTGGCATCCGCGCGCCTGCGGCTGGTGGTAGGATCAAGCGCGGCGGCCGGCGTCCGGTCGGCCGCCGCCCATCAAGGGCAATGCAACTACGGTGAGGAAGTGCCGTGTCGATCAAGGGAAGTCTTCAGAAGATTGCTGACGAGTTTCGCTCGCTGTCACTCTACCAGCGTTACGAGCATCTCATCATTCTCATACTGATCGGACTCATCGCGATCGTCGTCGGCGCCGCGATGTGGAAGCTGGTCTTGAAGATTTTGTTCGGTCTGGTGATGACCGGCGGACTCGATCCATCGAACTATAGTACATTCCAAATCGTCTTCGGGATGATCTTTACAGTTCTCATCGCACTCGAATTCAAGAAATCCCTGCTCGTGGTCGCCCAGCGTCAGGATACGGTGGTGCAGATGCGCTCGATCATAATAATCGCGATCCTCGCGATATGCAGGAAGCTCATTATCTTTGACATGGGTGAAGCCGATGCAATGCGCCTCTTTGCATTGGCAGCGACTATTTTGGCGCTGGGCACTGTATATTGGTTGGTGACGCGCTCCGATGGTCATAAGTCGGTCAGCGAACCGGTTTCTGAACCTTAGCCGCTCTGACGGGTTGTCAGCCGCCGCCTGGAGCCGGCTCTGTATTTCGATACAAGCGATGGTAGCGGGATTACCTGATAAAAATCCGATGAGCACGCTGCGCCCTTCAAAGGAGATGGTCTTGACGAAGACTTGGTTGATCACAGGCTGCTCAAGCGGTTTTGGTAGAATCCTTGCAGAAGCCGCTCTTGAACGCGGCGACAATGTCGTTGCCACGGCTCGCGACCCAAAGACACTCAACGATTTGGTATCGAGGTATTCGAGGTCAGCTCGCGGAATAGCCTTGGATGTGAGAAAAGATGGCGATGCCGCAGCGGCGGTTGATCTAGCGCATGCCGACTTCGGCGGCCTGGACATCCTGGTCAATAATGCCGGATTCGGCTTCGTCGGAGGCATCGAAGAGGCTACTCCCGAAGAATATCGGCCAATGTACGAGACGAACGTTTTCGGCCTGATCGAGACGACCCGAGCCGCGTTGCCCACCCTTCGCGCGTCAGGCCATGGAAGGATCGTCAACGTGTCATCGATTGGCGGCATCGCCGGTCGCGCGGGGTTCGGATTCTATAACGGTACCAAATTCGCTGTCGAAGGTCTTTCAGAAGCCCTCGCCCAAGAGGTCGCCCCGTGCGGCATCAAGGTGATTATTGTTGAGCCCGGCGCGTTCCGAACGGACTTTCTCGGTCGGTCGATTGCCACTGCAAAGCGCGAGTTGCCGGAATACGCTGACACCGTGGGGCAAACGCGCCACTTCAGCGCTAGCAACAACGGCAACCAGGCTGGCGATCCGCACAAGGCGATTGCTGTGCTCTTGAAAGCAATCGATTCCGAGTCTCCCCCGCTTCATCTTTTGCTTGGCAAGGACGCCTACGAGCGGGCGCGCGCCAAGTTTGCCGCTTTTGAACAAGACATGTCGACGTGGGAGCCAGAGGCAACGTCGACCGGCTTCGATAGCTAGGCAGGACACCAGGGCTTTGCCTCGCGGGATCCGGGGAACGCGGGTGTGTTCGACGCAAATGAGGTCCGCACGCGGATGCGCGGACCTCTTCCGATGAACGGCCGCCACGCCTTAATGCCTCGCCAGCCACGAAGCTGAGCGAGCACACGGGCTTTGGCTCGGCTACCCGTATTCCTCCGACGAAACAATGAGCGCCCCGCTCTTCTTGCGCTTCTGGGAACTGCAACTCCGCGTTCAGGAGTCCGTCGACCGCCACCCAATCGACAACGAACAGTAGCGTCTCGCTGCCCCACTGACGCTGCACGACCGCGACCAGATCCGCTAAACGGGCGCAATCGAACGGCTCGTCAAACTCCGGCGCAATCTCGGCAAGCCAGTGGCCGTCGCCATAGGCAACTTTAACTCTGCGCGGCTGAGTCATGTCGCACCGGGCGGGCCAAGGTCCGCGAGCTTGGCCTCGACCTCAACTACGTTGATAATTCGGGCCAAAAACGCTGCGCTCATTCGCCAGACTCTGGCTCGCAAACTTCAAACGTCGGGCGGTACTCAACCCGGCCCCTTTCCCCGTCATTCGGTTCCACGCGCAGTAATGCCGTCTCAGCTTGGTCTAAGGCGCGCCCGATTAATGGCCAATCACGCCGATTCGCGATCAATCTTGCTTCCGCAAAAAGGTCGCTCATTCGCCGCATGTCGACATCCGGTCTGGGCATTGCCGTGGCTCGCAATAATTGCAGTCGAACACCGAAAGGTCGAGGAAAGTTCAATTGGTATCGCCCGGTAGGGACGGCCTGCTGGCAGCGCATCCGTGCCGCCCGTTTGATATTCCTTCTGAAGCCTATGTCTTTTATTAAAGACACGCTCTAGCTTCTGAGGGACAACCCTTAGTCGTCAGTACTTTCGCAGGAGGGCGGATGGCCATTTATCGACTGATTCAAAGTTCGACGTTTACGCCGCTTGAGGCATCGGCAATGACGGAAGCCTACGAACGCGCCTTGGTTATTTTTGGCATCAGCGACAGAAACGATCCGCAAACGGAAAGGATTGCGCTTGCTATCCTTCATCTATTGCGTGACGGAGAGACAGATCCCAACCGTCTCGCGGAATTCGCCTGTCGGGCTCTTGGGCAAAACTTAAGCGGGCCTGCCGCGTGAGGATCACTTCGGCCAATCGCCTCGCTCAATAGGGGGCTACCCTACCCCCGCTACGGGGCGCCGAGCCTTTTAACCGCGCTGGGAACGCCGGGGTATAATGACGGCAAATATCCGTGATGGAACATGCCGTTCCGCTTCGCATTAAGCGCTCTACGAACCGGTAGGAGAATTTGATGCGACTTCCAAAGATCGTGTTATTGATCACTGCGCTTTCGTTTGTGGCCTATGGCAATGCGTTTGCGCAGACGGGCGGAGCCGCTGGCGGCGCTGCTGCGGGCGGGGCAGCCGGGGGCGCTGCCGGAACATCCGGAGCGGGCCCAACCGACGGCGGCGCGGCCTCGCAGAATTCAGTCGGCGGTGCGGCAAATAGTGGGTTGGTGGCTCCGTCTGGCACGCCGAACCAAATGGCTCCTACGCCAAGCCAGCGCGTGCAGCCCGCGTCTCCGAATGGGTCGCCATCACCGACGAATCCGCAATAGCTCGATAGCGTCGCAATTAGGCCGTCGCGTAAAGTCCAGCAGGATCGCTTCGCCGATGTGAGCGCCGCAAGCTGTACCGGCTCCGAAGTGTTTGCTGGGCTTCTTGGACTACGCGACCGTACGGAGGTCGATGCCTCAATCCCTGCCGTCTCGGCGTGGCCTTCGATCTATGGCACAGGCGGCGCCGCCTTCGGCTCGATCCGCAACAGCATCTTCATCCTCGCAAGGCTCGAAGAAGGCCATGAGACTGGCCGTGTCGGCTGGACAGCTGTGGCATCGAATACGCCATCGACAACAATTGGTCGGTTCGGGCCGAATATCGTTACACCGATTACGGCCATTACGACGTCGGCTATAGCACGGTGCTTCCAGTGGGTTTTCCTCTCCGCAACCACGATACCGACAATCGGGTGCAGGCTGGCTTTAGCTACAAATTCGATGAGGCGCCGGCCGCCCGCGCCACCGGTGGTCGCGAAATACTTAGATCCTCAAGGTAATGGGAAATCCCTTGAGCACACTTCCGGCGGCTCCGGCCGCCGGTTTTTTGTGCCCCTTTCGCCGGAGGGTCCTCTGGACACTCAAATCGTGAACCTAGCAGAGGGTCCGCTAATGCGCGGCTTCGTGGCCCTTCTCGTTACGCAATTTGAGATAACGCTCCAGCGTTGGCGCCAAGTGCTCGTGTAACCACTCGGCCATTGCTTTTTCTTCCGACAGACAGGCTTTGAGCAATGGAATGGCGGTCGGCTGGTCAGCTTTCCCGGCCAGCAAGATCATCCCTTCGTAAGCGCAGATTTCGTAGCTGGCGAGGCCGTAAGTCACCATGCTCGACTTAAGGATATCATCCTCCAATCCGCCCGCTATGGCGCCGGCCATCCCGCCCATCATCGACATGGCAGAATCTTTGAAGGAAGACGCGTCCTGCCCCAGATCGGCGAGGATATGCTCCAGCCGTAGCATCTCATTGTTCTTGTCAGAGAGGTGGGCAATCAAGCGTTGCTTGGCCTCAGGATAATCGTCGAGCCTGTCGATTACTCGTTTCATCATTGCTTTGGCATTTTTCTGAATGGCGTGGAGGTTGCGAGCTTCGTTGGCGAGCAGCTCCCGCGAGATGTCCTGAAAGTTGGCCATTGGCGTCTCCTTGGGCGTTGAGCGTGACGCGCTATAAATCCCAAGCAGACGAGGCAGTTCCCGGCAGTTAGAAACAGATAGGCACGGATTTTGCCTCGGCCTGTGAAGCTCTGGTCAGGGTCAAAATTTGCGATGACGAGTACTGCCATAAAGCATACGGCGATAATCGTTTTAGGCGTCATTATGACTGCCGCGCTTGCGGTATTGGACAACCATCGCGAGTCCGCACCCACGCAACATGCGACGAACAGCGCGTACACTTGGACGCAGTCCGGAACCGATACACCGGACCCTAAAGGACGCGGGATGCACGGCTGCTTCTTCAGCATGGACGCGCCGGTCCACGCCAAGTTCTGCATTTCTGAGATGTAGTCCACGCCAGTCCATCGACATTCCAAAAGAAGGAACTGCTCGTGCTCTCTCGAATTGGTGCTTGCTAACAATAAGAGGAGAGAATGCGATGCGTATAAGCAAAGTCACCGCTGTTGCGGCGGTTCTGACATTGGGTCTGGCCTCCAGCGCGATGGCCCAAAATGCTGGTGGCGCTGGCGCTCCCCCCGCTGATCAAAGTGGAGCGTCCAGCGGTGCGACCGGAGCCAGCAGTGGATCAGGAGGCACCGGCTCTGGCGCAAACGGCGGCGCAGCCGCTCCCGGATCGACGAATTCATCGTCCGGCGGCTATCAAGAGACCGCGCCAGGTTCTTCTAATCCCAATGGGAACGCCCCTGCTGGAGCGCAGCACCAATAATTCGGGCATTGATAATTGAAAAGCCCCGGCGAGAGTCGTCGGGGCTTTTTTTGCGTCTCCATCAGCGCCAGCCCTTTCTGCCCTCAGGCCGGACGTCGACGGCGCGGCTGGAGTAGAAGCGGGTTTTTCCAGAATCTCGGAACCTGCCATTCCCCCTTTCGTTGGGGCGCAGAACCACCAAACACGGCAGGAGCTTGGCATGAAAGGCTTGGTTTATAACGGCCCACGGGACGTGCGCGTCATGGATGTTCCCGACGCAAAGATCGAGAAAGAAACCGACGCGTTGGTGAAAATCACCGCGACCAACATCTGCGGCTCCGATCTTCACATGTTTGAGGGCCGAACCAGCGTCGAAAAAGGCAAGATTCTCGGCCATGAAAATCTTGGCCAGGTCATTGCCGTCGGCAAGGCCGTCGATCGGGTGAAGGTCGGTGACTGGGTTTGCCTGCCGTTTAATATCGGCTGCGGCTTCTGCAAGAATTGCGAAAGCGGCATGACCTGGGCCTGCCTTACCGTCAATCCGGGCCAGGCCGGCGCTGCCTATGGCTATGCGGAGATGGGCCCGTTCTCCGGCGGTCAGGCGGAATTGCTGCGCGTGCCTTACGCCGACTTCAATTGTTTCGTGTTGCCGCCCGACGCGCAGGAAAAGCAAACCGATTACGTGATGCTGACCGACATCTGGCCCACGGGCTGGCATGCGACGGAGCTGGCCGGCCTGAAGAGCGGTGAATCCGTCGTTATTTACGGCGCGGGCCCGGTTGGGCTGTTTGCAGCCTATTCGGCGATGATCAAAGGCGCGAGCCAGGTGATGATCGTCGACCGTCATCCCGATCGGTTGCGGTTGGCCGAACAAATCGGCGCCATCCCGATCGACGATTCCAAGGAAGATCCGGTTGACGCGGTCATGAAACACACCAAAGGCGAAGGCGCCGACAAGGGCTGCGAATGTGTCGGCTGGCAATGTCACGACCCGGCGGGGCACGAGGTGCCCAACGATACGATGAACAAGCTGGTCAAATCCGTCCGTGCGACCGGCGCGCTCGGCGTCGTGGGCGTCTTCGTGCCGCAGGACCCGAAATCGAAAGATAAGCTCATGCAGCACGGGCAGATTGCGTTCGATTTCGGTCTCTTCTTCGAGAAGGGCCTGCGGATGGGATCGGGGCAAACGCCGGTCAAAGCCTATAATCGACGGCTTGGCGCGCTCATCGAAAAGGGAAAGGCGAAGCCCTCGTTTCTCGTCTCGCACGAATTGTCGCTGGATAAGGCGCCGGACGCTTACAAGCATTTCGACTGCCGGGAGCACGGCTGGACCAAAGTGGTGCTGCGGCCGGCGGCCTGATCCGAGAGATGTGGGAATCGAAGCGGACCGATCGCACCCAACAACCCTATTCCGCCGCCGGCAAATATGCTTCGTCAACATCATGATGTGTCAAGGGCGACGCGAGCGGTCGCCGCCATCTTCTTGCTCCCAATCGCCTCGCGAATGACGCTGAAGGCTTCCTGCCCGACTTCGGCGTCCGGAACAACGTAATAACTGGTGTTGAATACAGATCATCGATCTGAGAGCGCGGTATGAAGCTGTCGATGTCGTCTCTTGCTGCCTACGGATGGCTAGCGCCGCCTTCGTTATGCCGTCGATGCGTGTGCCCAATAAAAAAGCCGCCCGCAGGCGGCTTCTTATAAAACATCAGCAATCGCTGTTAGTGACGCTCGCCTAGTCCAATTCCCAAAATGCCGGCCCGGCGTCGCAGCGCGCCAACCGTACGCTTCATTTCCTTCGAGATCTTCTCGACCGGGGTGCGGGCCTTGGAATGCGCCTTGAGACTACGGACATCATCCTTCGTCCACGGCTTGATGACGCGACGCGCTGATTTCGCGGGCGCGGCTTTCTTTGCAATGGTTTTCTTTGTAGTTGCTTTCTTGACCAATTTACAGTTCTCCATTTGACAGCCGTGTATATCGTCACAAAACGTTAGTATCAAGCTAACGAAGCGGTTGTTGAGTATCGATCGAAACGTTGAGCGAGCCGTACCGAACGTGAAAGAAAAGCAATCCCGTTTGGTGGAACGCCTATCCAGACACCTCGTTTAGGCAGCATCGTAAACGAAAGGAGAAGAGAATGGCCAATCAGCATTCGAACACTTCCAATCGTGGCTTCGCTTCGATGGACGAGGACAAGCAACGCGATATTGCGAGCAAGGGCGGCCATGAATCCGGAGGCAACTTCGCGAAAGATCCGCAGCGCGCTTCCGAAGCCGTGCGGGGGGTGGTCAGGACGGCTGCGGCCTGCAGACATTCAACGGGGTCACGGTGACGCCTCCCTACAGAATGATCGTTTCCGTCACCCCCGCCCGAACTATTCCACGATAACCAATACGCTTTTTCGTCACTGATGTTCTCCGTAGTTCGTCTTTGACTACGGGGACATGATGGATGTGGGCAAAGTTCTAGCCCACCCTTGCCGCGGATCTGCGGATGGCCAAGAACCATGCGATTAAAGTCGATTTTTTGGGAAATTAGGTCACGGCTGCCGTCAAATGGTGGCTCAGCATCAAGCGCAACTCTTCCAAAACTCCGATGCGCTGCTTGGCGTCGAGCGTAAACGCAATGCGCATGAGCTGGGGCACGATCACGGCAAGCCGCTCAACCTGTTTCGCCGGCAAAGCCGGTTTGGCTTGCGCAAACAGAGCCGATATTTGCTGCCGGCGTCGAGCGCGCACCGGGCGCCGCCATCCTTCATCGCCTGGCACGTCAAGCAGAATGGAATAAACCGGATGCTCGTCCAAAAAGGCCGCGAGCTCGGCAAATAACGCGTCTGCGATCTGAGCAGGGGTTAAACCGGCAGCCCGCTCGCTTAGCCCATCGAGCCGGGCAGATAGATCCCCGGCGGTTTCGGCGAGGATCGCCTGCGCCAGCACGTCCTTGGTCGCGAAGAAGAGATAGAGCGTGCCAATCGAGGCGCCGGCCCGCGCGGCTATCTCCGTCATCGTCGTCGCCTCGAAGCCCCTTTCCACAAGCGTCGCTACCGCCGCGCTCATCAAGGCGGCGACGCGCGCGCGGCCCTTCTCCCGCGCGGGGGCGCGGGGCTGCGTCAAGTTTGGTCTTGTCTTTCCTGAGGACATCCTCATATACCGATATCTGAGCCCATCCTCATATAATGTAATTCTCCCGCCGGACGAAACACGACCCAAACAACCCATTATGACGAAGCCAGAGCCCGAGCGATCCGCACGCTATAAATGGATGGTGCTCAGCAATACCACCCTTGGCATGCTGGCCGCCGCCATCAACGGTTCGATTCTCCTCATCAGCCTGCCGGCAGTCTTTCGCGGCATCGGCCTTAAGGCGCTTGACCCTGCCAACATCAATTATCTCCTCTGGACGATCATCGGTTACATGATCGCGACAGCGGTTTTGGTTGTTGCGTTCGGGCGTCTCGGCGATCAGTTCGGCCGCGCACGTATGTATAATCTCGGCTTCGCGATTTTCACGGCAGCGTCGATCGCGCTCAGCCTTTTGCCAGAGCACGGCGATTTCGCGGCGATCTATCTCATTGTGGTGCGCATCGTCCAGGGCGTCGGTGGCGCGCTGATCATGGCCAATTCCACCGCGCTGCTGACGGACGCTTTTCCGGCGCATGAACGCGGGTTCGCGCTCGGCATCAATGTCGTGGCGGCCATCGGCGGTCAGTTCGCCGGTCTTTTGATCGGCGGGCTGCTGGCCGATAAGGATTGGCGTCTCGTCTTTTGGATCAACGTGCCGTTCAGCCTTGTTGGGACCATCTGGGCCTATTGGAAACTGCGCGACACACCGGCGCGGGTCAGTCACAAGATCGATTGGGGCGGCAATATCAGTTTCGGGATCGGTCTCGTCGCGATCCTCGCAGCGGTCACCTATGGTCTGCAGCCCTACGGCGATCAGGTTATGGCGTGGACCAGCCCCAAGGTCCTCGTGCTGTTTGCCATCGGCAGCCTGTCGCTGGTCGCCTTCGTGTTCATCGAACGCCACGCGACGAAGCCGATGCTGGATTTGCGGCTGTTTCGGATTCCGGGGTTCGCCTATGGTAACCTCGCCAATCTCGCCTCCGGCATCGCGCGCGGCGGCCTGCAGTTCATGCTCATCGTCTGGCTACAGGGTATCTGGTTGCCGCTGCACGGCTATTCCTTTGAGGAAACGCCGCTCTGGTCGGCGATCTTTATGCTGCCGTTGACGATCGGCTTTCTGCTTGCCGGACCGGCCTCAGGTTATTTGTCGGATCGCCTGGGCGGCGTGCCGTTCGCGGTCGGCGGCATGCTCATCGGCTCGGCAAGCTTTATCGCTTTGATGACGCTGCCGGCCGATTTTTCTTACACGATGTTTGCCGCGTTCCTGTTTCTCAATGGTCTTGGCTCCGGCCTCTTTGTGGCGCCGAACGCGACGCAGATCATGAACTCCGTGCCCGCGCTCGAGCGCGGCCAAGCATCGGGTATGCGGGCCACGACCACCAATGTCGGGCAAGTGCTATCGATCGGCGTGTTCTTCAGCTTGATGCTGATTGGGCTCGCCGCGACACTGCCGCAGAGCATGGAAACAGGGCTTCTCGCCCAACATGTGCCCTATGGCGTGGCACATCAGGTGGCGAATTTGCCGCCGGTCGCGAGCCTGTTCACGGCCTTTCTCGGCTATAATCCGATGGGCGAGTTGATCCCCGCCGACGTGCTTCATGCGTTGCCGCCGGCGAGCGTCGCGACGCTCACCGGCAATACGTTCTTTCCCGGCCTCATGTCAGAACCGTTCAAACACGGCCTCATCTTCGCCTTCAGCTTCTCGGCGATCCTTTATCTGATCGCCGCAGTCGCGACATGGCGTGGCGGTGCGGGTCTGAGCGAAGCCACACTTACCGAGCGAAGGCCGATTCTGCCCGCAAACGAATGAAATATTTTGAGCACGCTACAATAAATTTCCAGGAGTTGATCGTTCCCTGGAGTGAGGGATGTCCACTTTTAAGCATCATTGGAATGACAGCTTCGGGTCGATTCCAATCCGACGCTCTTTGGTTATAGAGACGACAAAGCGGCCGCTCAGAAATTTTCTACGTCCGACTTCTCCGATCGGAATCTTCCTATGTATGCGGCAAACTTAATCCCGGACAAAAATCTTCCCTGCACGCTCTGGGGGTGATCGCAGTTACTTTTGCGTCTCTTGATACCTACGTGGAGGGTCTGCTTGGCATAGTTGCTAGACGCCAGAACCCCGACGCGAGCCTGCCCAATCTTTCGGGTATCCCTGAAAAGAAAAAATCCAAGTAATGAAGGACTTCTTCGCCGCGCATCATACGCGGGCGAATGTGATTGCTTCAATGAACAACCTTCTCGACTACTTTGATTGGTGCCAACACTGTCACAACCAATTGCTTCATGCACAAAGGTATCCGGGGCTTTTCGCACCCAAAGACACAATGTATCTGACGAAGCGCGTCAACAAAGGGTCTTCAAAGTTCGGTTACGTCAAATTGACACTGGAAGAAGTACGCGACATAGCCGAGAAGATGCGGGCCGCCGTTCTGCAATGCGCCGATCTTAGCCTTTATCTGCGATTCGAGGACGCGCCACCGCATAAAATTCCCGCCGCCTATCGGCGCGCTTTACCGATGCGCTTCCAAGTGCGCTGAGTGTGCCGCAGCGCCTAGAATTGGCATTGTGGCCTGAGCCCGACGCTTAAGCCTTTTCGCGCGAGGGGCGCATAATTTGAATTAGGCTTGTTGTGACGATGCGAATTGCCTGCGCACAGAACCATAATCGGGCGTAGATCGGTTTCGAACCGACCCGGCGCTGGAATATTTCATCCAGATTTGCCAATGCGCTTTCTGCATCTTCGGGCGAGAGAAGCAGATCAACGAGATAGAATCCAATTGCGGACGGGTTTTGCTTGACTGGCGTGCGGATGATCTCCGCTTCCAAGTGATCGCTGATTCGCGCAATTCTTTTGGCGGCCCGGATAGCGTCCGCTTTTTTGGCGGCGCGAATAGCATCCGCTTGGGTATCGAAAAGTTCCCGAAATCGCAGGTGCGTCTCTTCAGCTGGAGCGTGGAGGACCTTCAATTCAGCTTCCTGGCGATCAGTGAAATTTTTAACCCAGATTTCGAATGACATACGTTTAGCCCTCCGCCGGGCTCGGGAGCATCGCGCCTAGATCAGCAAAGGTCTCGCGATGCCTGTTCCAAGATTCAGCAAGGGCCTTCCGACCTTCACCCGTGACCTTGAAATAGCGTTTGCGACGGCCGCCCCGTTCCGCCGATGGCTCGCCCATTTTCGAGCTTAGAAAGCCCTTCGCTTGCAAGCGATCGAGCGTAACATGGACCGTTCCATAACCGATCTCGCGGCCTTCTCGCTTGCTGACCTCATCCATGACGGAAACGCCGTAAGCATTGTCTTGCAGCCGCGCGACCGCCGCGAGCACTGAGACCTCGAATTTGCCTAGCTCGGATGACTCGCTTTGCCGAAAGCTAACAAGCCGAAAAGAGCAAAATGAAAATGTCAGGTCTTTAATTCACGCTGCCCGCGCGCGCGAATGTCAGGTCTTTCGGAATGTCAGAACTTTATTATTTTCTCAGATCTTTATTCGATATCATCACCTCCCGCGCCTCCCCATGGCTGCGGCAGTCCGCTACGCAACAACTTTCGGATGTTCTTCAAGGAACTTATGCGAGCAGTCGGCGCCCATCTTCCGCGTCGGAGCGGCGATACCAGGCCTCAGCCGTAGAGATCCCGATCCGGAAGCAGGGTGCCGCATCCCGCGTCGAAACCCATCTCCAATCGCGGCGATCACACGCGTCCAAAGGTCGGCGCTCAAGCTCCTCGTCATCATCACCCCCAATCAACAGGAACAGGGAGCCAAACAAAGTCTACCCCGTAAATCCTCAAACCGACTCTGCGTTTATCGAAAATGCTCTAGCTCGAAGAATCGTCAGACCCAGGCGCAGCATCACAAGCCAGCTTGTTGGCCTCAGCCTATCCAAGCCCGACGAAAATCTTGAGGCCCTGACAAGTTGATCTACCGGATAATTCGACGGCAGCTTGGCGAGTATCTTCGCCGCCTTATCCCGGTTGCTCGCTGCTTTTCTCCGGTCAGCGCGCGCAAGCAGCGACGATAATTCCGCGGAGGTAGGGTCCGTACAGTAAGCCGGCTGTCCCGGCTGCTGGCGCCAGGACTCAGCTATTGGGCCGGCGTCGAACGCGCTGAACCCGAGCGCCTCGACAAGCTCCATGATGGCACTTCGGGATGGCAAATCGTCACCAGCTACCGGCAAGGCAATACGGTGCCGGTCGCCTTCAGGTTTGCCCTCAGTGACAAGTCTGGACGCAATGATGTTGTTGAACGCTTTGACGACCGGAACGCCGAGCTGCTGAGAGACCCATTGGGATTCTGGGAGGCCCTGATCGATTTCCGGGGTCACGCCATCGCGCAGGGGATAATAATTGCCCGCGTCAACAATGATCGCGCCTTCAGCAAGCGTGTTGAAGACCGATTTTGGCAAATCACGAACCCGGGCGAGCGGGATGGCAATGATGAGAACATCAACCCCCGCGGAAACATCTGCAATGTCAATGGGCCTGGCGCCTGTGGCCGTCGCGAACTCCTGAAGGCTATGCCGGCCCTTCGAGTTCGCGATCTGGACCGCATATCCAAGTCCGACAAGCTGTTTGGCCAACGCGCCTCCGACATGGCCGGCGCCAATGATCCCGATTCGCCTCATGTAGTTCTCTTTCATAACCCTTGAAGGTTACGAAGATATACTGCTAAGGGTCATGCACAAGACGGCACGATTTTGTGCGTCGGTTATGGGAAGATAACCCATGTCGTCGGCGTTGAAAGAGGAGCCTCAACCGCGTGACGCACAAGTGTTGTCATGCGCTCCACACGAAGTACTTACCCATCTCGGTGACAAGTGGACGATTCTTGTCATATCGATGTTGGCGGGGGTGCCGGGGCACCGCGCCAGATTTTCAGAAATCAAATATGGTGTTCAAGGAATATCTCAGCGGATGCTGACGCTGACCTTGCGAATGCTCCAACGTAATGGCCTGGTCTCACGGCATTATTTTCCAGAAGTTCCACCCCGAGTCGAATATCTTTCAATTACGCATAAATTTTTGTCCCGATCGCAGCACCCAATTCGATATCCGTTAGCTTGGATAGACCGCGCCATATCACGATATTTCCCGGAGGTGGATCGCTGGCTCTCGCTAAGTATCCTCCAAGCCGCGCTACTTTAACGACGTAGTGCGAGAGCGTTTTTCGCCGAGTACTATCACCATTCCGATCTTTCACTAGATGATCGAGAAGCTTAATTTCGATCTCGGTCATCGCCATTTGCGGCGGCGCATTCGGCGTGGAACGATTGAGCATCGTCATCCAGAAGACGCGCCAACTCACAATACAGAAAACCGCGATCAGATTCACTAGACGCTCAGCGGTCCGCAGTTTCGACTCCTCCGCCTTGCAGCCTGATTTGAGGATTTTATGGAAGACCTCGATTTTCCACCGCATCGCGTACCATTCGAGCTTCTCGATGGTGTCCTTACGCGATTTAACTGGGAGATTGGTGAGAAGTTTCCACTCGATCTTCTTTCGTCGCTTTGGCATTCCTCGCTCTTGAGCATGGATCACGGTTAGATTAAGCGCTGGATATTTCTTCTGCTTGCCAATTGGTGGGAGGACTCGAAGTTTGCAGAAACGGATTTCGAGAAGTGCTTCATCTGAATCACCATTGCTGTCTTTGACTTCGATCCGATGTAGGCCTTTGATCGTAATCTCGTCCACTTCGTCGGCAATTGTATGATTGCCGTCCCCGGCAAGCCGATCAACACAGGTTCGCACAAGAAAATGCGTTCCAACCTCCTCAGCCAAGCAAAACAGCTCATAAATGTCGCTCTCGCGATCACCAATATGAACACATCGTCCGGGGGCAGCGAGAAGGTCGGTCGATTGCCGCAAATTCTCCAACCAGCGGATGCTCTCCTTATGCTCGATCGGAACCCGCGTCGGATTGACCTTTCGCTTCAGCGCCGTCGTCCCTTTGAACTTCTTGCGCGTCCAGAACTTGATGGCAGTCAGGCCGAACGGAAGCCCCTCGGTCGTCACGGCCAGGCTCGAATGCATGAGAACACCGCACTGCGTGCGCCCTGCCGTCTTACCCGTAAAGCCAATCAAATCCGGCTTCTCGCGCTTGAAACTGAATTCCGTCGTGTCATGGAGGACGAGGATCGGTCCCTCTGCCTCGGTCACGCGCCCACGCGTCGCCTCGAAATGGCCGCGAAGAATATCCGCCTCGTTGACCCGTTCGTTGGAGAAAAAGCGATAGGCAGCCTTCGTGTTGGCCCAATCCCGGCAAATCTGCGGGATGCTTTGACCCATGTCGCTCCCGATCTGCCCGAGCAATTTGCAAAACCGTCGCCCAAGACGCTCGTCCTTAAACTCGCATCCCGCAACTTCCCGATCAATCCACGTCTCGATATCGGATGTCAGTCGTTGAATAGACGCCGCCCCGCGCTCCTTCAACTTCAAACCCATTGAGCACCCCGTGATTTCGAATCAGGTGCTCAACAACGAATCACAACAGATTCCGCCAATACAAGATCCCGCCCCCGGCGCCTCGTTCAAATCCGACGTCAAATGTGGGTAATTGAAAGGTCGAATATGCGCTTACCGACATGGGAGAAAGTATGCTGCATCCGCTCGAGGTGTTCACCGGCTGGATCACGGAAAACTGGCCATCGATGGAACGGGCAAGAGAAGATTTTGACAGGAGCGCGTAAGACACGCGCAACCATCACAACCATTCACGATGACCGCTCGCGATATGATCCCGGCCGCTGAGGCTGGTCAGCCCAATCGCCAGGCCTGGTCTCGCTTCCCAGCAGGACATGGCCCGCGATGTCAGCGGGCTGACGAAGCGGAGCCTGTTCATAAAGAGCTGGGCTGATAATGAGTGTGTCGGTCTCATCAAGGAAATGTAACGCGCGATACTGCGGCCACATGGATTGCTCCGCCACCCCGCGCCGGATAGCGACATCGAAGCCGCCACGCAGTTCGTCGCGAAGGGTCGTCGCCGTGGTGACAGCGACTTCAACATCCGACTGTTCAGCATGAAACCGCTCAAGCCGTGGAATGAGCCAACGCATGGCAAACGTCGTCGGTGCGTTGACACGCACAACGGAGCGCGCGGGAGGATATCCGCATGCCTCGGCAGCAGCGATTATGCGGTCGAACGATAGGCTGACCTCAGCGGCGAAGACGCGCGCTGCGGGCGTCGGCGTCATGCGGCGACCGGTCCGCACAAATAGGCGCTGACCAAGCTGGATTTCTAACAGCGCGATTTGACGGCTGACCGCACCATGCGTGAGGCCGAGTTCGGCGCCCGCTTCCGCATAACTGCGCGTCCGGCAGGCCACCTCAAAGACACGTAGAGCGTTGAGTGAGGCATTCGTCGCATGAGAATCCGTGAGAAAAGCTGACGAAATCGGTGAATATAGTCAGTCTATTCGATAAAAGCTCACGCATATAGCTTCTCGCTAGGAGGCCAGCTGAATGCAGAGAGTAGCAAATGCACAAATAAGCCCTTTCGTAGCGGCTCCCGAGGCTTCCGCAGCCTTTTGTACAATTGGATCCCCGCAATGCGTGTTTTCAAATGCGAGGCATCCGCGCTTCTCGTGATGTGACGTGTACCGCCGCGCAGCCTCCTCGAAAGCGTCCGAATGCCCTGCTCGGTTGACCTGTGGGGAACCAATATCCTCTGCACTGGAATGGCGTCCCTTCGGGTATATAGCTCCAATGCTCGCACGAAGAGCGCGGACTTACTTCCGAACACCGCATATAGGCTTGGTGAGTTGATCCCCATCGCTCGGGTCAAGTCTTTAAGGCTTACCGCATCATAGCCATGGCGATGGAATAACGCCTGCGCGACGGCGACATCAGGATCAAATTTGCGAGGCCGCCCCCGACGGGCCGACATTTTTGTATTCATCTCGACAGCCCTCTCACAGTGGAGATCGCCTATGAGTGTCAATTTCACCAGCGCCCCCTTTCTGATGAGCAAATTGCGAACTAAATGCACCGAGGCTGCGGCGTCTTCAGGGTCTTGCAGATCTAGAAACCCGGTTGCTGCGAACGGAATTCAGACTTTCGCAAGGGTCTTCAAAGCAGCACGGACCGTAGCCAACTCTTGGAAACCGAGTGCGGCGCTCACCATTGCGTCGGTTGTAAAAGCCCCAGGAGGATGGGCGCTTCGCCCTCCTTGTGGCGCGTGTCCTGCGCAGATCCGTAGGAGAGCGGTCGTCAGCAATCAAAGTGGTCGCGCGCTGGACCGGCGCGACAGAGAGAACCGTCAAGAACTGGTTTTCGGGCCACAACGCGCCCTCGGGCGATTATTTTCTCGAATTGGTTCGAAACTGCCCGGATATGCTGGATGAGTTCCTGGCGGCTGCCGGCCAAACCGAACGGCTCTCATACCAGCGGCCCGAGGGGATGACTCGGGTGGGGATTCCCAAGGGTGCGAAATTCTGATTCGATCGGCGACGGTGGAATTGGAGGCGTGTGATGGCTGGGATTGCAGTGACTCGTCTGGATTTGTCAGCGTCTGAGCTGCGGCAGGCGTCAGCGCGATCGAAGAACGCGGCGGCCGCACGGCGGATGCTGGCGCTGGTGCTGGTGATGGAAGGGGCGGATCGAACGACAGCAGCGCGCAATTGTGGGATGGATCGGCAGACGCTGCGCGATTGGGTTCATCGGTATAATTCGGACGGACTTGCCGGCCTGGAAAACAAGATCCCGCCGGGCCGCTCATCGAGGCTGACGGCTGAGCAGAAGCAAGGCTTGATCGCGTTGGTGGAGGCGGGTCCGCAGGCCGGCAAAGACAAAGTCGTGCGGTGGCGGCGCGCTGATTTGCGGGATCGGCTTAAGCAGGATTTCGGGCTCGTCTTGCACGAACGCACGGTTGGAAAGCTTCTCGACGCACTTGGCTATCGCCGGCTTTCGGTACGTCCATTCAACCCCAAGGCGGACCCGGCCGCGCAGGAGGTTTTTAAAAAGAGTTCGCAGCCAATGTAGCCGCGGCTTTACCCGAACACGCGCGCGGTAAGCCGATCGAGATCTGGATGCAGGACGAAGCGCGGGTCGGACAACAAGGCACACTGACGCGGGTCTGGGCAAAGCGCGGCAGCCGTCCGCCTGCACCACGCGATCAGCGCAGGATCTGGGCCTATATCCTGGGTGCGGCGTGTCCGGCGAAGCGAGAGGCGGTGGGCGTGGTGCCTTTCTCAACGCTCGGTCTGTCTCGGTCCACCTCGATCTTATTGGTCGCAAAGTTGCGGACGACGCCCACGCGGTCCTGGTTCTCGACGGGGCCGGATTTCACATCGCAAAAGATTTGAATGTTCCGGCAAATATGACGCTGATGAAGCTTCCAGCCTATTCGCCCGAATTGAACCCGATTGAAAATGTCTGGGAATATCTGCGCGGCAACAAGCTTTCGAATACGGTGTACGAAACCTACGACGAGAGCGTATCTACGTGCTGCGACGCCTGGAACTTCTTTGCCAACGATCACGAACGGGTGGCCTCGATAACCACCCGGTCATGGGCAACGGTCAAAACCTAGGGCCGTTGGTAATAGGCGTCAACGTCCGCAGGGCGCGGCTCGCCCTGGTAAGCGCACTGCTCAATCTCGACAAGGTGATGGAAGGTGAAGTCGATTTGCCGACCAGACCCAGCTAGGCGGTATTTTTGACTAGGTCCGGCGCGCCCGATAAAGGCGCGATAAGAGCCGACTTAAGACTAAACGGCCAAAACTTCAGAGGCACGACCGATGTTCTCAGCTTATGTGGCGGGCCCAGTTCAAAAACCCGTCGAGAAAGCGAGTCGCCGCGGGCATGAAATGGCTACCGTGGTGATAAAAAGGGTCAAGCGTTGAAATGATGAGCCGTCCCGGCGTGGTCACGCAGTCCTCATAAATAAGCGCGCCTCCCAGATCACCATTTCCAGGATCGCCCGGCACCGTGATTAGCGCTTTGGCACCAGTAGGCGGCAAAAGTATACCGTGAAAGTGCCATATCGTATCCGCGAACGGCAGATGACGAAAAAGCTCGTGCTCGGGCGTGACCAGTTGCTGGACGGGTACGGCATCCTTATCCAGCCACCACCAATAGTTCAGCGGCCGAAACGCCCAATCGACACCCGGCACCCATGTCTCGGCCTCATTTCCGCCCAGCACCACCAATGTGCGCCCACGCCTGAGAAAGTCGTCTAACAGCGCCCTATGCCGCCGTAGGAGAACCGGATCGATCCGATCCGGGACGATCAGAAGTCCTACATCTTCGAGATCAGCGAGCACGAGATCGGGCGCGTAAATGGCGCGATCGAATCGAGAGCGGTAGCGGTCGCCATAAATTGCTTCGCGGTGGTAATGCGTTCCGCCATCTAGAATCGCGAGATTCATGCGCCACCTTTCGACAACACCCATGCCAGTAACTGCGGCATTATACGCCTCGCCGAAGTGGTGCCGTCGTCGAAAGACCAGAAGTCGTTGCCGCCGTGAAACAAAACTCGACCGGCTCCGACCCGATAGATGAAATCTATCGGGCGCGTATCATCGCCGAGCGTGTGAACAACCTCAGCGCCGTCCGGGGGCGTATGCCAGCCGCGTGCGTAAAATCCGGTGACGCCGCGTCTTCGCGAAAGATCCTCTACCGTGACGCCCTCCCAGATTGGATGAGCAATGTGGCGGCGCACGATAAGATCTTCGACTCGATAATTAGGAATCGGACGGAACGGCGTCATCCGCGGCAGAAACGGATAAGCAATATGACCATTGGCGACAATGGTGCCGCCGTTTTCGAGATAGGTCGCAAGTCGATCGCTATGGGCGGCAAGCCGACGCTGATCGACATGTGATCCGATCAACAACCCATCATAGCCGGCGAGGTTATAAAGATCGTCGCCATAGATTTCGCCAATCTTGATAGGACTAGATTCCGATATCCACGGTCTGATCCTCTCCACGGCCTCTTGTGCGCCGGTTGAAAGATATAAAAGCTGTGCCACGAGGGTACGCCTACCTCAATCGAGAGAGAACAAGCTTGCGGGATCCTGCGCGAGAGCGTGTTTCGCGATGGCGGATCTGAGCCGGCTGAAGTCCGCGAGATCGTCCGCGGTCTTGTCTTTCATGGCGAGAAACTCGAAAAACTGCGGCGGCAGGACACCCGGGTTCAAAGCGGCGCGAACCTTGCGGTCGCCCAGCGAAATCACGAAGCTATAGGAGATGTCCGCGGTAGGGTTGAAGCGAGCGAGCGGTAGGGAGCGATCGATTACATAGGCGTCGCGCGTTACGACGCGTGTCACAAACTCGAAGGCATCCCGCACGCCCGGTCCTGGATGGCCGCTGATAACGGAAAGAGCCGTGCGCTGCGCCGGCCGGTCGGGGGACAAAATTGGCAAGGTCGCCCGCAGCCCTTGAAAGGTAATTGCGAGCATCGCGAGCGCGGCCTGCCCATGGTAGGCGGCCACGGCGTCGAAGCCGATCGAAATCGGTTCTTCCTCGCCCGCGACCGTAATTGTTGGCGCAGATGACATAGGATTATATTCCGTGAGTTATTGAACAGGGACTGCACAGGATTCTATCCGTGCCGTCCCGCGGCAGTAATTTCAACCAATTCCGAGCATCAGAACGTGTGCGTGATCTTGATGGTGAAGTTACGCCCCGGCTCCTGTAGCGGATTGGTCAGGCTCTTGTCGAAAGAGGCATTCGCGAAGGTCGCGGCATCGGCGTAAGCAGCGTTGAGGATATTCTCGACACCGAGAGAGAGCCGGGTATCGCCGAGTTTTGGCGTCAGCAGCTTATCAAGCTGTAATGTTGCGTAGAGGTTCGCGACCGCATAGCCCGCCGTCGGCACTTCCTGACTCGGATCGATCCTGGTCTTGCCGGCAGCCCAGTCCATCACACCCTCGATCGAATAACCTGAGTCCGGCGGGGCATATTGAATGCCAGACCGGCCCCTGAGCGGTGCGATATAAGGCAGCGGGACGCCTGTGCTCGTGACCGTCCCTCGCAATGCCGTGATATTGGTGAACAAATTGATCGACGAGGTAGCTTGCCAACGTTCCTCGATCTCAACTCCGTCGATCTGCGCATCGCCTGCATTCTGCTGCTGCGTATAGGTACTCAGCCCATCAAAAGTCACGGGAACCGTCAGAATGAGATTCTGATAGACGCTGTGGAAAGCGGTGGCAGTCAGGGTCGCGTCGCCCGTGTGAAATCTTACCCCTCCCTCATAGGTCAATCCCGTTTCCGGCTTCAAGAAAGGGTTCGGAATCGTCGATGCGGTCGAACTGAAGAGTTCGGTATCCGTCGGCTCGTGAAAGGAGGTTTGAATGTCACCGACGAGGTCGAACACGGGCAAGACCCGTAGCACAGCGCCGATGCTCTCTGTCGGAGCGACGCGATTGTTGCTTGTGTCGGCTTCATAAGCCGGCAGCAAAGCCACTGACGCCAAGGGACTCGTCGCTGTCTGGGTGTTAAAAAAGTCGACGCGCTGGCCCGCAGAAATCGTCAGCGGCGCCACAGGAGTCCATTCAGCGAGAGCGAAGGCGCCGACATTGGTCTGCTGGGAGTTTGGCACATTCTGCGATTCGGGCGAAATTTTCGTTGATGTAACCTGACCTGAGGCGTTCAAGGTATCGGTCACGGAGAACGCCGTACTTCCCGGCCGATACTCATGGAATGTATCAGCGCCGATCTTCGTGATCAGTTGTCCCCAGCCTTGTCCGCTCAGCGGTACGACGACGCCAAGCACGCGGCCGCCGATTGTTTCCGGGCCAATCACGTGACTATCCGACGTAACGATCTTGGTTGCGCTACTTGTATTGACCGTCAGGACGTGGGTGTCAAAATAATCGATGTAGCCGGATGCTTCCACATGTGAGAATGGGCCCTGGCTGAAATCGCCGGAATAATCAACGCGGCCGGCCATCAGATCGTTGGGGCTCTGCCGTACCTGCAAAAAAGGATAGCCCGGTGCGCCGCCAACGCCACCGGCACGTCCGTCGGTTTCGATGCTGTCATGAAAAGTTCCGCTCAGGTGCTGATCGGCAACCGGCGTATATTCGATCACGAGGTTCCCGTCCAAATCGCGATAGTCGCTGTTTCGCGCGAGTCCGTCCCCGGTCTCATATGAGGAGGCTTTTTGCTCGCCGATGCTCGAACGGATGTTGAAGCCGAGGCCAGCGGCCTCGGCCCATTGATAATTGCTGAGCGCCGTCCCGTTCGTTCCGAATCCGAACGAAATACCGCCGCCGACAAAACGAAATGGCCCGTTCGGGTCGGCCGTGGGCTTCCGCGTGATGACATTGATAACGCCGCCCATGGCATCGCTTCCATAAAGCAATGAGGCGGGCCCACGGATCACATCGATCTGCTCAATATCGTCGGGCATATAATCTGCAAGCTGGAGCGTGTTGCGCCCCTGCAGCCGGTCACCATCGATAAACAATGGAACGCGCCAGTTATTCGTGCTGAAGCCGCGCAAATAGATTTGGCCACCGAGGCCACCGGTACGCGAAATCTCAACCCCTGGAACCTGGCCCAAGGCATCGAGCAGCGTGTTCGAATTGGTCAACTCAATCTGCTGGCGATCAACGACCGAAACGTTCTGCGTTACCTGCGTGAGACTTTTCGGCCTCGGCAGACTGCCGCCGATCGGTCCGACAATGCGATGCGCGTTCGATCCGACGCTCTGTGCCGTGACGTTGACCGTGGGCAAGGCTTGAGGACTTGGTCCTGCGGCCGCCTCTTGGCTGCGCGCAGCGTCGATTGGCATCACGCTGGCTGTTGTCAGCAGCGCCAGAATCCAACGCTTACGCGCCGATGGCTTAATATTCTTCCGACTCGGATACGTTCCAGACGAAAACACGGCAGCCCCCTTTGGCGCGCTCTCGTAATTGTTATGCGCGCATTCCAAGATTATAAAAGTTCTAAATATTTGATGTCTAAAGTAAAAACTGTCGCTAACGGTCTCGTCTAGAATATATATTCAGCGTCCGCAAGTATTTTTGCCGCACTATGCTTATTTAGAATTATAACTATTCTATATTGTAAGACTTGCAAATTGTAAGACTTGTCCTAAGCCCTGCGTCATCGTTATGGGAACCAAATGATCATGATCCCGCTGGCACGCTCCAAATCCATTTGCGCTCTTGCTTCAAGTCTCGGCTTAGCCATTTGCGTGTTCCTGCTTTTCGTCGATG
This sequence comes from Methylovirgula sp., assembly GCF_037200945.1. Taxonomy (NCBI): domain Bacteria; kingdom Pseudomonadati; phylum Pseudomonadota; class Alphaproteobacteria; order Hyphomicrobiales; family Beijerinckiaceae; genus Methylovirgula; species Methylovirgula sp. The sequence goes on from NZ_JBBCGP010000001.1 coordinate 688,288, forward strand.
CGCGTGCGAGGAGCGCCGAGATCATTGACCAGCGTGGGCATCGCGTTGTGCTCAACGCGCCGGCGCAGCGCGTGGTCTTTCTGCCGATGCCGGGGCCTGCCATGTATATTGCGGTCGATGGAACCGACCGGCACATCGTCGCGATGAACCCGGCGTCCAAAGCCGCGGCACGGGAGGGGCTGCTTGCGACGTTTTTCCCCAAGCTCAATGAAACGGCCACGAACATCGTTCAGGGCGCGAGTTTCATGCCCAATGTGGAAACAATCCTGGCGTTGCATCCAGACGCCGTCTTCCAATGGACGAACCCGGGAACTGGCGTAATCGTACCGCTCGAAAATGCCCGTCTCACTGTCTTCGGAATGCGAAACGGCGGGCAAAGCGATCTTCGCGATGCAATCATTTTGATGGGGAAAGTGTCGGGCGAGGACAAACGCGCCCAGACGATCGTCGAGATGCAGAACAAGCGTGCTAACGAACTTGCCGCAGCGCTCAAAGGTCTGCCAGGCGATCAGCGTCCGCGCGTGCTTTATCTGCGCCGTTTTTCGGGTTCGCTGAGCGTCAATGGCTCAGGATCTTATAACGACTTCTATATCCAGTTCGCTGGCGGCGATGACGTCGCCACATCGTCGCTGGGCGTCAACGGAACCGTGACACTGGAACAAATCTTAGCCTGGAACCCGCAGGTCATCCTCCTTGGCAATTTCGACAAAGCGATGCCGGACGACCTGTACAACGATCCACGATGGCAAGGCATTGCGGCCGTCGAGACGCATCGCGTTTATCGAATGCCGCTCGGGGCCTATCGATGGGACCCGCCCAGCGAGGAATCCGCGCTCGCGTGGACTTGGCTGGCCGAGCTCCTGCACCCGGACAGAGTGAGGATCAATCTGCGCAAGGACATTCATGCGTGGTATAAAATGCTTTATGGGCTCGCCGCCACCGAAGCCGATATAGATCGAATTCTTTTCGTCAAACAGAACGAAGGATCTGCCGGCTACATTCGACTGGCGGCGCCATGAGTATCAGCGGGGCGACCGATCCAGTCAGGCCGACGATGCTGGGGCGGTCCCGTGTCGGCTGGGATTTTTTTGCGTGGCTTCTCCTCGTCGCCTCGCTCGTCACCATCACTTTATTTGCATTGACCGCGGGCCGCTACACGGTCCCGATCGGTCATATTGTTAGTATTCTCTTGTCGCCTATCCATCCCGGCGCGCATGACTGGACACCGGACGAACAAATCGTCGTCGAAACGGTGCGCCTCCCGCGCATCGTCATCGCCGGCCTCGTCGGCGCGGGCTTGGCACTGTGCGGATCTGTCCTGCAGGGGCTATTCCGCAATCCGTTGGTTGGCCCCCAAACCATCGGTGCTTCCTCCGGCGCCGCACTCGGTGGTGTGACGGCCATACTTTTTTTCGGCTTTGGCCCCGCCGTGCAGTTAGGTGCTTTTCTGGGCGCTGGCACTGCTTTAGCAAGCGTCCTAGCTCTGCAGCGAAGCGACGGCCAGTCGCCTTTGCTTACTCTTGTTCTCGCCGGTGTGGTCGTGAGTGCCTTTTGTTCGGCCATTGTCGGACTCGCGACATTCGTCGCCGATCCCGACACCGAATTGCCCGGTATTGTCTTCTGGTTGCTCGGCAGCTTTGCTGCCGCGGATTGGCATCGTGTACTCCTGGTTGCTGTCTTCTGTCTCGGCGGCGGCGCGGTGCTCATCGGCATGCGCTGGCGTGTGAACGTTCTGTCGCTGGGAGACGAAGAGGCGCGGCTGCTGGGGCTTAATCCTGCAAAGGACCGCCTGATCTTGCTCGCTGCGATCTGTATTATCGTCTCGGCGCAGGTCGCGGTCAGCGGAACAATCGGATGGATAGGCCTCATCGTCCCGAATCTGGCGCGCTTCGTGATGGGCGCGGATCATAGAAAATTGTTGCCTTTTGCCGCCGTGATGGGCGCGGTATTCATGATTTTGGCTGACACGCTGGCTCGCAGTTTGACCCCCGCCGAAATTCCTGTCGGCATCATTACAGCGATCGTTGGTACGCCGGTGTTCGCCTACCTGCTGCGCAACGCCATAGTGGGCGGAAGATGATCGAAGCCCATGACATCGGCCATTGGTATCGGCCGGAACGCTGGCTCTTACGGCATATCTCCGTGAAGTTCCATCCGGGAACGATCACCGCGCTTCTCGGCGTGAACGGGAGTGGCAAGACGACCTTTCTGCGATGCCTCTGCGGCGTGCTTCGGCCGCGCGAGGGATATGTTTCAGCACATGGCGTCATCGGCTATGTCCCGCAGGCGCTGCAGGCAGATCATGCCTATCGCGCGATAGACATGGTTCTACTCGGTCGCAGTCGCAACATCGGTCGGTTTGGCGCACCCGGATCGGCCGACGTAAAGCGTGCCCTCGAATGCCTGAACAATGTCGGTTTGGCGTCACAGGCCTATGTGCGTTACGATCAGATGAGTGGCGGCCAGCGACAATTGGTCCTTCTCGCGCGGGCGCTGGCGACGGATTGCCGGACGCTTGTTCTCGACGAACCAGCGTCGGCGCTCGATCTGGCCAATGCCGGCGTCGTTCTCAGGCTTTTGCGGCGTCTGGCGACGGAACAAAATATTGCCGTCCTGTTCACGACACATCAGCCCGATCACGCCCTAGGCGTCGCCGACAATGCGCTGCTCTTGCTCAACGACGCTGCCCACGTTTACGGCGCCGTCGAAGAGACAATGAACGAGACAAATCTCGCGAAGCTCTATGGCATCCCGATCAGGCGTCTTTCTCTGCGGAACGAAGACGAGACGTTTGAGACCGCGATCCCGCTGCACCGCTTTAACGCCCAATAAAAGCCGGCTTCGGCCGAGAGTCCGCAGGACGCAGACTTCGGATCTGGCTGCGGCTTGCAGGTTGCAGACGACTGAGATGCGCCGGGCCGGGACCTTATTTGCTTTCGTCGACACGCTCCTCCGGCGGAACTCGGCCTACCAGACAAATGGCAGTAATTGGCCGAAGAGAACGAATCGCTTCGCGGAAGGTGCTTTGGATTTAGGGGGATGGGCACTGACGGGCATTGAGCTTGCCTCTGAGAAGGCCGGCAGGTGATGTGACCAAGATAGCTTCTTTCAACTTGAGAGGAGCTACCTATGAACAAGCCCGTCACTTCCGCGACCGGTCTGCGCCAGCGGATGATCGAGGATATGAACGTTCGCGGTTTCTCGGCGAAGACGCAGCATGACTATCTGCGCATGGTCGAGCGCTTCGCTGCATTCCTGGGGCGCTCGCCGGATCTCGCGACGCCTGAAGATATTCGCCGCTTCCAGGTCGAGCAGCGGGAAGCCGGAATGCCGGCGCCAGCGATGAACAGCCATATCTCGGGTTTGCGTTTCTTCTTCACCACAACGATCGACCGTCCCGATCTATCACGCAAATTGCTGCGCGTTTCCTATCCTCGCAAGCTTCCGATGGTATTGAGCCAGGATGAGGTTGCCCGACTCCTGGCAGCCACCAGCTGCCTTAAGCACCGCGCCGCACTGAGTGTTGCCTATGGCGCAGGCCTTCGAGTCGCCGAAGTGGCTGTGCTCAAAGTCGGCGATATCGACAGCGAACGCATGCTGATCCGGGTCGAGCGCGGCAAAGGCGGCCGGTATCGCAATGCGATGCTCTCGCCGGATCTCCTTGCGTTGCTGCGGGCGTGGTGGAAGGAAGGCCGCCGCCAAAGGGGGATGCTGCCCGGCGGATGGTTGTTCCCCGGCCAAAACCACATCAGGCCGATCACCACGCGCCAGTTGAGCCGGGTCGTCGAAGACGCGGCTCGGATCGCCGGGATTACCAAGCGGGTCAGCCCGCATACGCTGCGCCACAGCTTCGCAACGCATCTGCTTGAAGACGGCTCGATATCCGTGTGATCCAGGTACTCCTCGGTCACGCGAAGCTCGATAACACCGCCCTTTACACCAAGGTCGCAACGCGGACAGTGCGGACCGTGATCAGCCCTCTCGACAAGATCGCAAACCTCATCAGCGATAAGACTGAGGTCGGCAGCTGAGGCGGCGTGCAGACCTCCGCGCTGGAGGTCGCCGATATCTTCCGAGCCGCAGGAGCAAGCTACCGTGCCGCGCAGGCAGGGCATCTGAACCTCGCGCAATTGAAGGTCATGTCGGCGATCGAGACCTGCCGGACCGCAGCACTCGGCGGCCACGTCGAGGGTTGCGACGACTGCGGTCATCTTCGTATTGCCTATAATAGTTGCCGCAACCGGCATTGCCCAAAGTGCCAGGGCGCGGCGGCGCGCGCATGGCTTGCCGAACGCGAGGCCGATCTGCTGCCGGTCGGCTATTTCCACGTCGTCTTCACACTGCCCGCCGAGGTCGGCGACATCGCCTGGCAGAACAAGGCGATCGTTTACGACCTGCTGTTCAAGACGGCGTCGGAGACGATGATGTCGATCGCCGCCGATCCAAAACACCTCGGCGCCCGGATCGGTATCACGGCGGTGTTGCACACGTGGGGATCAGCAATGACGCATCATCCACATGTGCACATGATCGTGCCGGGCGGCGGAATCTCGCCAGATGGCGAGCGCTGGATCGGGTCACGCCCTGCATTCCTTTTGCCGGTCCGAGTCCTTTCGAAGCTCTTCCGCCGACTGTTCCTCACACGGCTCCTCAGCCTGCATGCCGCAGGCAGGCTCGTCTTCTTCGGCAAGTTAAAAAGCCTTGATGACAGGCGCGCATTCGTTCGGCATGTCGCGCCACTTAGACGCAAGAAGTGGCACGTCTATGCCAAGGCCCCCTTTGCCGGGCCCGAGGCGGTACTCGCCTATCTCTCCCGCTACACGCATCGGGTCGCGATCTCGAACCGGCGGCTGATCGCCTTCGGCAAGGATGGCGTCACGTTCCGGTATCAGGATTACCGCCGCCGCGGGTCCGAGCGCCAGCAGGTCATGACGCTCCATCCACACGAGTTCATGCGCCGCTTCCTGCTGCATGTGCTGCCACGCGGCTTTCATCGCATTCGCCATTATGGCCTGTTTGCCAGCGGCACACGCATGGCCAGCATAGCTCACATCCGCGAACTCCTGGCCGCTGCACCTCCAGAAGAAGCTCCCAAATCGGCGGATTTGCCCGATCCGCTCCCGCCATGTCCCTGCTGCGGTGGCCACATGCGCATCATCGAGACATTCGGGCGCTGGAGCCAACCGCGTGCGCCGCCGCAAGCGTTCACAGCAACCGGGACGGCACCGTCGTGACCCGGCACGGCCTGATCCTATGCCACGCCGCGGCGCCATCGTTGCGGCCACAGACTTCCTGCGTGCCCATTGTTCCTAACAACGCGATCAGCGACAATACTCTCGCCAGAAATGCTCGCCTGCAGCCTATTGCTCCAGTCGCTACGAGGTCTCAGATCGAGCCAACGTGCTTCAGACTCGCCGCCCGGCAAAACGCTGGCACGCGCATAGATCCCAAATCTCCATAGATTACGCTCTGCACACCGCGGGTTCGTTCTTCGGGGACTTTCGTACGCCTGTCGGCATGCGAAACTCTTATATGAGGATCGTCAAGGCAATTCCTTCCACGATGTCGTCATAGATCAAACGGTCGAGTCCATTGCATGACGCGGCTCGCGAGCGAACCCTGTCCACCTTATATTCGGTCAGGGCCATCGCACCTGAACCATAATCCCGCTTGCGGCGGATCCGGACTCGAGAAGACGAAGCCATTCTTCAACGGCGGCATTTCAAGCCATGAGTTTCGTCGGCTCGTCTACCGAGGGTCTGCCAGGGTTAACCAGTCCTGACAGATTTCTGAAAGAGTGCGGCGTGGCTTTTGTCAGGGTCTCGCAACGGCACCTTCGATGACGATTCCGGCGTTGACGTACTTCCAGAGTGCCACGAGAAGTTTGCGCGCAAGCGCGACGATCGCGGATTTCTTCTGACGACCGCCATTTTGCGCCACTCGCGCCTTGAACCATGCGGTGAGCGCGGAAGTTGGCTGATGACGTACCCATAGCCATGCGAGCTGAACAAGCGTCGCGCGCAGCCTAGGATTGCCCGACTTGGATACACCCTGTTCGTGGCTGATTTGACCACTTTGCCACGGCGTCGGCGCAAGACCTGCGTAAGCAGCCACCTGCCTTCGGTTGTCGAAGTGCCTTGATAGACCTTCGGACCAAAGGACCGCGGCAAACTCGGGACCAATGCCCTTGAGCTTGAGTAACAGCGCCGGTTCCGACGCTGATTTTTCGGCCGTAGCCAGCATGGCGTTGCGTGTCTCTTCGACCTCTCCGATTTGCTTGATCAGCAGCTCGAGACGGTCGAGTTCACGGCTGATCTGCGATTTCAGCGCCGTCGGCAATCGGCGCCCATCTCCGGTCACGAGCGTCTCGAGGCGCTCACGCCGATCTCGGTTCAAGGGCTCGTATCTGGATATCCCTTGGTTGAAGAGTAAACCCTTAATCCGATTGACATGCCTTATTCTCTCGTTGAGCAGCGCTTTGCGCTCCCGCACCGCGCGGCGGCGATCTTCGTCCTCCGGAGTAGGCACCCGAAGCATGGCGCAAACTCGCGGCTCACCGCGCTTATAGGCTAGCAAGGCCCGAACGAGTGCCTCGCCATCAATCCTGTCGGTCTTTGCCCGCCGCCGCCGGCGCGACGTCGCAATGGATGCAGGGTCGACGATATAGCTCTCAACGCCTTCGCGCTCGAGAATCCGGTGTATCCGGAAACCATCCAGGCCAGCCTCCTGGATCGATATGATGCGGAAGCCCTGTCGGGTGCGAGCTTCGGCCTTACGCTGGAGATCCCCAAATCGCGCCAGCAAGGCTGGGATGTCGCCGGCGTCAACGTTGAACTTCGACATCTTCTCGCCGGTACCCGGCGATATAGATGTGACCAGCCACTTTGAACGTGAGAGCTCCAGGGAGACGAAGATCGCGCCAAGATCAGTTCGGATAGCGATATGAGCTTCGGCATGATCGGCAGTAACTTGCATGATGACCTCCAGGGTTTGTGGGCGACTCCACTCTGACAGAGCTTTCGTCGGTCACCACCTCATGGGATCTTCACGAAAGCGGAACGGCGGCTTTGAGTGGCCAAATCGACATAACAGACGCTGCTGGCGGCTATACAACAGCATCAATTGCGATCTGTCACACACTCTCTCAGATCGGGGGACTCTGTGCTGCTGGCGAATGGGCGTGGCAGGTTGCTCTCGCCAGATATTAATTTCGAAGGGTCGCGCAAATCGGTACGAGCACGAGGAGGGGATCGATTTACGTGAAGCTGAAATATGTCGGGGCGGTTGTAATGGCCGGAGAAATCCTGACGAAGCTTTGTGCGGACTATAATGCCGAAATCACATTCGCCATAAAGAATGTCTTCCTTGTCGCCTATCGGACCGGCGAGCATTTTTCCGTTGGGAGCGACAATCACACTTCCGCCAGAAAAATGAGGACTGCGGAGAACATCGGCATCTGCGGCGCAGACTTGCTGGAGCTCTATCAACGCCTCATCGACGATCGAGCAGGCCGACACCACAAAAGCGCCGCTCATCATCGCGAAGGCCTGTGAATTAGTCAGAACATAATTGCGCATAGGCCCCGCCGTGAGCGCGAAATAGGCTGGCCAGCTCATTCCGTGGATGCGCGTATTTTCGGCTGTCAACCCAAAGATTGCCAACGGATTGGTGTTCTCGCCACATACCAACGCGCTGGCGTTCCCGAAGCGTGTCGGGAATGTACCAAATGTATCCCCATGGCCCCCGGTGTGGACAATCCGCTCGCCGACCGTAGGCATGAATTTCTGGTGCTTGCCCAAGAGCGACCCGTCCGGGCCGATAAACACTTGAGAGTTAAACATCGTCCCGAGTGTGCCTACCAGCCTTTCGCAGACTCCCATAACCACGTACGCACCGGCGTCTCGCGCGGCGTCACAAAGAGCATCAATTTCGGTGCCCGGAATCTCGACCGCATTCTCGAAGAGCTCAACGGAGAATTGGGTCGCGATAGGTCCAGTCGCTGCGTGATGATGGAACCAGTTCGGATGGGCTGGGATGAATCCCTCGGGGAAAACGATGAACTCAGCACCGTTCCCGCCGGCTTCACCTATCAGTCTGCATGCCTTTTCGGTGGTCGCGGTCCGATTAAGAAACACGGGATTGGCTTGAACCGCTGCAACCTTAACGACCAGATTCGATCTTGACATAGAAGAACTCCTGACCGACCGGCTGCCGGCGGCGTGGTCCCAGCAGAATTTCAGTGGAGGATTAGCCGAAGGGCTTGCGTGGACATCCTAATGAACGAAATGAAACGCTTCGCACCATAAAGCCAAGCATGCACATTGGCGCGCGAACTTTGAGCCTTCCCACGACATAACTGAAATGTTCAAACGTGACCTACGCCTGCCCTTCCTCATAAGCATGAGGAGGGTAGAATGCCGCGCTCAGGTCCGGGCGATGTTGATGGTTATCCATCCTCCAAGTGCCACAGAGAGGATTTTAGTATGCCCACCATGGAGCAGCATCGCATCCGTGATCAGCACGCACGTTCTCTCCGCGCAGGCAGCGGCGAGCTTATGCTGTTTTTACATGGTTCGGCCGGTCTCCCGACGTGGGGCCCGTTCTTCGCCGCACTCGCTGAAAAGTTTGCGCTTCGCGTGCCTGAACACCCGGGGTTCGGCCCCTCAGTGGCGCCAAAGTGGATTCGCGGTATCGATGATATGGCGATGTATTACCTCGACGTTATGGACGAGCTCGATCTTCGCGGGGTCCATTTGGTGGGACATTCCCTGGGCGGCTGGATCGCGGCCGAGATGGCAATTCGCAACTGCCACCGACTCGCCTCTTTGACTCTGATCGCGCCAGCCGGCGTGCGATTAAAGGGTGTACCCTCCGGCGATAATTTCATTTGGGGCCCGGAGGAGTCCGTTCGGAATCTTTTCCATGATCAGAGCTTCGCTGAGCGTATTTTAGCCCACACACCGACCGAGGAAGAAGCCGATCTTATCTTGAACAATCGGTTCATGTCCGCGCGATTGGGCTGGGAGCCCCGTTGGGTAAATCCCGCGCTTACGCGTTGGCTGCATCGCATCCGCATACCGACGCTAATTCTATGGGGAGATAGCGACAAGATTTTTCCAAATGCCTACGCCTCCGCGTGGACCGAAAATATCTCTGATAGCCGCGTCGAATTGATCAGCGCATGTGGTCACCTACCCCATATCGAAAAGGCGGCTGATACCGCCTCGCGCATCATCGCCTTTGCCGGAAGGAAATGAGAGCATGCGCTTTGTCTGTTTTACTTTGATGCCATATCGCCCTCTGGACATGACCGAGCGACGCAAATATCGTTCTGCATGGGTCGTGCTTCCCAACGAACTTTATGACCCCGAAAAGGGCGCTGACGAATACACGTCATATATTGATCATCTTGTATCGGCTGAAGATCTGGGCTTCGATGCCATTGCGGTGAACGAGCACCATCAGACCGCCTACGGCCTCATGCCGGCGCCGAACATCATCGCCAGCGCCCTCATTCAACGTACTAAACGTGTGATGGTCGCAGTGCTTGGGCGCGCGTTGCCTCTGGTCAACAATCCGCTCGCCATCGCCGAAGAATTTGCAATGCTCGACAATTTGTCGAGGGGCCGCGTGATCGCTGGCTTTGTGCGAGGGATTGGCACCGAATACCATGTAACAGGATTAAACCCGGCCTTTTCCCATGAACGCTTTCACGAAGCACACGACCTGATCGTTCAAGCGTGGACGCGTCCGGGTCCATTTGAATTCGAAAGCGAGAACTATAATTATCGCTATGTGAACTTGTGGCCACGTCCCTATCAACAGCCGCACCCGCCGATTTGGATACCCTCGCAGGGGTCTGCCGAAACAATTGATTGGGCCGCCGATCCGTCTCGCAAGTACCCGTTCCTTGTCACTTTCTGCGCGCAAGAGTTGGTAGCGCGCTATCTTAATACTTATCGCGAGAGGGCGCAGGCATTTGGTTATGAGGCCAGCGGAGATCAGCTTGGCTGGGCCGTTCCGATCTATGTCGCGGACACAGATGCGCGGGCGCGAGAAGAAGCCAAGGCGCCGATCGAGTCTCTATTCAACGAATACCTGAATAATCCATGGGAGATGCTGCTACCGCCGGGTTATACCTCTATCGAATCGGCCAAGCGGCTGATGAAGGCGCGCGCGGCACTTGGCACTCGACCCAAGCATCAGAGTGTCGATGCTCTCATTGAATCGGGTACAGCTCTGATAGGTCGCCCGAAGACTGTGTTGGATCAGATCGAGAAAATGCGGGATCTGACCGGATTTAATAACCTGGTTTCGATGTTACAATTCGGGATCATGTCCGACGAACTCGCCAAGCGAAACATGGAAATGTTTGCCAGCGAGGTAATGCCGCGGCTTCGTGGGTAATTTGCCAGCTGCGTCAGGTTGCCAAAGCCCCCGCAATCCAATTTGCGATTGTATTAGCTAGCGCGGGAATCGTGTGTGCAAAATAGTGGGCCTCCAACGAAGTTTTGGACTTATTCGGCAGGGTCGCCAGTTCGATGCTCGCGACGAGCGAGCCTTCAGCATTCGCCGCATCGAGAAGCATTTGTGGCTCAAACGGTAAGATAAGGGCATCGGCCGAGTCGCGCACGAGCAAGATGGGATAAGGAACCCGCTTGATCCAGTATGTCCCGTCAGCAACGCTGCTCTTGTCCCATCGATACGTCAGAAAATGGCGCGCGGTGACAGATGAATCCTGGCCCGAAAAATAACGCATCGCCACTGGCAATGGCGTTGAGATATCCCCATCACGCTTGGCGGCGATTGCCGCATCAATTAGAGCTCGAAAGCGGGTCTCATCCTGCACCAAAATTGTTCTGGTTTTCCAGGGAAGATTCCCGAAGGCGGCGAGGAGAATGACTCCCTTGATGTCCGAGTCCCAATTCGAGGCCGCATAATATTGAACCTGGATATTTCCAAGACTGTGCCCTTGGAGCACGATTGAGCGATATCCGAGTGCACGCGCGGTATAGACCGCAGCTTGGATATCGCGAACTGTGTCGAAGAAATTATCAGTATTGATATTCCCGTCGTGCTGGCGTGTGTCGATAGCGAGCGACGCATAACCGAGTTCGGCGAGCGCCCCGCCAAGGGCGCTCTCGGGTGGCCGCCGAAAACTACCACCGCTTCCGTGAATCATTATTATGAGTATCGTCTCCGACACCGGCTTATCGAGTGGTTGCCACAACGCGGCCGCGATCTCACCTCCGTCCAATGCCCGCAGGGTATAGAAAACCAGCGAAGTCCCGAGTTTCTCATCAAAATCGCTCGACAATCCGTCGGGACGTCGCGACGAGCGGTAGACGATCGCGCTCGCCACCTGGAAAGCATCACTATCGCTCACTGACATCTCCGGCGGATAAGTTTTTAATGAGAGCGCACCATTGGGATAAGCGCGAGCGACCCGATCATACTCATGACGACCACAACGAGAAGGCCGCTTTGGAGGCTGCCGGTGGCGCCCGCTATCCAGCCGATTACAGCCGGCGCAAAAGCTCCGACGAGGTTACCGATTCCGTTGATTATGCCTATGCCGGTGGAGGTCGCTGACGGGGGCAAAATCCTCATGGCGAGGGAAATTTCTGACGGTATCCCGAAACCCGACGAGGCGGCGCTGAGGGCAATGATAATTGCTGCAAGTTGAGGCTGATGTACTTGGGTTGCGACAAACAACAAGACACCCGCAAAGAATAGCCCCAAGACGCTGATGAGGGCACGTTTGCCTGTCCGATCGGAGACGACGCCCGACACCAATTCCCCAAAAAACATCAATATGAACGGCAGGGAGGAATAGATGCCCATCTGATGAAGGTTAATATGGCGCGAGCGCTCAAGATACGTCGGCAGCCAACTGTTTAGCCCCCAGATGTACGTCATGAGCCCCATGCAATAAATCGAAATCATCCAAACTTTGGAGTCCACGAGCAGCGCCCGGACATCAGCAAATTGTATCCTTGACGTTCCTGCATCGGGCGCATCCCGTCCCTCCGGAGCCCTGTCACGAAGAGCGCCAAAAATCAGGGGCGCGATCAGGAAGATATTGATTAGGCCAAAGACATAGAACGAAGCGCGCCAGCCAAAGTTCGTCACAAGCCAAATCGTTAAGGGGAAGCCGATCGCCGAGCCGAGCGGACTCCCGACCATCCAGATTGCTGTGGCCCTGCTCCGCTCGTGGGCAGGGAACCAACGCTGGACCGTCTTCGAAACGAAGGAGAATTGTGGCCCCTCACTCAGCCCCAGCACAATGCGATAGAACAACATAACGCCGTATGAGCTGCAGGCACCCATCATCATCATGATGACGCCCCAGAACACTGCGGCAGCGCCCAGGGAACGGCGAGGCCCCAGCAGGTCGCCGATAAAGCTGAGAAAAATCGCCGAAAGGGCGTAGGCGAGGAGAAACGCGGACATTAGGAGCCCGAGAACGGCCGGTTTGAACGCCGTGCCCAGCGTCGCATTGAAGCTTTTATCGGTGAAAAGGACGGCAACACTGATTCGGTCAAAGAAGCCCGTGACGATGGCTAAAAGCAATACACCGGCGACGACCCAGCGCCAGGGTGAGACGCCCGTCTTTTGGGCGTCTTGCACCCTTCTCAAATCAGCGACGGAAGCATTCTCGTCACTTTGGATGGCGGTTGATGATGCGGGCACGAGCAGCTCCTGCTTTCTTGCGATTGCGGATCAGCGACAACCTACAAGGGAGGGATCACGCAGATTTCGAGAAGCATCACTCGTGCCAAATTGTCTTTTTGTAAGACAACAATTTATCGCCGTGAGGCATCGGCGCGTTTCAAGTGTTTTCGCCTTGCGGGTTTATCGAACCGCCGGCAATATCGCGCTCGTCTCTTGACCGAATAGCGATCACATTGGGCGAACCACGTCGTCGGGCATTACAAGGCCCGTCACTTCTCAGTGAAGATCAAAGTCTGATCGCCGAACGAGGATCGGATCAGGCACGCCAGACTCTGGAATCATCACGCCCATGACGATCGGCACAAGTTACAAGATCGGCGATGCAATTGTTACGCGCTTCACCGAGACTACGCTCAAGGGGCTAAAACCGTCATCCCTTTATCCAGAATGGAAAGACGAGGCGCTCGACGATTATCAACGCTCTCTAGTGCTGGGTGACCCGAGCGAAAACCGGGAAAACGTTCATTTGAGCGTCCATTCATGGCTTATCGATTTCGACGGGCAGCGGATTCTTGTCGACACCGGCATCGGCAATGGGAAAGACCGCCCGTTCGGCAAACATTTGCATCAATTGCAGACGCCCTTCCTCGAACGGCTCAGGTCGGCTGGTGTCGCGCCTGAGAACGTGGATTATGTTCTGCTGACGCATCTTCATGTCGATCACGTTGGCTGGAATACGCAACTCATGGATGGACGTTGGGTGCCCACGTTTCCGAACGCCAAATACGTTTTTCCAAAGGTCGAGCACGACTTCTTTTCGACTCCTGAGGGCGCAAGCAGACGGATGGTCTTCGAAGATAGCATTTTGCCTTTAATTAAATCAGGGCAAGCTGAAACGATCAGGGCCGAAGGCGGAAAATATAGAGACGTCTTCACTTTTCATCCGACCCCTGGCCACAGCATTGGCCATATGTCAATCTCGTTGAAATCCGGCGCGGAGGAAGCGCTTTTCGCCGGCGACGTTATGCACAATGCGATTCAGGTCTATAAGCCGCATTTGGGCTCAGCCTTTTGCGCGGACCTCCCGCTCGCCCAAAAATCCCGGCTTTGGCTTCTGAATTATGCTGCGGACCGCGGCTCGACGCTGTTTACGGGACACTTCCCTGGAACATCCGCCGGCAGAGTCTTCCGCAGGAGCGAAGGTTTTGGCTGGAGATACATTTGACCCACGGGTCGTGATGCTCGCTTTAGTCTCTATCTTACCTTTGAGCGTGCCTTCTCGAAATCGGGAAAAGACAGGCTTCAACACCGATGCCGCGCGTCACGGATTTTTTGTTTCCAGCGTAAATAATTCGCCGCGGATTGATAGAGGCAGGCATGTTAAAGACGGGCGGCATTGGTTCGGCCGGACGCTTTCTTCGCATGGCGAGCAGGTCATTCAGGCTTAACCTGGCAAGTCTGCACGGGAAACGCTGCAACCTGCATCCAGCGCGATGTCGCTACCGCCACGATTTGCTGAAATGCGGACAGTATGCAAGTGAACGTCTTACATTCGTAGGCGCCGCCGAGCATGAACTTCGGCGCACGTCCTGTAAGGTGCATATGTTTCCCACATTGCGGGCACCTTGGACGATCATCCGTGCCGAACGAATAGAATGTAGGATGGCTGTTTTCATCTGACATGGCGCTCGCTCCGGCCGATAAATGAAAGAGGCCGCCTTAATTGGCGACCTCTTTGCTCTCGACGGACATGGGAGGGAGGAATCGAGAGACCGCAACTCAGCCCCTGCGCCGGGCACAGGACTTTCCCCTCGTTCGCGGCTTCTTACGTTCCGGTGCCAGCTGCGTAAAAACTGTTCTGAATTGAACACTTTGCGAAATACGCGTCGGTTGCTCACTTAAATTGACCATGTGGCGCGCGAGCCTATCGAACGAATAAAACGCTGGGAGGCAAGATGGAACGTTCAATTGTGCTCAGATTCTCAGCACCGTCTGGGCAAAGTACGCCAAGGCAGCGGAGGTCATGATAAAGAACCCACCGGGCTCACACTATTGCGTGTCATGCCGGCTCCGCAGAAGGTCTGCTTGGGAAAGGGACGATGCTGAAAGCCACTCTCATCCCGAAGAAGATCGTGCTAGCGGGGGCATCGTCGCGTTTCCGCCTCATTAGGCTCGCTTCAGAGTTGGAATTTCTCCGATCGATAGGGCGTACAATGCTGAATTTCATCCGAGCCTTCTATCGACGTAGCTTGGACGTTACGGCTGCCTGGTTGGGCGACAACACCGCGCGATTTTATGGCGTCCTCGTATCGGCGCCCCGCGATCGCACGCAGGCAGGCTCGCAGAACTGAGGGGCAAACGGAGCAAATGCGTTCATTTTTGGTCGTCGCATGAAACAACGGTCGGCATCATTCGACGGGTGCCGGTTATGGCCTTAGAATTAGTTTACCCGCGGACCGAAACTCCTATTTCGATCGCACGTGGAAAGCAGTCGAGCTTCATATGCCGGAGTCCGGGGATCCGATCTCTATCAGCATCGATAACGAATCCTTCTGGGAGGATTGTCGTGAGTTGCGGAGCGCGGCCATCGAACGATGGCTTATAGCTCACGCCCTCGCGCCCTGACCGCAGGGGCGGCCACCGAGATCCAAACTAACGTTCAGACAAGCCGCAGTTTTCGAGATGAGCCGAGACCCGTAGCCCCTAGTGCCTGGCCCCGGCGGCGTTGCACCGGCGCCCCGATTGGTTGGAACTTGTAGCCTGCCGGACTTCCGGCGCGCCCGTCCTGTGTTTCGCAAGAGCGTTCCCTTGCAACCACAACGAAAGTTCCAATTGCTCAATCACTGAAGCGGCCGGATGACCGAGCTAACCGATATTAGTGCGTTAATACCAGTTAACCACGGCGCAGAATATTTGAGGAAACTGTTCAATTTTGCTCAGAACTCGCCGGTCGCTTGGCGAGATATTCGTACCTGTGTTCTGCGGACCTAGCACTGCGCTATTGCGCCGACCATGCCGACCCCCGCGAATATCTTCCTCCGCGGCGTCGACAAACTTTGGAGCCGCTACAGGAGCGGCTTCTTTTTTGAGAGGTTGTCAACATCAGGGAGTATTAAGATGACCGTTGAAGATCGTCCGCAATATGCGCAGTGGAAACGCGCGCTCCAAAATATGATCGGGGCATGGGAATCATACAAGGTTATGAGCCATCTCTTCGACCAGCACCCTGACGCGCTCCGGCGGAAATCGAATTTTGAGATGGCAAAGGCTCAGTATCTGAGAGTTGCCTATGAACTGGAGTTGCCCGGCCACGTGGCCATTTCCGCGAACGATATAGATTTTCGTCATGCCTGATTCCAGACTGATTCCCGATCCAAGGCGATCGGATCATTATCCTGCTTAATCGCTCATTCGGCGCATCTCTGGAAGTTCTTCGACGTTCGACTCGAAAGACCGAAGCAACGCTCGCGCTTACAAGCATGAGCGTCACAAGTGAAAAGCGTGAGCGTGACAAAGGCCAATTGGATTTTTCTGAAATGTAGCGCGCACGATTATTCATTTCGTGTTTGTGTAAATCGACGTGGTTCATTGTAGGGTAGACGACAATGCGCCACGTGTCGCCGTATGTTGGATTCACTTTCACGACATTGTGCGGATGTCTGGAATTGAGAGCGGCGTATCGTAACTTCCGGGAAATGATTTGATCAGAGAGTCTCGGCGCATCGTAACTTGGTCGGTCATTCGGAACGGCTGAGCTTCCGGGCATCGCCTCAACTTTTGCGAATAGACCGCGCACTTTCGAATTCTTCAATTGATTGCCGGACGCCCTGAAGGCGTTTCATCCCAATTCCATTTTCACTTTCATGAACGGCATAGCTAGAGGCGGCGGACACCGAAGGGGGATCCAGCCATGACTCAACGGTCAAGCTTGTGCAGTTGCCTGTCCGCGTGGGGGCGTCTGCCATCTGCCCGCGACCGGCGAAGCACGTACATTCCAAGGTTGGCCCCCGGACCCTCGACGACGACGGCACGCTGCCTGCTGGCATTATGTCGGCGTTGACAGCCCCCAAGCGCAACGGGCTTTTGGTGATGGAAGTCCTTCTGTTGTCGGCAACGGCTGTTTTGACTCTCGTTGTCGCGCCATCGCGCGCCGCGACTATAATCGTCAAGAATCAGACGCAATTTGATGCCGCCGTTGCAACGGCAACCGAGACGGGCCACGCAGACACGATCGATGCATCGATGGCTGGACCTATTGATCCGGGAACATCTCTGACGCTCCCAGGTGCCGCCACGTCGATCAATCTTGAATTGAGCACACTGGGCATCGGCACCACTGCGGGCGACGAAACCGTAACGCTCGGAGCAAAAACAACCGTCTCCTTCGGCCAGCCAGGCAATCCTGGTTTGCTGAATATGGGAGAGGGGCAAACCGGCACTCTGAACATCAACGGCGCGTCGCTGATTTTCAACATTACCGATGTCGGGACTCAGTTCAATATCGGCCTCGATGGCGGCGATGGCATCGTCAATATGACGAGTGGATCCGTGACGATCAACGATTCAAATGCTGCCCTCGGTGTTATTGGCAGCATCTCCATTGGCTTTCCTTTTGGGTCCACCGCGGCGAGCGGGACGTTCAATCAATCGGGCGGCACCGTCTCGGTATCGGCGGGCGCGCTGAACATCGGTGTCGCGAATGGCAACGGAACCTATAACCTGACCAACAACGCTGTGCTGCTAGATGCGGGCGCGACCGTCTATATCGGTGCCAGTGCCGGCGGCGTTGGTGTCGTAAATATCTCGGGCGACGCGACCATCGATTTCGAATCCGAGTCCGTCGGGTTCGCCGGACAGCTGTATGTCGGCGACGATACGGGCGTTGGAACGATCACCCAGAATGGCGTCAACTCGACGGTTATTTTAAACGTCATCAACATCGCCCAATTTGGTAGCAACGTGGAGAATCGGGCCGATCTCGGCGGCATCGGTACATACAATCTTTTGGCCGGAAGACTGAGCATTGGCGGCGACGGCGCTGCTTTCGGCATGGACACGGGCGGGATCGGGATTTTCAATCAGAGCGGCGGTAACCTGACCGCAAACGCGCCGATCTATATCGGCATGTCCGGGAACGGCACCTATAATCTCAGCGGAGGCACAGCGACTCTTGATGACGGCCTGACGATCGCTGCGCTGGCTGGCTCGGTCGGCACTGTGAACCAAACAGGCGGCGTGCTGACAATCGCCGGCGGTCGGTTGACGGTGGGTGGCGTCGGAACCGCAACATATAATCTGAACGGCGGCGTCCTGCAGGCGGGCGGCGCGAACGGCATCGTTGGCACCGGGAGTTTCAATCTCGGCGGGGGGACGATTCAGGTGATTGGATCGGCGCTGGTGACCAGTGTCAACGCAACGCTGACGAGCGGCGTCTCGACGATCGACACCAATGGATTGGGCGCAACCTTTAGCGGTATTCTTTCAGGCAATGGCGGTCTCGCCAAAGTGGGCGCCGGGACCTTGGTTCTCACTGGCACCAACAGCTATGCGGGCGGAACCGACCTCAACGCGGGCATTATCCAGGTTGGCGCCGACGCCAATCTCGGCGCCGCGACCGGTCAACTCATCTTCGATGGCGGCACGCTGCAATATGCGAACGGCTTTTCCAGCGCCCGGTCTATCACTTTGAACACCGGCGGCGGCATCATTGACACGAACGCCAACAATGCGACCTTGAGCGGCGCGATCGGCGGCGCCGGCGGCTTGACGAAAACAGGCGCTGGCGCCCTCACGCTGTCTGGCGCGAGCAATTATTCCGGCGCAACGCTCGTCAATGCCGGCACCTTGCAGGCGGGCGCGACGAATGTCCTGTCGGCGATCAGTGCCTTCACTCTTGCGAGCGGCACGACGCTCAATCTGGGTGGTTTCGACAACACGATCGGCTCGCTGGCCGGCAGCGGAAGCGTCGCGCTCGGCGCCGCGACTCTGACGGCGGGCGGCGACGGGGCTTCGACGGACTTTTCCGGGACAATCGACGGCACCGGCGGATTGGTAAAAAGCGGGGATGGCACGCTGACCTTGACGGGCACGAGCAGCTATGTGGGACCAACAACGGTCGCGGCAGGTACTCTTGATGTCAATGGAACGCTGGCGTCGATCGCAACGGTCGATTCCGGCGCAATTTTAAAAGGAAATGGCACGCTTGGCGGCCTCGCGGTCGCGAGCGGCGGTGTCGTTGCCCCCGGAAATTCAATCGGCACGTTGAACATCGCCGGCAATGTCGCTTTTGCATCGGGGTCGATCTATCAGGTTGAGGCGAACGCGGCGGGCGCCGCCGATAAGATCTCGGCATCGGGGGTGACGACGCTCGGCGGCGGCCACGTGCAGGTGCTCGCGCAATCCGGCAATTACACGGCGCAGACCTATACGATCCTGACATCGGCGGCCGGCGTGGACGGTACTTTCACGGACGCCACCAGCGATCTCGCCTTTCTGACGCCGACGCTGAGTTATGATCCCGATGACGTCTTTCTGACGCTGACCCGCAATGGCGTCTTCTTTTCCGACATGGCCGAGACGCGCAACCAGCGCGGCGTGGCCGGCGCCCTCGATGCGGCGCCAACAGGCGACGCGCTTGTCACGGCAGTGGGCGGCCAGAACCCGGCGGGGGCGCGACAGGCCTTTGATGCACTCTCGGGCGAAATCTACGCCAGCACGGCGTCGAGCCTGATTACGGACAGCGTGTACTTTCGCGAGGCGATCCTGGGGCGGTTGCGGCAGGCCTCGTTTGCAGGCGCTTCGGATGCGACGGCGGCGCTTGGCCTTGGCGGGCCGGCCTTGGCTTACGCGGATACCGCGCCGGCGAGCGTTGGCAACGTTCCGTTCCCGATCCGGTCTTCGCGCGCGCCTGATCTGACCTGGTGGTCCGTAGGCACGGGCGCCTGGGGCCAGTTTGACGGCGATGGCAACGCCGCGGGCGTCGAGCGAAATCTGGCCGGCTACTTCACCGGCGTCGATCGCCGCTTCGGCGATAATTGGCTGGCGGGCCTGGCCGCGGGCTACACCAATTCCAGCCTCAGCATCGCGGCGCGCGCCAGCGGGGCCGATATCAATACGGCGCATTTCGCCGCTTACGCCGCCGGCAATTACGACGCTTGGAATTTTCGCTCGGGCGCCGCCTTCTCCTGGAGCGATATCAGCACCAACCGCATGGTTCTGTTCCCTGGCTTCTCCGAGGCGACCAACACAAACTATAATGCGGGAACCACGCAGGTGTTCGGGGAGGTGGGCTATGCCCGGTCGCTTGGCAACATTGCCATCGAGCCTTTCGCGGGCGCCGCCTATGTACATCTCGGAACTGCGGGATTTACCGAGGCCGGCCAAACGGCGGCGCTGAGCGGGGCAAGCATCAACGAAGATGTGGGTTATTCGTCGCTCGGTTTACGCTTGGCGACCAATATCGCGCTGGAAAGCGGACAGGTTCTCACGCCGCACGCGTCGGCTTATTGGCAACACGCCTTCGGAGATGTCACGCCGGTGGAGACGCTCAGCTTCCTTTCGACCGGTACGGGCTTTTCGACGGCAGGCGTGCCGCTCGCTCAGAACACGGCCGTGATCGATACCGGGCTCGATCTCGCACTCACCCGCAACACCAAGATCGGCGTTTCTTATTTTGGCCAGCTCGGCTCAAACGTCCAGGACAATGCCGTCAAGGGCGACTTCCTCTGGCGATTCTGAGCGGGAAACGGCGGAAAGACAGTACCGCAAGTTCACGGCGTCAGGCGTCTTTTCGCAAGTCGGCGTTAAAGGACCCGAGCCGGTCTCCGAATCTTAGCCTGACTGATTATCCGCCAGCGTGGCAAATAGTCGCCAACGCCGATCCACGCGGTGCAGGCATTCAAGAGAACGCGTCTTGAATCCGTGGTACAATTTTTTGGGGTGGAAGACCCCTCATTTGACACTTTTTTGGGGTGGGGATGACAATCCATTGGGGTGGAGGCTGACCAAACTTCAATGACTTACGGTGATTACATGTTTGCCTTTTGAGGTGAGCTACATGGTTGAAGCGCACCCCAAATGAGCGTCAAAAAGGGGTTCTCAGAGTCACGCTCACCCCAAAAGAGGGTCACGAAATTCGAGTCGAACGCCTGGAAAAAACACCGTTGCATCAGCCTTGACGGCTTGGATATCGGAACCAACTCGCAGGAGCAGGCACAGAACGCAGGAACAACCGTTAGGCGAGGATCCCCGCGAAAGGAGCAGCCTAATGACCCCCAAAAATGAAAATGATGAACGCGAGGAAGCCCTTGTCGCATTTCTAGTACAATGTTCTGACCCAACCGCTTCGCAAATCGCGGAATGGTTAAGGCTGTTGTTTCCCGCTGGCAACTGACCCGGGATAGCCAGAAATTTCAACTGAGATTTGACCCATGTTTGAACCTCTTCCCTGCTGCTTCAGTGGGGGGTCTTGGGAGTGATAGACATGGCGTTATTGGGCGTCATTCGACGCTGGGCTCTTCGGGATAAGCTGTCGATCCGCGAGATATCGCGGCGGACGGCATCGCCGGTCCTTCGGCTCTGATCGGCGCGAGCAATTCTTCGAGCTCGCGGTCGCGGTCGCCATCAGCCTGTTCGGATTCAACTCCGGCGCGGCGCTCGCAACTGTCGTCAGCGTATTGATCGAAGTACCGGTGATGCTGTCAATTGTCGCAATCGTCAATCGCTCGCGGCCCTGGTACGAGCGTAATGCTTCGCAGGCAGCCATTGCGCGAGTTCGCGCGTTGGCTGATCTCGACGACCTTCCAAACGTCGATCCCGCTTCCTTTGCTTGTCCCGATCTAGATGCGCTGTACGCGCCGACGCCCGCTCATCCTCCACGCATTTTATTGCTCTACGGTTCGGTACGGGAACGTTCCTACAGCCGCTTCCTGACGGAGGAAGCCGCGCGTTTACTCAATGCGTCCGGCGCAGAAACGCGCATATTCAATCCGTCCGGCCTTCCGCTTCCCGGCGATGCGCCGATTGATCATCCAAAGATCGCAGAATTGCGTTCGCTTTCCGAATGGTCAGAAGGCCAGATTTGGTGCAGTCCGGAACGGCATGGCGCAATGAGCGGGATTATGAAAACGCAAATCGACTGGATTCCGCTTTCGCTCGGCGCAGTGAGGCCGACGCAAGGCAAGACGCTCGCGGTGATGCAAGTATCCGGCGGCTCGCAATCCTTCAACGCGGTCAATCAGATGCGTGTGCTCGGCCGCTGGATGCGCATGATCACGATCCCAAATCAGTCCTCCGTCGCAAAGGCTTACGAGCAGTTCGACGACGCAGGCCGGATGAAGCCGTCGCCCTATTACGACCGCGTCGTTGATGTGGTGGAGGAATTGGTGAAGTTCACGCTGCTCACGCGTGGCGTTTCGGCATATCTCACGAGCCGCTATAGCGAGCGCAAGGAGGAAGCGGAAAAGCTCGCCGCGCGGGTCAACCTACCCGCGATCTGAAGGAAAATCCATGCCGATCGCCACACAATCCGCCGAACAGACGAGTGGCCCGGCCGGCTCACCGGTTGAGGTTTTGCGTGTCTTCACCAAACTCGGATTCACCTGTTTTGGCGGACCGATCGCTCATATCGGCTATTTCCGGGAGGAGTTCGTTGCGCGGCGGCGTTGGCTGGACGAGCAAGCCTACATAGACCTCGTCGCATTGTGCCAGTTCCTGCCAGGTCCTGCCAGGTCCTGCGAGCAGTCAGGTCGGGTTTTCGATCGGTCTCACGTGCGCGGGCTATCTTGGCGACCTGGCGGCATGGACTGGATTCACACTTCCGTCGGCTATCGCTCTTCTTCTGTTCGCCTATGGCGCGCGCGCCTTTGGCGGCCAAATCGCCACGGGCCTTTTACACGGCCTTAAGCTGGTAGCGGTGGCGATCGTTGCTCAGGCGGTTTTGGCAATGGCGCGCGCTTTCTGCCCCGATCGTACGCGGGCCTCGATCGCCGTTGTTGCGGCCGTGCTTCTACTCTTCAGTACCGTTTCGGCGGTACAGATCGCCGCGATCGCGCTGGGCGGTGTTGCGGGCTTTTGGCTTTGTCGAGGTGAGTTGTCAGCGATGCCAGTGCGTATGGCTGTGCCAGTTTCTCGACAAGTCGGCTTGATAGCGCTTGCCGCATTTCTTCTATTGCTTATTGGGCTGCCCGTTCTGCATGTTCTCACTGGTTCACATAGCATTACGCTGTTTGATGCCTTCTATCGATCAGGCGCACTGGTGTTCGGCGGAGGCCATGTGGTCTTGCCCTTGCTGCATGAAGCTGTCGTGGCGCCAGGATGGGTTCACAATGACACGTTCCTCGCTGGCTACGGAGCGGCGCAGGCCGTGCCGGGGCCGCTATTCACTTTCGCCGTTTACTTAGGAGCCGTTGCCGCTCCGTCGCCGCACGGTATAGTCGGGGGCATCATCGCCCTGAT
Source organism: Methylovirgula sp. (assembly GCF_037200945.1). Lineage (NCBI taxonomy): Bacteria > Pseudomonadati > Pseudomonadota > Alphaproteobacteria > Hyphomicrobiales > Beijerinckiaceae > Methylovirgula > Methylovirgula sp. The sequence continues at coordinate 711,418 of NZ_JBBCGP010000001.1, forward strand.
TGCCATTTTCCTTCCGGGTATTCTCGTGCTGATAGGCGCGTGCCTTTTTGGGAAGGCTTACGCCGTCGCGCGCCCGCACAAGCGATCATGCGCGGCATCAATGCTTCGGTCGTAGGATTGCTCGCCGCTGCGCTCTACGACCCGATTTGGACAAGCGCGATCAAAACACGCGGAGACTTTGGCGTTGCTCTCCTGGGCTTTGTGCTTTTAACCGTCTGGCGCTCACCGCCGCTCATAGTGGTTTGATAGGCGCCATTTGCGGATTAATGCTGACCCTTCTTTAGCGCCCCTCGTTCACGCCGATAGCTCTATGCGTGTAGAGAAATCGAAGACGATCCAAAGGACCAAATAAACGTGACGACAAGTCTGTGGCGTCTGGCTGACCGCTAAAGGCTCGCGATAGTCATTCGTAGGCCGGCGGCCAGCAGCAATATCCCCAGAACGATCCTCAGTATTTGCGGGTGCAGGCGATAGGCTCCGATTCAAGAGCCGAGGAGTGCGCCTACGCCCACCGCTATAAGCCAAAGCGGCAATTGGCTTGGGAACGTGCGGACCGTTGCCCCACATGCCAGCGAGCGCGACAGCCGAGTTCATAAGATTGAACATCGAAGATATTGCGGAAGCCTGCCGCGTCTCTGTCCATCGGAATGTCAGGATGACCGGCGCGAGGAAAATTCCTCCACCTACCCCAGTGATCCCGGAAACGAGTCCGATTGCCCCGCCTGTTAATAGCGAAAAACGGAACGGCGGTTCATGCGGCGTGGTTAAATCATCTTTGCAAGCCGTCCGCGCCGAGCGAAACATTAGCCCGGCAGCGATCAGCAAAAGCACGCCAACAACCGGCTGATAAAGCGCGGCAGAAAGATTGATCGCTCCGCCCACGAGCGAGAACGGTGCGCCCAAAATTGCGAACGGATAGCATGTCCGCCACGTCATCAATCCTGCTTGATAAAATCGAATACAGCTTATCGCCGCGACGAGAATGTTGAGCGCGAGTGCCGTGGGCTTGATGATGCTATGGCTATAGCCGAGCAGCCCCATCAAAGCGACGTAGCCGGTGCCACCCGCTTGCCCCACTGCTGTATAAAGAAATGCGATGATTGCGAAAAGCGCGAGTAGCAATACGGACATTCATCGCCATTAGCAGCCGATGGCGCAGGCGTCATCTCACCAGAGTCATTGCCTGGGCTTAAATTCAGTTCGGGGCCAATCTCTGCAACCGGCTTTCCTCAAACCTATGCCCGGTTCCGAGGACGGCCTCAAGCGCCGTGAACGGCGATGACGGGCGCTTCGCGGACGTAACGCGCTTACGCAAGGGGCCACAGCTGCTTTTCTGCTCTCAAGAGGCCCGGGTGATCCGCAATCACATCGGCTATAGCAGCCAGTTTGACCGTAACTCTTCCCAAAAACGGTCGGTCGGACGACCCTGACCAAAAGCTCGGAAGATATCAAAATCGGAAGCAGCCCATCATCAGCGTTTGTGCGCGCAAAAAGGCCGCCGCGGGGATACGCTCAAAGCGGCAAGAGCCAAGATGATCTCACGATAAATAAACAACCTCTTCACACCACCGATACCAAGGCGTCCGCCCGATTCTGGCCGCAGTGCGTCCCTCGCCTCTCGAGAAAAACTAAGACGTCGGCTGCAATCTCCGATACGCTCGTCCCCGGACCATAGACTGCCTGTACGCCCAGCGCCTCGAGCGCCGGCCCATCCGTCGGTGGGATAATGCCACCGCAGATCAACATGATGTCGCGGGCCCCTTCAGCCTTCAGAGCTGCATTCAAGGCCGTAACAAGAGCTTTGTGGCCGCCGGCGTGGCTCGAAACTCCGATCACATCGACCTCTTTCGAGGCAGCCCAGCGCGCGATCTCCGTGGCGTCGCTAAACAACGCCGCGATATCGACGTCAAAACCCCAATTCTTAAACATGCCGGCGAGGACCTTCATGCCCCGATCGTGACCGTCCTGACCGAGCTTCGTGAGCAGGATCCGCGGTGCTCTTTCTTTGCGTTCGACAAATCGCCCGATCTTCTCGCGAATGCCCGGCACATGGCGGTCCGGGGTTTCGACCGAAGGGACAAATTTGAGGGAATAGGCACCAGCTTGATGCCGTTGAAACACATCGGCGAGCGCGCTCGAGACTTCGCCGACGGTCGAGCGGACCGCCATTGCCTTGATGGAAAGATCCAGCAGGTTCCCCTCGCCGCTTGACGCGGCCTCCCGCAGAGCCGCCAGCGCTTGAACAACTGCACCTTCGTCACGCGCCGCGCGGACGGATGCCAACCGCTCAGCCTGCTGCCCGCGTACGTGCGACGCCTCAATCTCACGGATGTCGACGAGAGACGGATCGACCGCGCAATATTGGTTGACGCCGACAATGACATCTTGCCCATTATCGATGCGTGCTTGTCGTAGGGCAGCCGCTTCCTCAATCTTCGATTGCGGGATGCCAAGCTCAATCGCTTTCGTCATCCCCCCAAAGGCTTCAATCTCATGAATGAGGTCTCGCGCGGCGGCCGCGACATCGGCTGTCAGGCGTTCGACGTAGAAAGATCCACCGAGAGGATCCACCACGCGCGGGATACCGGATTCTTCTCCCAGTATAAGCTGGGTGTTGCGGGCGGTGCGCGCCGCCTGCGCGCTCGGAAGGGCGAGCGCCTCGTCGAAGCTGTTCGTATGCAAGGACTGCGTTCCGCCGAGAACGGCGGCCATCGCCTCGATCGTGGTGCGGATGATATTGTTATTGGGTTCCTGCTGCGTCAGCGACGCGCCGGATGTCTGGCAATGCGTGCGCAGCCGGCTGCTTTCCGGCAACTTCGGCGCGAACTGCGCCATCAATTCCGCCCAGAGAAGTCGCGCGGCCCGCAGCTTGGCGATCTCCATGAAGAAATCCATGCCGATGCCGAAGAAGAACGACAGGCGCGGCGCGAAGTCGTCGATATCCAGCCCCGCCGCGACAGCGGTTCGAACGTATTCGAGCGCGTTGGCAAGCGTAAACGCCAGTTCCTGCGTCGCGGTCGCGCCCGCCTCGTGCATGTGGTAGCCGGAAATCGAGATCGCATTGAACCGCGGCATCTCGCGGCTGACGTGCCCGACCACATCCGAAACGATCCGCATGGAGGGCTGAGGCGGATAGATGTACGTATTGCGGACGAGAAATTCTTTCAGGATGTCGTTCTGGATCGTGCCCGAAAGCTCACGGCTGCCGACCCCGCTTTCCCGCGCGGCGACGATAAAGGCGGCGAAAACCGGAAGAACGGCACCGTTCATCGTCATCGAGACGCTCGTGCGGGCGAGCGGGATGCTGTCGAAGAGGATTTTCATATCCTCGACCGTGTCGATCGCGACGCCCGTTTTTCCGACATCCTCCTCGACGCGTGGATCGTCGCTATCGTAACCGCGCTGCGTCGGCAGATCGAAAGCGACAGAGAGCCCCGTCTGCCCGGCGGCGAGGTTACGCCGAAAGAAAGCATTCGACTCTTCAGCCGTCGCGAATCCGGAATATTGCCGGATGGACCAGGGCTGGTTGGCATACATCGTCGCGCGGGCACCGCGAAGGAACGGTGCCGAACCAGGCATTGAATCGACCGCGTCGAGCCCATCAAGGTCCGCTTTCGTATAAAGCGGCTTTATCTCGATCCCTTCCGGCGTTCTGACACCAAGCCCGGCGGGATCTGCTCCCTTCAGCTCCGCGCTCGCCCGAGCGAGCCAACGATCAAGTTCAGCTTCGAGGTCTTTCATCACCCTCTCCCGCGATTTTGGCTAAAGACCCTGTGGGTAAAAACATCCGCAAGGATTTGACCATCTTCGACACGTTCGACGCGGCACCAGTGTTTGAAACCGTCTTCGGTCTCCTTCATCGACTGAAGGAGAATCGCGACTCGCTCACCGATTTCGATATTGCCGCGAAACACAATCTCCCGCTGTGTTGTAGTCGGAAGCAAATTGACGTCGTGCCAGAATTCCCACTCCGCCCGGTCGGCAAACGCCTGAAACGTCGCGCAATAGAGAAAACCCGCGCCGTTAAAGTCCTGCGACGGGCTCGGGTTGATCTCGTGCCGGAAGAGCTGGCGCCCGTCGACGCGCGCGAAGCCCATATGTGCACTCCATTGGTCGCTGCGCACCGCCGCGGCGTCATTGACGAGGCGCGTCGCGTCTTCGCCCGGCGCAACCGGGGGCAACCCGGGGATATCGACGCGGACAATCGAACGATTGCGTCCCGTCACCGTGCGCTTCACAAATACCGAGACGAGTTCGACGCTGCCGATGAAATCGCGACCCAGAAACAGCCGGTGGAAGCTGCGAAACTGAGTCCTGGACAAGCGCATGAGTTCGCTCGCGATCTCCAGCGGATCGTTCTCCTGCGCTGCGGCCAGATTGAGATTTCGTAACGAGACCGCGTTGAAAGCCGCGTAAACGGCGCGGCCATCCGAATCTTGAAAGTCCGGCACCGAGCGGCCCGCGGCTCTCGCCAGCATCTGCCAATGGCGATGGCCGAGCTCCTTCAGCAACCAGGTCTCCGAAATGCCGCCGATCGCGAGATGCGGCATCCCAAGAATGATCGTGTCATCCGCTGTTGCGGTCGCCTGCGCGCGGATCCGGCTTTCCGAAATCGTGTCGAGCGGTAAAACGTGAAGTGTGCCGGTCATCAGGCGTAGGCCCTCACGGCGTTCGATGCATCGAGAGCGCGCTGGTATTTCTCGATCGTATTGGCAAGATAAAGGGAGTCGCGCGCGACGCCGGAGAACCGGCCGGACCCCCAAGTATGAAGCCAGGGCAATCCGACGAAGTAGAGCCCATCGAGTTGCGTGACGCCACGCTTGTGAACAGGCGCGCCGCGGCCGTTGAAGACAGGCGCATCAAGCCAGCGAAAGTCCGGCCGGAACCCAATGCACCAGATGACACTAGCAATGCCTGTCCGACTCAGGATCAATCGCGTCCTGTGCTGCAGGGGTTGCCACACGGGCTTGTAGGTGCTGGGAGGCGGCGCCTCGATCTTCGCCGCTGCGATGTGTTTGTCGATGGCCGCGTTGATGTTGTTATAAATCTCGTCGGCGCGGTCGAGGCTTTCCGCCAAGTTGTCGTCGAACGCCACGGCGTCCTCATCGACACCGAGCAGACGGCCGTAAAGCTCCATTCCCTCCAGAGCGAATTTGCGGAGGTCGATGTCTCTGCCCCCATCGCGCCCGGTAACATAATGATTGGTATTGTCGCGTACGCCGTCGCGAAGCGGATGCTCATCCACCGGCATTTCATAATGACCCATGTCGGCGAGCCAATCGACGACATCGCGGCCCCGGTAAAACCGCGCGCAACGCGGCGCATCACCGACGGCCAAGTGAACCTTGCGGCCGGCGATGTGCAGATCCTCGGCGACCTGCGCGCCCGATTGCCCCGATCCCACCACGAGAACTGCGCCTTCCGGCAGTTGATCTGCGTTTTTATATTCCGCCGAATGGATCTGCAGCACGTCATTTGGTAGACGCTCGGCAGCGCGCGGGATGATCGGCTCATGATAGCCGCCGGATGCGACGACGACCTGATCGGCCGTGATCTTGCCGGTTGACGTCACAACCTCAAACCCGCCGTCAGGCAGACCCTTGACGCTCTCGACCGTCACGCCTTCAAGGATCGGGGCTCTCACCGAACTGGCGAAGCCCTCAAGGTAGGCGATGATCTCGTCTTTCCTCATGAACCCGTGCGGGTCGCTGCCTTTGTAATTCCAGCCGGGCAACAGGCATTGCCAGTTGGGGGTCACGAGGCAGAAATTATCCCAGCGCTGCGTCGACCAGGTGTGCATCGCGCGGCGCTTTTCAAAGATGATGTGATCGATATGGCGCTGGCTCAGGTAATAACTGACGGAGAGGCCCGCCTGACCGCCGCCAATGATCGCCACAGGATAATGAGAGGTGGAGCTACGCATTCAAATCTCCTGCGTCATTCTTCAAAGGAAATGATGTTGACTTCGGGATGTGGGTGATCGACGAACGCGCGCGCCGCATCCTCGATTCGTGCGCGCTGCTTCAAGGCGCGCGAACAAGGCTTGCCGTATTTTGCGCGAACGCGATCGCTGGCGATCGTCAGCGCGATACGGCTGCGCTCGAGAAAATCTGCGAGCCTGTAGCTCGTACCGGGGACGAAATAGTCCTTAATCACCAACGATGGCGAGTAGCAGCTTTCGACGGAGCCGTCGGGCCAGCGAATGTTGAACCGCATTTCAGGCATTGCATGTCTCTTTTATGATGGCATATTGGCCGAGGTGCGCTTCCGCGACCTGAGACCAATCAAACTGCGCCGCGCGCTCGATACCGAGTTGGCGAAAACGTCCATGGCGTTTTGGATGCAAAGCGGCCTGCATGGCGTCGGCGATGCTCGCCGGGTCGTTGGGCTCGCACCACAACACATCTGAATCGGTCAGGTATTCCGTGAACGGCGCCATGCGAGAGACAATCGCGGGTGTGCCGCTTGCCATCGCTTCGAGGACGACGAGGCCGAAACCTTCTTTCACCGAAGGGAAGACCAGCGCCGTCGACGTACGATAAAGCGGCGGCATCAAGGCCTGCGGCAGTGGACCGGTTCGGATCACCGCGGACTCGGGCAGGCCGCTCTCGGCAAGAGCCTCGGAAAAGCGAATTTGATAGGCGGTGTGGTCGAGCAGCGAAGCGCCACCGGCGATAACGAGACGTGCCGCAGGATGTTGCGCCAAGAGCAATTTGAATGCTTCGAGAATCCGCAGAGTGTTCTTGCGCTCCTCGACGCCGCCGACCGCGAGGAAGATTGGCGCGTTTGAGACAAGGCCCAGTCGCCCGCGTAAGGCGATGTCGCTCCTGTCAGGGGTCGGCGAGAAGCGCGCTGAATCGACGCCATTTCCGACAACGTCAGTGTCCCGCTTCCAAGTGTTCCGGAGCCAATCGCGCCACAGCCCGCTGACGGTCAACAGAACATCCGCCGCTTCGATCGAGCGGCGCTGCAAGGCGGCGAGGCGCGCGTCCGCAAAGTCATCGACGTGATGCACGGTGCGGACAAAGCCGGCGATCCTGCCTTGTGCTTTGAGAGTCGCAAGCACGTTCCCGGAGATGCCGTCCTGGGCGTGCCAGACGTCGAAGTCGTCCCGCGTGGCGGAGAAATAATCCAAATAATCCGCGACGCGCTGCTCGACCATGGCCAGGACACCCGGGCGGCTCGGGGCAACGGGAATGCAGCGCGTCTCACAAAGCGTCGGGCGAAAAAAGCCGCTCCCCGTTGCGTCGGGCGCGAAGACCGTCACGCGATGGCCGAGACGCGTCAGCGCGTCCGCAAGCTCCAGGGTATGAACCACACCGCCGCGCGGATTTGTGGAATGCGTCAGAAGCGCGACGCGCAGCGGCGGGACGGCGCTCATGCCGGCACCTTGGGTGCCGCGCAACCCAGCAACGCCTGTTGCGAGAAATCCCAAATCGTCTCGACCGCCGCGCCGTCGGTGATTTCGACGCACGTGCTCGCGTCGAAGCCGCCGATATCGGCGGCCGCAATACCGCGGTCGAGGAAGAGCCGCGTGACACTCGAGACATTCTCGGGCGCGACGGCGAGTAGGTAGCCATAGCTTGGGAAGGTTTTCAGCCAACGCTCGAGCGGCACGCCGGAAGGTTGCGGAATCGCGCCGAGGTCGATTGTCACCCCGACGTGCGAGCATTCCGCCAACATCGCCGCCGTACCGACGATTCCGGCCTGGCTGATATCTTTCGCGGCTTTCGAGAGACCCGTTTCCGCGATCGTCGGCAACAGGGCGAGATCACCCCGCAGCCGCGAACCCGGCGCATCGGTTGCCGCTTCCCAGTTGGAAAAATGCGCCCGATAGCGGCCGCGCAAATCGACCGCAGCTACAAGCCGATCGCCGGGTTTCGCATCGAAGCTCGTGAGGAGATGCTTCGCTTTGCCCAGGATGGCGACCGAAAGCTGTCCGCAACGCGAGTTCAGATTGGTGTGGCCACCCACGATCGGCACGCCGAAACGATCGGCCGCGGCGCGCATGCCCGCTAAAATCTCCTGCGCACTGCCGGCACCGTCGGCCCACATGGCGTCGACGACAGCGACGGGCGTGCCGCCCATGGCCGCGACGTCGGAAATATTGACCATCACGCCGCACCAACCCGCAAACCATGGATCGGCCGCGACGAATTCGTTCATGAACCCTTCGATGGCGAAAAGCGTATAGCCATCACCGTCGGGGATCGCCGCGCAATCATCGCCCACGGCGACGCTCGACGTACCAGAAAGCCCGAGCCCCGCCGTCACCGTCCCAATATCGGCTTTCGCGGCGAGACCGCGATCGCGCCGTAAGGATTCCGCGAGGATGGAGAGATCGGGCGCGGCCGGCATCTCAAGCCGCCTTTCTGAGCGCGACGAATCCTACTTCCGGCGAGACGAACGGCGGATAATAGGCGAGATCGGCCTCCATCAGATGATGCGCGAAGCCATGAATCTCGATTTCGTTCAGGGTGCGCCAGCGCATGCGACGGAATAGGGGGACGTTCTGGCTCTGAACGTGCGCGAAAAATTGTTGGCAGCCGCGCGCATGCGCAGACGATACCGCCAGGCGAATCAACGCCGGGCCCAGAGCTCCCACCTTTCGAAAAGGCTCGGCCACGGCGAGACGCGATCCCCACCAGGTCCCCGGCGCGCTTTCGTGGATGCGCACGGTGCCGACTACGACGTCGTGGACAATCGCAAGCGAAGATAAAGCAACGATCGGCGTGGCGATGTCATCGATCGCGTCACGGTCATCTTCGCTGAATATTTTCTGTTCTTCGCAGAAGACCTGCCGCCGCAAGGCCGCGGCGCCGCGCTTTTCCCAGGCATCGACGGCATACTTGATCTGGAAACCGTTGGGCACGAAGGGCGGGAAAGGATCGAAGATCATGCCCGAGCTCCGCACGAGGTTTGCGCGCGTTCATAGACCGAGAGGGCAGAACAGGCGCCGCACTTGGCGCAGCCTGCCTTCACCTCTTCCGACCGCAAGCCACTGCGGACCAGCATCGTAGCGAGTGGCCGCAACACGGCCTGCATGAAAGCGGCCGACGGCGTCGGGTGGCTTTCAAGCGGCGTACCGGAGATCGGCACGAAGGGAACCACGAAGGGATAGACCCCGATGTCGACCAGTCGCTCGCAGGTCGACAGGATGGTTTCGACATCGTCGCCGAGCCCGGCAAGAATGTAGGTTGAGACCTGACCGCGGCCGAAGACCGGGACGGCGGCCCGGAAGGCGTCAAAATAACGCGCGACCGATATCTGCGCCTTGCCCGGCATGATGCGGTTGCGCACGTCTTCGCCGATCGCTTCGAGATGCAGACCTAGTGCATCGACGCCCGCCTCGTGCATGCGGAGATACCAGCGGTCGTCGTCCGGCGGTTCGCATTGCGCCTGGATCGGAAGGGCAACACGCGCTTTAACCGCCGCGGCACTTTCCGTCATGATCGCGGCGCCGCGATCGGTCCCGGGCGGCGTTCCCGTGGTCATGACCATATGCTTGACGCCGTCGAGCGCGACCGCGGCGGCCGCGACCTCTGCCAACTGGTCCGGCGTCTTGCGCTCGATCGTGCGTCCCGCCGCCAGCGATTGGCCGATCGCGCAGAACTGACAGGTCTTGGTGCGGCTCTGATAGCGGATGCAGGTCTGCAGGATCGTCGTGGCCAGCACGTCGCGCCCGTGCAGCACCGCGATCTTTGAATATGGCGTGCCGTCAGCCGTCGTCAGATCATAGAAGCGCGGCTTCGCCGGATAATCGATTTCGCCCACCGGCAGAAAATCGCGCAATACGCGGCTGCGCCCGGAGACATCCGGTCGCTCAATGAAATAAGGGCTCTCGAAAGCCGGCGCGGTATGAACCGGGACCATCACGGTCACGCCGGCGATCGTAATCGCCTTATGGTCGGACGGTCCCGCGCCGCCACGGCGGCTGGCGTGGCCGGCTCTTGGATCGTCGAGCCGCGCGCCGAAGGTCTGCAACTCGTTGATCAATTGCTCAGTCGACAGGGATTGGGTCATCGGCAAAACTCGGAATGTTGAGCGGAGCGGCGGGCGCGGCGATAGTTTCAACCTGCGGTGCGGGACGGTTGTCGTGCAGCAGGCGCAGAAGCTCGGGCCGCGAATAATGACCGACGGAATCCATCATGCGCTTGCGCTTGAGGATGAGCGCCATGTCGAGGTCGGCGACGAGAATGCCTTCGCCCTGAGTCAAAGGCGGCACGACATGCGCGCCCTCCGGCGAGATGATCGCGGTCATACAGCCGCCGCGCAGCGCCTTCTGAAGGCCGGTCTCAGGCGTAATGGAATTGATCTGCTCTTCCGTCAGCCAGCCGGTCGCGTTGACGACGAAGCAGCCACTTTCCAGCGCGTGATGGCGGATCGTGACTTCGATCTGGTCGGCAAATATCGGACCGACCATCGAACCGGGGAATTGCGCGGCGTGGATCTCTTCATGCTGCGCCATGAGAGCGTAGCGGGCGAGCGGATTGTAATGTTCCCAGCACGCCAGGGCGCCGACACGACCGACGGCCGTCTCGACAACCTTGATGCCAGCGCCGTCACCCTGCCCCCAGATCATCCGCTCGTGGAACGTGGGCGTGATCTTGCGACGCTTCAGCAACAATGTGCCGTCCGCGTCGAAGATAAGCTGTGTGTTGTAGAGCGACCCGTGATCGCGCTCATTGATACCGAGTACGATCACCGCCCCATGACGATTGGCGGCCGCGGAGACGGCGTGAGTCACCGGCCCCGGGACGACAACAGCCTGATCGTACAGCCGGAGATGCTCGGCGCCCGTCATGACCGGCGGCCGGATGAACGAGAAATAGGGATACCAGGGCAGAAAGGTCTCCGGGAAGACGACGAGCTTCGCACCGCGACCGCCTGCCTCGTCGATCGCCTGCAGCACGCGTGACAGCGTGCCTTCGAGCGTCACGAGATCGGGCGCGATTTGAACCGCCGCCACGCGGATTTTTGGCTGTTCCGCCACGGGTCTCTCCTCGGGCTAAAGCGGGATCACAGCGTCCAGGTGTCGATCTGGAAGGCGCCATCGCGGCGGTGAAGGAGAATGAGGTCCAACACGTCGAGCGGGTTGATGGGCCGAATGCCCTCGATCAGCGACGGCTCGCCATGGCCGTAAAGCGCCTGGAGCGCGAAGCGACACGCATAAACCTTGCCGCCTTCGCCCATGAACTTCGTGATCTGGTTGGTGAAGTTCTGGGCGCCCGGAAAGGCTTCATCGCCGATCTTCGGGAAGCCGCGCTGAATCCCGAGCGTCACGCCGGGGCCATAAAGAAGAACTGAGGTCTCGAACCCTTTGCGCTGCAGCCGTATGGCTTGCAGGAGATTGACGAGGCCGATCGACCCTTCGAAGGCGACGGTATGAAAAGTGACGAGGGCCTTCTCACCCGGCTTGGCCTTTACGTCCTCAAAGACCTTTTCCTCGTAATCGACAAAGTAGTCGCCCTTCTTATGGGGCTCGGCGGTGACGGCTGGCATGAATGGCTCCTGCTTGGGTTTGCGTTGCGCCATATCCATTGCAACGCGCATGCCAATTGATCGTATCAAGCCATGTTATTGATTGTACTTAATATACAATCAATCATGCATTCAATTGATTTTTGCGCAGCATAAAATTGCGCCATGTATTGCCTAAGAGACGTGTTTTTGTGCGAAAATCAGCAGGTGCGCTCCCTTTCAGCCGACTGACTGAGAATCCATTCAATTGTGAGGTGGATTGATGCACGTGACCGTGCTGCAGCGCGAACAGAAAAATGGCCGGCCCCGAGCGGCCGGCCACAGATGCGCCTGGAGAGCGGCGCTTAATATTTTGCGACGACAGGCGCCGGCTGCTGGGGACCGCCCCCGAGCGGAATAATCACGCGCACGAAGCCGCGTGTGTCTCTATGAAAATAACCCTGCGACTCGACATCGGTCGCGCCAATCCCCTGGACCGTCACCGGGCCGAAGTCGTAGCCGAGAAGGCCGCCGACCGCGAACTGGCTCTCACGCTGGCCATATCCAAAAGGCAGCCGGCCAACATCGGTACTGCCGAAGGCCACGGGCCCGATTTCGAAATTGCCGAACTTCTTCGTCGCCGTGAGGTCGAGCATCAGATAGTCGGGATTGTACGTCTGATCGAAAATGCCGTTCTCGAGAATAGCCGTCAGATTCCAGCCGTTCGCCGTGTAGCTCACGGCCAGCCGTTGCTCGAACGATGTTTCGTGGAACGACGGCGCATCGGGCACGCCCGGCCGGATGCCGAAGTAATAGGTCGCGCCCCAGCCGCCGCCGAAATCATGCGCAAGCGCTGCGATGGCGGCCGGATTGTAGGCGTAAAGCTTCGTCGCGATCGGCGCGTCGCTCACATAGGGCGACGGAAAAGCGGCGAGGAGTTCGAGCCGCGTGTCGTAGAACGACCAGGGCGTCGACCACACGAACACCGGGATGTTCATAGCGAGATGGCCGCTCGGCAATTGCCGCGCGTCGGGCGTGTAGCCCAACGTATCCACGAAGTAGAAGCCTTGCGGCAGCGGCGCGCCAGTCGGAATGCCGACGGTCTCGCCCGGCTCCAGCAACGTTCCCCCCTCGGACACGCCCGAACCGATCCATAAAAGGGCCGCCGCCAGGCCTAAAAGCTTGATAATCCTCATGCTCGCCCCTCTGATGGATAATTGATCGCATTGTATGTGAGCCTGACAGGCAGCGCTATCTATCTGCGCACGCTCATAATTTCTAAGTTCACGCCTGTAACAATCGACTCAAAGGGGCCGTAAAGCAAGATACGCCTCAATGAGTGTATGTATTTTGAATGCACAAATTGAATCCACATGCTCGCTTGATATGCTGTCAATGTGCGTTCAATTTGAGCTTCTGGTGAGTGGAGCCGGGGCAATTCGCGCAGGGAATAGGGCGATTGCCTCTTTAAGAGGATGGCTGAACAAAAATTGCCCGCAGATTTGACTGCGATCAAAGCTGGACAATGTTGCAGAGAGGCAACTAACGATGCTCGGGCAAAGCTTGCCTCGTCCGATGGATTTGGGTGGGGAAAAAGCTTGAACGGAGGCGAAAACTGTGGTCACAGGGGCCAATGCAACAATACGGTCAATTCCGGGCTCTGAGCCGCCGAGGCGAAGAAAAGGGACTATTTTGGACTGGCTTCCGGATCTGACGCGCAGCGATAAGCCGCGCTATATCGCTATCGCCGACCTCATCGCCGAAGATATTCGCCTCGGTCGCCTCTCGGTCGGCGATCGCCTTCCGCCGCAACGCAAGCTTGCAAGCCAGCTCGGAGTCGATTTCACCACGATCGCGCGCGGCTACGTAGAGGCGCAAAAGCGGGGGCTGGTCGAGTCACGCGTCGGACAGGGAACGTTCGTTCGCACCAAGGCGCCGGTCGAGCGCGAGACGCTCCCGGTCCGCATGCGACCCGTCGACCTGTCGATGAACCTTCCGCCAGAACCAGACGATCCAACTCTCGTCCGCCGCATGCAGGACGCTTTCGCCGACATCGGGCGCGATCTCATCCCGCTCCTGCGCTATCAGGGATTCGGCGGATCGCCCGCGGATAAGGACGCGGCTTCGATCTGGCTCGGCCGGCGCGCCCTCGTGCCTTCGCAGGAACGTCTCTTCGTAACGCCTGGCGCACATCCCGCGCTTCTTGGGATTCTCAGCATCCTGGCCAAGCCCGACGACATCATTTTATCCGAGGAAATTACCTATCCGGGCGCACGCTCAATCGCGGCGCAGCTGCGACTGAAGTTGGTCGGGCTCCCTATGGACGCCGAGGGAATCGACCCCGACGCATTCGCCGACGCTTGCATCAAACTGAAGCCCAAGGCGCTCTATCTCAATCCGACGCTACAGAACCCGACCACGCTGACAATCCCCGAAGCACGCCGCACCGCGATCGCCTCTGTCGCGCGACGACATAATGTGCCGATCGTCGAAGACGATGCCTATGGCTTTATTCCCGCCCATTCGCCGCCTCCGTTCGCGGCAATTGCGCCGGACCTGACCTGGCATGTTGCAGGTCTCGCCAAATGTATCGGCGCCGGACTGCGCGCCGCCTATGTGATCGTTCCTGACGCGCGCTCAAGCTGGCCTTTTGCTGCCGCGCTGCGCGCGGCCAATGTTATGGCTTCGCCGCTTTGCGCCGCACTGGCGACACGCTGGATCGAGAACGGCACGGCCGATGCCATCTTGCGATTTATCCGCGCGGAAGCCGCGGCCCGCCAGGAGATCGCGCGCGAAATTCTTCCGAGCGGTCTCTTCAAGGCCGATCCGCTCAGCTTCAACATCTGGCTTTCTCTACCACCCGCCTGGACCCGTTCCGCATTCGTGGGTCACACCCGCTCGACCGGCGTCGGCGTCGTCACGAGCGATGCTTTTACCGTCAATGGCGTGCCGCAAGAGGCTTTACGCGTTTGCCTCGGCGGACCCATTTCGCGGGCATCATTGCGGAGCGCCCTCGAATATATGGCGCACGCATTGGCGGAAACGCCCGAAGGCGCTTCCGCTTTTCTGTAAGAAGCCCCACTCGAGAGGGCCTCACGCTGGTACGCGTTGGGCGCGCACGAACTCGAGCAGATCCTTATTGATCGTCGCGGCATAGGTGGTCAGCATGCCGTACGGGAAGCCCGGATAAAGCTTCAACGTCGGCTTCTTGAGGAGCTTTTCCTGTAGCAGCGCGGCGCCCTTGTACGGCACGATCTGGTCGTCGTCGCCTTGCATGACCAAGGTTGGGACTTCAATGCTCTTCGGGTCTTCGGTCAGATCCGTCTCCGAGAAGGCCTTGATCCCATCGTAATGGGCCTTGGCGCCGCCCATCATCCCCTGCCGCCACCAGTTCTCGACGACACCATCCAGCGTTTCGGCACGCAGCCTCACCACCGCCGGTCGAATAGCCGATGTGAACGGTGTTATGCAAATCGATATGATCGACAACCGCCGCGGCGTCATCCGCGCGGCAGTCGGTACGCGCGTCGATTTTTCCGCATAAGACAGACGTCGATAAGTCGGATGAATTCGACGTATGCGCGCGGCAAGCTAACCTGTCGTCAGTCCGGCCAGTTTCATCAGCGCACGGAAAACGAGGGCAACGATTCCAAGCGCGAGGACGCTCAACGTCCAGATCAAAACAAGCCAGCCGATGCGTTTAAGCCAGGCGCGCGGCGCCGCGCGTGCCATCAATGATAGCCCTCGCCCGGACGAACCTTGCCGCGAAAAACGTAATAGGCGAAGGCGGTATAGGCGAGGATGACCGGAATGATGACGAGCGCGCCGACCAGCACGAAGAGCTGAGTCTGCGGCGGCGCCGCGGCCGCTTCGATTGTCAGGTCGGGCGGAACGATATGCGGCCACAGACTGATGCCAAGTCCGCTGTAGCCAAGGAACAGCAGGCCGAGCGCCGCGATGAACGGCACAAGATGCGCTTTCTGTTGCAAGGAGAGCAGCAGGAGAATGCCGACCGCGATGGTTAGGCCCGGCACCGGCGCGAAGAAAATGAGATCTGGCAAGGTGAACCAGCGTGCCTCGATCGCCGGATGAGAGAGCGGCGTCCAGATGCTGACGATCGCAATGATGGCAAGAAGCCCAAACGTCGTCGCCTGCGCCGCGGAGCGCATACGCGTCTGCAGATCGTCCTCGGTCTTTAAGATGAGCCACGTGCTGCCGAGCAGCGCATAGGCGACGATGAGACCAAAGCCGGTAAAGAGACTGAATGGCGTCAGCCAGTCCAGCGCGCCGCCTTCATAGGACGGCCCATGAACGGCAAAGCCATTGATGAAGGCGCCCAATGAGACACCTTGAAAGAAGGTGGCGATATAGGAGCCCCAGGCGAAGGCCTTGTCCCAAAACGGCCGATGCGCCGCGTCGGCCTTGAAGCGGAACTCGAACGCGACACCGCGCCAGATGAGGCCGGCCAGCACGCATATCAGCGGCAGATAAAGCGCGCTCAACACGATCGAATAAGCGAGCGGGAAAGCCGCATAGAGCCCGGCGGCGCCTAGCACGAGCCAGGTTTCATTGCCGTCCCAAACAGGCGCAACCGTGTTGACCATGAGATCGCGGTCGCCGCGATCGCGCACGAAGGGAAACAGGATGCCGATGCCGAGATCGAAGCCATCCATGATGACATACATGGCGAGGCTGAACGCGATGATGCCAACCCAGGCGAAGGCGAGATCCAGTTGCATGGCTCAGGCCCCCCGCGTTGTATCGGCCGGCAGCGGATCGATATTATCCGGCGCGGCGGAAAGCGGTCGCGATGGCGTTGGCGTATGGCCGACATGGCTGCCGCTGCCATCGGGCCCATGCGCGGCGAGCTTCAGAATGTAAGAAATTCCGGTGCCAAAGACCGCGAAATACATCACGACAAAAAGCGCGAGCGTCGCCGACAGGGCGAGAACAGAATGGTTGGAGACCGCATCCTTCGTGCGCATGACGCCATAGACGACCCAGGGCTGGCGGCCCATCTCCGTGGTGATCCAACCGGACAGAATTGCGATGAGCCCGGCCGGACCCATAACCAGCGCAAGCCATAAGAAAGGCCGCGTGACGAAGAACTCATGACGCCAGCGCAGCCAGCCGCTCCAAAGGCCAAGGCCCAACATCATAAAACCAAGCCCGACCATCAAACGGAACGTCCAGAAGATGACAGTGGAATCCGGCCGGTCCTGCGGTGGAAAATCGTCAAGACCCGGCACTTGCCCACTCCAGGAATGCGTGAGGATCAGACTGCCAAGATGTGGCACATCGACCTCATCCAGCGTCTTGCCATCCTTCATGTCTGGCCAGCCGAAGAGAACGAGGGGCACGGATTCGTGCGGAATATTGATCCAATGGCCTTCGATCGCGGCGATCTTCGCCGGCTGATATTTGAGCGTGTTGAGACCCTGCTGATCGCCGGCCTCGATCTGGATCGGCGCGACGCAAAGGATCAGCCACATCGCCATCGAGAACATCGTACGCACGGCCTTCGTGTCATGTCCGCGCAGCAAATGCCAGGCGCCCGTCGCGCCGACGAAAAGCGCAACCGCGAGATAGGCGGCAATCGTCATATGCACAAAGCGATACGGGAACGACGGATTGAATATGATCGCCCACCAGTCAAGCGGGATCACGCGGCCGCCAGCGACGGTGAATCCTCGCGGCGTCTGCATCCAACTGTTCGAGGCGAGAATCCATCCCGCCGAAATATGCGTGCCGAGTGTCACCATGATCGTCGAGAGGAAATGCAGGCCGCGGCCGACCTTGTTCCAGCCGAACAACATGACGCCGAGAAATCCGGCCTCGAGGAAGAACGCCGTCATCACCTCATAAGTGAGAAGCGCGCCCGTGACGCTGCCGGCGAAAGCCGAAAAATAGCTCCAATTGGTGCCGAACTGGTAGGCCATGACAAGGCCTGAGACGACGCCCATGCCGAAATTGACGGCGAAGATCTGCGACCAGAAATGATAGAGGTCGCGATAGGTCTCGTCCTTCTTCCACAGATACAAAGCTTCGAGGACGACGAGAAAGCTCGCAAGGCCAATCGTGATCGCCGGAAAGATGATGTGGAACGAGACGGTGAACCCGAATTGTATCCGCGCGAGCTCTAATGCCGTCAGACCGAACATCATCTGTCCCTATTTACCGTCACCGCTTCGGGCTACGCATTATCAGCACGATGTGCTGCATCTTCCAGTTAAACGACAACGCGTGTCATAATCGACGGCTGTGAGAGAAGCTCCGCCAGCAAGATCAACGCATCTTCGAGCGCGCCACGATCCGGCGCCACGCCCAATGATATCCTGACCGCTTCCGGCGAACCAGATGCAATCGCGAATGCAGACGCAGGCACGATCGCCACACCGGAACGATCCGCATGTTCGGTAAAATCATTGGCGCGCCAATGTGACGGCATGTTTAACCACAGATGATGGCCATTTGGATCTGCGGCAAAACTCACGTCTTTCAGAATCGCAGCGGCCATCTGCTGTCGTGCCGCATTCTCGAGGCGAATGGCGTTGCAGATTTCGTCGAGCGTTCCATCGCCAATCCACCGCGACGCTAAAGCCGCCATCAACGGCGGCGCCATGAGCGTCGTCGCGCGCAACACACCGGCCAGCCGCTGCGCCTGATTGTTGCCGGGCGCGATAACATAGGCAATCCGCAAGGCAGGGCTGACACATTTGGAGAGCGTCGCGATATGCCAGGTGATGTCCCCTGCCAGACTTGTGAACGCCGGCAATATCTGCGTGCGCAACGGCGCATAAGGATCGTCCTCGATGATGAGGACGTCGTGAGCCCGTGCGATTCTGACAAGCTCGATCCGGCGTTCCTCGGACAGCGTTGCCGTCGTCGGATTGTCGATCGAAGGAATGACATAAAGTGCCTTTGGGCGGCTCATCCGGCAGACGTCAGCAAATGCGGCTGGAATAATGCCGCCCGCGTCCATCGCGACGGAGAGCAGCGTCAAACCCTTCTGCGACGCCACCGCCTTAAGGCCGGGGTAGGTCAATGAACCAGCAGCGACCGCATCGCCGGCTTTGCAGAGACATTCGCAAATGGCAAAGAGCGCACCTTGTGCGCCGGCGGCAACGAGGACGCGATTGGGCGCGACAGAATCCATGCGGCGGGATAGCCACGCAGCACCGGCGATCCGGTCCGAATCCGCGCCGGTGCTTTCCTGATAATGCAGATGCAGCATACCTCGCGGATCGGACAACAAGGCGCCGATGTCGGCGGGAATGCGCTTTTGCAGCCGCGCCGCTGATGGCTGCGGCGGGATGTTCATGCTGAGATCGAGGAGCGCGGGCGCATCCGCCCGTCCGGGCAGCTTCGCCTCCGCCAGCCCTTCGCGAACAAAGGTCCCCCGACCTGTCTGTGCATCGACCAGCCCCCGCCGCCGCGCTTCGTTGAAGGCCCGGGTCACCGTCGTCAGGTCCACCTTGAGAGCCTCCGCGATCGCGCGCTGCGCCGGAAGACGATCGCCCGGCTGCAGGCGACCGGCCCAGACATCAGCTTCCAGAGCCTCGACGATGCCGAGATATTTCATCCGGGCGGTTTCGACGAGCCGGGGTTGCCACAGGGACATTCTTGCCTCGTGTATGGAGGTTAAGCCATACATCTATCAGAACCCATACGATTTACAAAGCAAACTTATTTTCTGTTATATCTCAAATATTTATATAAACTTAGTACGTGAAATGACGCTCGGATACACCGCCATTTTTGGGAATTGTATGGCTTATTTGCTTGCATTGTATGGCTAAAATTGATAAATAGAGACCATACAGGAGGACGGGTGATGAGTGAGAAATCGATCTGGACTGGGATGCGTCGCGGCGCGATGTGCCGTTGCCCGAATTGCGGAAAAGGCCGTCTTTACGAGGGCTTCTTGAAGCCGACCGCACATTGCGAAGTCTGCGGCGAGGACAACAGGATTTATCCTTCGGATGATCTGCCGCCATACCTGACCGTCTTTGTCGTCGGGCATTTCGTCGTCGGCCTTTATTTGTGGCTCGATTTCAGCTTCGCATTGCCCGACTGGGTGCAGCTTTCGATATGGCTCCCGGCGACGGCGCTGCTCAGTTTGGCCCTGCTGCCAGTGATGAAAGGTCTTTCGATCGGGATTTGTTGGGCGAATGATATGGTGCGTGCCCCAATCCCAACGGCCGAGAGCGAAAAGCGTGTTGCCTAGATCAACGAGACGCCGCGGTCTTACCCACGCTTCCACGTCACTTTGAGGACAGGTCGTCCGGGGGCCGGCAGGCTTTGCTGCACGAGTTCGTCGCCGTTGAGTTTGACAAGGCGCGTCTGATCGTGGCCGACGGCGGGGGGCTGGCTCGCACCCGTGACATGAAAAATTACCGTGCCGGCTGCATCGTCAGTTCGATACGTGCCGAAATAGGCGATACTGCGGGCGCCGCCGTCGCTGATCACGATGATGGAATAGTGACCGGTCGCGTCAAGAAACATCGACCCCTGCGGTTTCGCGCCATAAGGCGCGTTGCCGCTGACATCGACGGCTTCGAGTTGCCAGTGGCCGATTATGCTGGCGCCGAGCGACGCTGGCATCGCGGGCACAGCGCCCGCGCCAAACATTGAAATTGCCAAAAGAAAAATTGCCCGCCCGCGCAAAATTAACGTCGTCATACGTCTCTCCGCGACAGCCACAGCACATTATAGGCGTGGCCTCCGAGCCAACACCAGACAATGCTGGGTTTTTCTTCGCATGCCGTCGCGAGCAAATATGATGACGCCTTGCGGCACGATCACGCTTCGTTATCATCCGCGCATTGCGAGCGACGCGAAGGTTCGTTCATGCGTATTTCCTGTGCCATGTTGATCCTTCTGATTTTCGTTGTCGCCGGATCGCCAGCGAGTGCCCAAATCATGCCGGGCGATGCCGCCAACGATGCAGATGCGACGAGCGGCAATCCGAGCATTGCGCCCTTCAAATGGGCCGGCCTGCTGGTCATTCCTGATCCCATGACGCAGCACCCCAACGCCGCGACTCTCTGCACGGCGGAATTCATCGCCTCGAATGTGATCGTGACCGCCGGCCATTGCTTGCGTGATCTACCAGGCAATCCGAATGGCCCCTGGCCCGACGCCACCAAGGGCGTGTTCTGGCTGCAATATCAAAACCAGTCCGGCATGCCGTTCAAAATCCTTTGCAGCGAAACGAACCCGCTCTGGAGCCTGCCGCCCAACTTTGTCAGCCTGAGCGATAACGATCAGGCGTCGGCTCTCGTCGCCGCCTATCAGCACGACTTCGCCATGCTCCTCGTCGATGGTCAAAGTCCCAATGGGACGATGCCTTATGCGCTCGATTGGAAGGGGCATTACACGCACGCCGCGCGCATCGGCTATCCCGGTGATATTCTCGAAGGTACGGTCATCCAAAAAGCGCCGGGCGTCGTGTTCTCTGCCGACGCGTTGCCGTTTGGTCTCTATGCCGCTCCCAATCTTGTCGTCCAATGGGGTCCGATCACCGATGCGACGCAGGGCATGAGTGGCGGCGCCTGGGTGGCGCATCCGAACGCCAATGAGGGCGACGGCAGCAACGTCCTGATCGCCGTGACGTCTTTCGGCCCGGTGAACGGCTCCGGGCATCCGAGATTTCCGGGCGGAACCTTCGCCGCCTATCTGACGGCAGCGGAATTCAACCCGCTGCTGCAATCGGTCGAGAACGGCTGCAAGTAAGTCTTCGTCGAAGAGGCGACCTACGCCCGCGCCTGCTCCATCAGATCAACGAAGCGCTTGAAAAGGTAATGGCTGTCCTGCGGGCCGGGCGAAGCCTCGGGATGATATTGCACCGAGAAGGCTGGCCGGTCCTTCAACGCGATGCCGCAATTCGAACCATCGAACAATGAGATGTGCGTCTCGCGCGCATTCTCCGGCAGTGTGTCGCGATCGACGGCGAAGCCGTGGTTCATCGAAACGATTTCGACCTTGTCGGTGGTGAAATCCTTCACCGGGTGATTGGCGCCGTGATGGCCCTGCTTCATCTTCATCGTCTTGGCGCCGATGGCGAGCGCCAGCATCTGGTGCCCGAGACAGATACAGAAGGTCGGGATCTTCTCGTCGATCAGTTCGCGGATCACCGGCACGGCATATTCGCCCGTCGCCGCCGGATCACCGGGGCCGTTCGACAGGAAGATGCCGTCGGGTTTCAGCGCCTTGATCTCTTCCGCGGTCGCCGTCGCCGGCACGATCGTGACAGCGCAACCGAGATCGGCGAGAAGTCGCAGGATGTTACGCTTGACGCCATAATCGATGGCGACGACGTGATATTTCGGCTCGGTCAATTGGCCATAGCCGATCTCCGGCTGCCAGCGCGTCTCATCCCAATTGGCGCGCTGCGTGCGCGTCACAGACGGCACGAGGTCCATGCCGACGAGGCCCGGCCAATCCGCGGCTTTGGCTTTGAGCGCCGCGATGTCGAACTGGCCGTCCGGCGCATGGGCGATGACGGCATTGGGCATGCCCTTGTCGCGGATGTAAGCGGTCAGCGCGCGCGTATCGATGCCATAAAGACCGATGACGCCGCGGGCCTTCAGCCATTCGTCGAGATGCCGGGTCGCGCGGTGGTTGGACGGATCGGTGATCGGCGCGTGGACGATGATGCCGCACGCCGCCGCAGCTCCGGCAAGATTGCTCGTCTCGATATCTTCTTCATTCGTCCCGACATTGCCGATGTGCGGAAAGGTGAAGGTGACGATCTGCCCGGCGTAGGACGGATCGGTGAGGATTTCCTCATAGCCGGTCATGGCCGTGTTGAAGCAGACTTCGCCCACGGCCTCGCCCTCGGCGCCGAGGCCGAAGCCTTCGAGCACCGTGCCGTCGGCGAGCACGAGTCGCGCCGTTTTCAGCGGAATGGTCCAGCCTTGTTTGTCTTGCTGCCCGGTCATGCCTGCTTTACACCCTCCAGATCATGAAGATTTGGCGCCCTGCGGGGCCTAAGTGGCCCGCCACGCGGCGCGGGTCAATCCAGATATTCCCTAGATAGGATCGAACGTGGCAATACGCGAGGAACTGACGAGCGAATTGAAGACGGCGATGAAAGCCGGCGAGAAACGCCGCGTCGACACCATCCGGCTCATCAATGCCGCACTGAAGGATCGCGATATCGAGGCGCGGGGCCAAGGCAAGACCGTCTCGGACGACGACATCCTGGCGCTGCTGCAGAAGCTCGTGAAAAGCCGCCAGGAATCGGTCGAAATCTATGACAAGGCCGGCCGCGTCGATCTCGCGACGCAGGAGCGGGAAGAAATTGCCGTCATCCAGACGTTCCTGCCGCAACCCTTGAGCGCGGAAGAGGCGGATGCCGCAATCGCGGCCGCCATCGCCGAAACGAGCGCCAGTTCTATCAAGGATATGGGCAAAGTGGTCGGCGTGCTGCGAGCGAATTATGCCGGCCGAATGGATATCGCCAAGGCCAGCGCCGCCGTGAAGGCGAAACTGGGCGGCTGAAGCCTCCCGCCGTCATTGCGAGCGCAGCGAAGCAATCCAGCCCTACTGACAACCATGAGGTATGCCTGCGTTTACATCATGGCCAGCCAACGCAACGGAACACTTTATACGGGCGTGACGTCTGATCTGGCCCGGCGCGTGTTTGAGCATCGATCGGGACTGATTCCGGGATTTACAACGCAATATAGCTGCAAGCTGCTCGTCTGGTACGAGCGACATGAGCGCATGGACGAGGCTATTACCCGAGAAAAACAAATCAAGGCTGGATCACGCGCCAAAAAGCTATCGCTGATTGAGAAGGTTAACCCGCAATGGCGTGACCTTTACGAAGAGCTGGCGCACTGATTGTCGTGACGACACCGGGGCTCGAACGTCATTGCGAGGAGCATAGCGACGAAGCAATCCAGCAATAAGACTGGATTGCTTCGCTTCGCTCGCAATGACGGGCTAAATCACGATCCGCCGCAGATCGCCGACCTCGCGGCCGCCGGGCAGCAGGCCGCGCATTCGCGCCCTGATGTAAGGGCTTTTCTGCGTCCCCTCGATCTGGAAGAAATTGTAGCTGGCCCTGTAGGCACCGGAATCGTGAATGGCCGAGGCGGACGCGACTCCAATGACCGGAACCTGTCTTGACGGTCCGGGCAGATGCGCGATCGACAGCTTGTGGTTGTGGCCATGCAGAACAAGCTCGGCGCCGACCCGGCGGATCATGGCCTCGAATTGGGCCGCATCGGACAGGCCGCGGGCGAATTTCGCGCCGCCTTGATACGGCGGATGATGGATCATGATGACCCGGACCAGCCCATCTTGCGCAGCCTGACTTAAGAGGTCCGCCACCGCCGCCAATTGGGCACGACCCAACCGGCCGGCGGCGATCAGCGGCAAGGTCGGGACGGCGGAGGAAAGGCCAATCAACGCTACCCCCTCACGCACGCGCAAATAGGGAAAGGCTTCGCCCGCATCGCCCCGGCTCCATGGCGCGAAGGTCGCCGCAAGATACGGCAGCGCCGCGCGCACATAGGCATCGTGATTGCCGGGCACGAAGCTCACGTCCTTCGGGCCGCCCAGCGTTTCGAGCCAGGCACGCGCCGGCGGAAATTCGGCCTTAAGACCAATGTTGAGAATGTCGCCCGTCATGGCGATGTGCCCAGGGCGCTGCGCCTTGATGTCGGCGACGAGAACGCCAAGCGCATCCATGTCGTGGACGAGGTGGCGGCCCCGCGTCCAATTGAGATAGCCGGTCAGCCGCTTGCCGAGAAGTTCATGTTTCCGCGGGCGCGGCAAAGGTCCGATATGCGCATCGGACAGATGGGCAAGCCGTAACGTCAAACAAATCTCCGGACGAACTTTAGGCGTTGCCGATAAGAATGCCGGCCACGAGCACGATGACACCGCCGAGCACGATCTGGAATATCGCTTTTAGGAGGGGGGTGTCCATGTAATGGGCTCGCACCCAGGCGATCGCCCAGAGTTCGAAGAAGACGACCACGCCGGCAATTGCCGTAGCGGTGGTGAAGGCGTGGGGCGCCGAATTTGGCACAAGATAAGGCAGCGTATGGCCAAGGCCGCCGAGCGCCGTCATCGCGCCGCAGATGGGGCCGCGCAGCCAGGGCGAGCCACGCCCGCTGATGGCGCCGTCATCAGACAGTGCCTCCGCGAACGCCATGCTGATCCCGGCGCCGATCGAGGCGGCGAGGCCGACGAGGAACGTCGACCAATTATTATGCGTGGCGAACGCCGCGGCGAAGAGCGGCGCCAGTGTCGAGACCGAGCCGTCCATCAGCCCGGCGAGGCCGGGCTGAACGTATTGCAGAACGAAATTGCGTTTTTGCCGCGCGTCTTCTTTCTGACGCTCGGTGGGGTTCAGATATTCTTCCTGAATGTCTGCCGCGATGGCCTCATGGCCCTTTTCGACCTCGGCAAGATCGGCGAGCAATGTCCTGATGGCGGGGTCTTGCGCCTGTCCCGCGGCTTTGACGTAGAAATTGTAGGCTTCGGTTTCGCGGAAATCGACCTCAGTGCGGATTTGCGAGAGCGGCAGATTGCGGACAAGCCAGACGGGCCGGCGCTTCATGAAACCGCTGACGTCGGCGCGCCGGATCGGCAGGAGATTGGGGCCGTATTTCTCGTGATAGGTCTTGAGCAGAGCGTCGCGGTGTGAAGCTTCGACGGCGGCCATATCGGCGAATATTTTCGCCGTACCCGGATAGCGCTCGTGCAAATCCTCAGCGAACGACGCATAGACACGGTGGTCGTCGTCCTCGGCATCGATAGCCAAAGCAAGGATTTCGCGCTCGCTGAGTTGCGAGAATCGTTTCATAGATGGCCTATTTCAGATTAGAATAGTTCTAGACTTAACGCCGCTTGGGCT
The DNA here is from genome assembly GCF_037200945.1 of Methylovirgula sp. Classification (NCBI taxonomy): domain Bacteria; kingdom Pseudomonadati; phylum Pseudomonadota; class Alphaproteobacteria; order Hyphomicrobiales; family Beijerinckiaceae; genus Methylovirgula; species Methylovirgula sp. The sequence continues at coordinate 736,754 of NZ_JBBCGP010000001.1, forward strand.
CGGACGCAACCGGCCTTACAAAGAAGCGGATGCCACATTTTTTCCGTCACATGGGCGAGCAGGTGAAGCGCCACCTGCATGGTTTGCTTCGGCCGCCGCGGCTTGGTGTCCGCTGTCTCGTCATCGCGGAAAATCCCGGCAAGCCGGCGCAAATTCTGCTCGTGCGCCACACCTATATCGCGGGCTGGTACATGCCCGGTGGTGGCGTCGATCCGGGCGAATCGGCGCAGGCCGCCACGATACGCGAACTGCGCGAGGAAACCGGCTTCGAATGCCTGGAACCACCGAGGCTGCACGGCTTCTATTTCAAACGCGGCAGCCGCGATCATGTCGCACTCTATATCGCGGACTCGTACAAGCAGAACGGCGCGCGGGCGCCCGATTTCGAAATCGCGGAAATGGGTTTCTTTCCATTCGATGCCTTGCCTAAGGGCACAAGCCCGGCGACACGGGCGCGGATTGCTGAAATTTTCGAGGCCACACCCGCAACCGACATCTGGTGAGGGATTGGCCACGACGGGCTCGCAATGTTAGAGCGGAACGCGAAAAAGTGGATTCCGGTTTTTCGCTAAAGTCCCGCTCTAAAATTTTCCAGAGTCGATCACGTTCATGATTTTGGATCAATCTGATCCAAAATCATCGTGATCTAACCGCTTCGCGCCATGGCTGATCTTTCGCTCGTTCTCGCGCCACAAACGGCGGCCGACCAGGCCGTGATCGACAAGCTTGACGAACGCGTGTTCGGCCCCGGCCGTTTCGCCCGCTCAGCCTATCGGCTGCGCGAGGGCGTCCCGGCGGATTTGCGGCTCTCCTATGTTGCGCGCGTCGGCACCTACCTCGTCGGCGCCAATCGGATGACCCATATCCGCTGCGGCGAGGCGCCGATCCTGTTACTTGGCCCACTGAGCGTCGAGCCGGCGTTCCGCTCCTCCGGCATCGGCGAAGCGCTCGTGACAAAATCCCTGGACGCGGCGCGCGCGGCCGGCCACAAGCTCGTCATTCTCGTTGGCGACCTCGCCTATTATCAACGGATGGGGTTTCGGCCTGTGCCTGAGGGATTGCTGATTTTTCCTGGTCCGGTCGATCCGGCGCGCCTGCTTTATTGCTCGCTGACCGAGGAGGGTTTGGACGGGTTTGGTGGGCGCGTCAGCAAAGCGCGGCCCACCTGATTATTCAGGAACGCGGGCCAACGATGACCGTGGAAACCGGCGCGCCCGGCACATCTTCGTCTTTCGGATTGAGGCCAGCGCGCTGAAGCGCCAGGAAGATCGACGAATCGGCCGGAACGCTATGATCGTAAATCACCGTCAACCCGCGCTGATCCGGTTCGACAGAATTTTGCTGATCCACCGAAACCCAGGCGCCGGCGGCGCGCAACGCCTGTTCCAGCGAGCGGGCAAAGTCCTTCGCCTCGCCTTGATGCGGCGAAAGGATCGAGGCTTTCGCCTCGCGCAGCACGTAATGTTTGATGATGTCGCGCTGATGCAAATCGAGCTGGCGCTGACCCGGCGCCGCGGAGGCACTTGTTACGAGCAGGAAAGCACCGAGCGGAATGAGACGCCGTGTCATGAGCCGCCTTCCGTGAGGTCGGAATGCCATGATCTAAGGATAATGCGAGCGCGGATGCCAGCCGAAAATATCCTAGCTTCCAAGAGACGAATTCCCATGAACCTGAGATATCGCGTTGTTTGTGCGGCATTGGCTCTTGCAATCCCGTCGCCACTTACCGCGCAGCAGACGACACCGAACGAATTCGTCCTTGCTCTAAATCTGCCCGACGGCACGCGTCAGCGCGTTCTTTACGCCACACCGGATCATCCGCAGGCAACACTCGTCATGTTGCCGGGCGGCGCCGGCGAGATCGAACTTCGCCGCGACGGCGATATCCGTCACGACGATAATTTCGTCGTGCGAACACGAAGTCTGTGGGTCGCACAAAATTATGCTGTGCTGATCCCCGACACGATCGACCATGAGAACTTGCGCGGGCTGCGTAGTTCGCCAGCTTATGCTGCAATCGTTACGGCTTTGGTGCAATTGGCGCAGACAAAAGCTGCTGTTCCGGTCTTTCTGCTTGGTACCAGCCAAGGCTCGATCGCAGCGATGAATGGCGCCGCTCACGCGCATCCCTATACGCTCGCGGGCGTTGTTCTTACCGAGTCCGTTTCGCGCGTCGGCCATAGCGGCGAGACAGTCTTTGACGCCGATCCGCAAGATGTTCGCGTGCCGGCGCTCGTGGTCGCAAACTATGACGACCAGTGCGACGTCGCACCGCCGCAGGATGCGCCACGCATTGCCGCAGCCATGTCGCATTCGCCCGATGTGCGCATCATCCATGTCAGCGGCGGCATTGACAAATCTGCGCGCACCTGCGGGTCGCTGAGCCCACACGGCTATTATGGCATCGAGGCGAGAGTCGTCGACGCTATCAGCGCCTGGATCAAGGATCATATGCCGACAAAATCCCGGTCGCGCTAAGCCGCGACCGGGACCCGGATAATCTCTTCGGTCATCACCGCGAACCTGTTGAGCCAATGCGGCCCATAAGTCGTCAGCATCGGAATATCCATCGCGTCGCGACCGCGCGCGATCAGAATCCGTCCGATGCGCGGAATATTGTGACGCGGATCGAACGTGTACCAGCGGCCGCCTAGATAGGCCTCGAACCAGGCATTGAAATCCATCGGCGCCGGGTCGGGCGGGACACCGATGTCGCCGAGATAGCCGTTGCAATATCGCGCCGGAATATTGAGGCAGCGGCAGAGCGTCATTGCGAGATGGGTAAAGTCGCGACAGACGCCCGTTCCCTCTTCGAGCGCCTGAGCAGCCGTGCGGGTCGGGCGCGCAGCCTGGTAATCGAAATAAAGAGTGTTGTGGACGAAATCGCAGACCGCCTGCACCTTCGCCCATCCGCCCCGAATGCCGCCGAATTGGCGCCAGGCGAGGTCCGACAGAAGATCTGTCTCGCAATATCGGCTGCCTTGCAGGAACGGCAATGCGTCAAGCGGCACATCGTTGACCGGCGTGATGTCAGCATTCACATCGATAATGTCGTGACCGCCGTCGCATGCGTAGACACCATCGAGGTCGAGGCTTATGCGGCCCGGTTGCGCGTTGAAACGGCGTAGCACATTGCCCTGCCCGTCCGTGAAAGTCCCCACGGAAACTGGCTGCGACACGCGAAAATCGCGTTCGCGCAAAATACCGCCGCGCCCGCTGGAATGGACATCCATAGCCGTGACCACCGCGGCGGGTTGCGTCAGTTCTATTTCAATATTGAAGCCGTAACGAATAAGCATGACATGGTCTCACAAAATTTGTTGGGACCTCAACAATTGGCTTCCTAAATCGTTCCGCTGGGTGGTCGCCGTATGAGGTTCGCAAAGGTCACGCTCAAGTTCGATGGCTTCTTGTTCATCTCGACATCGGATTGAGCTTTTTAGCTCCTTCGGCAAACTTCAGCGGAACGAACCCAACCGGCCCGAATTGCAGGAGCACCAAGCCGCGCGAAACGACGCGGCTTCCTGAGATTTGGGAGAGCCAGATGGTCAAACAAGCAAAAGATTTAAGTGTTCTCTTTTATGAGACGCTTCGCGACATCTATTTTGCCGAAAAGCAAATTCTGCGCGCGCTTCCGAAAATGGCCAAAACCAGCCAGTCCGACGAACTGCGCCAAGCGTTCGAGACGCATCGTGATCAAACGGAAGGGCATGTCGAACGCCTCGAAAAGATTTTCGAGATCATCGACAAGCCGGCGCGCGGCAAGACTTGCGATGCGATCAACGGCATCCTCGACGAGGGCAAGGAAATCATGGAAGACTTCGCCGACACCGAGGCGCTCGATCCAGGCCTTCTCGCGGCCGCGCAAGCCGTCGAACATTATGAGATCAGCCGCTACGGCACGTTGAAGACCTGGGCCGCGCAGCTCGGACTTCGCGATGTCGTGCCGCTGCTTGAGGCGACTTTGGCCGAAGAGAAAAAGACCGACGACCTGCTCTCGAAGCTCGCGCAGAACGTCAATCGCAAGGCGGCTGCTTAACTGACCTATCGGCCCGGACGCCAATGTCCGGGCCGAACTCATCCATTACCTCGCCATCTCGCATTCGCCGGCTATTTGAACGACACCTTCGCGTTTGCCGTCGATCAACATTCTGACACGCTCCGCGTCCGCCGGCGTCGCGGGATTGTAGACAACCATGCTGAGATCGGCGCGACCATCGACGGCGAAGGTTGAATATTCCATCTCGATCACGCCCGCGATTGGATGGTGGAGATGTTTGGTGCCTTCGCCATAGGTGCGCACATCATTGGTACCCCATACGGCGGCGAATTCGGGACTTTCCCGGCAGAGGTCATAGACGAAAGTTTTCACATAATCCGACGCTCCGGCCCGCGCGACATCGGTGCGGAAAGCGGCAACCACAAATCGGGCGACGCTGCCCCAATCAGACTGGCGGGCGCGGATATAAGGCTCGCAGAACATCATGCGCAGAATGTTGCGCTTCTCAGGCGGCAACGTTCCGTAATCCGTCAGCACCGCCGCGGCAGCACGATTCCAGGCCAGCACATCCCATATCGGCGTTTTGATGAAAGCCGGACTGAATTCGAGCGCGTCAAGTATGCGTTGCAGCCGCGGCGTCACGCTCTCGACAGCCTGGTAATGAACTTCCGGCGGCCGGCCTAGACCGAGCAGGAAAAGGTGCTCGCGCTCGACCTCCGTCAGCATGAGCGCCCCGGCAATGCGGTTCAGCACATCGGCAGACGGCGCGCCGCCACGTCCCTGTTCGAGCCATGTGTACCAGGTCGTGCTGACATTGGCGCGCTGCGCCACTTCCTCACGGCGCAACCCCGGTGTGCGTCGGCGCGTCGAGGAGAAGCCGAAGGCGGTCGGGTCGAGCTTGGCGCGCCGATCTTTCAAATAGACGCCTAGAAGGTTCTCGTTCGTGGCGGGGACGTTCATCCTGTTAGGCCTTATACCTGTATAAAGTCACTAATTTACCGGGATAAATAATGAGCCAATAATCGCGCTTTCTCAACCCGGAGACGATCTTCATGCGTGTATTCGTAACTGGCGCGACCGGCTTCATCGGCGCCGCTCTTGTTCCGGAATTGATCGGCGCTGGCCATCAAGTCCTTGGCCTCACGCGCTCGGAAGCGGGTGCCAAGGCGCTCGCGGCCGCCGGCGCCGAAGTTCATCACGGATCGCTAGAGGATCTGGACAGCCTCAAGCGTGGTGCGGCTGCGGCGGATGCCGTGATCCATCTGGCCTTCATTCACGACTTCTCGAAATTCGAGGAGAATTGTGAAATCGACCGGCGCGCCATCGAGGCGCTCGGTTCGGTACTTAAAGGTTCGGATCAACCGCTCATCGTCACCGGCGGGACCGGCCTGTTGGCGCCAGGCCGCCTCGCGACCGAAGACGACAAGCCGGCGGGGCATTTTCCGCGTTTATCGGAGGCGGTTGCATCGGCTCTCGCGGCGGCTGGGGTCAATGCCTCCGTGGTCCGGCTTCCGCAGGTGCATGACACGGCCAAACAGGGCCTCGTCACTTATGCGATCTCGGTTTTCCGCGAAAAAGGCGTCTGCGCCTATGTCGGAGACGGACATCAGCGATGGCCGGCGGCGCATGTCGTTGATGTGGCGCGCCTTTACCGGTTGGCGATCGAGAAGGCGGAAAAGGGTGCGATCTATCATGCCGTCGCCGAAGAAGGCGTCCCGGCAGTGGACATTGTGAATGCGCTTGGCCCGCGTCTGCAACTGCCTGTCAAATCCATTACTCCTGACGAAGCTCAAGCCTTTTTCGGCTGGCTCGCTATGTTCACGACACTCGACCTGCCTGCTTCGAGCGAACAGACAAAAAAGAAGCTCGGATGGCAGCCGACCCATCGCGGCTTGATCGCTGATCTCGAAGAGCTACAGGTGGGCTGAGACGCTGAGGCTCAAGCCGAGGATTCCTTGACTCCCTGGCTCCCTGCGCCTAAAAGCGCCGCTTCTCGCAAGAGATGAAAATTTGATCAGCCGACCGGCCCTGGAGGCAGGCGGTTCTCGTCCGGCAGCGCGTGGCGCCCCCGGGCGCGATTGGTGTTGAACGCATAAAAGCCGAAGATACGGCATTTGCTTGAGCCCGTCTCAGGCAGAAGGATAAAGCGCATGTTCGAAGGGCTTTCAGAAAAGCTCTCAAGCATATTGGACGGCCTGACGCGGCGCGGCACGCTCTCGGAAGAGGACGTGAACCTTGCGCTGCGCGAGGTGCGTCGCGCTTTGCTCGAAGCCGACGTCGCGCTCGATGTCGTGCGCTCCTTCACCGACAAGCTGCGCGCCCGCGCCGTTGGCGCCAATGTCGTGAAATCGGTGACGCCCGGCCAGATGGTCATCAAGATCGTCAACGACGTCTTGATCGAAACGCTTGGCTCGGACACGCAACCAATCGACCTCGATGCGCCGCCACCCGTCGCCATCATGATGGTCGGGCTGCAAGGCGCCGGCAAAACGACGACATCCGCCAAGATCGCCAAGCGTCTCGCGGAACGGCAAAAGCGCCGCGTGCTGATGGCTTCGCTCGACGTGAAGCGTCCGGCCGCGCAAGAGCAACTCGCCGTCCTCGGCAAGCAGGTCGGCATCGACACGCTGCCGATCATCCCCGGCCAGACGCCCGTGCAGATCGCCAAGCGCGCCGAAGAGGCCGCGCGGCTGCAGGGCTACGACGTCGTGATTCTCGACACCGCCGGCCGCACCCATATCGACGAGGCCTTGATGGCCGAAATGGTCGAGATCAAGCGCGCGGCCAATCCGCACGAAATCCTGCTCGTCGCCGACAGCCTGACCGGCCAGGACGCCGTCAATCTCGCCAAGAATTTCGACGATCGCGTCGGCATCACCGGCATCGTGCTGACCCGCGTCGATGGCGACGGACGCGGCGGCGCCGCGCTCTCAATGCGCGCCGTCAGCGGCAAGCCGATCAAGCTTCTCGGCACCGGCGAAAAAATGGATGCGCTTGAGGATTTCCATCCCGACCGCATCGCCAATCGCATTCTCGGCATGGGCGACATCGTTTCGCTCGTCGAAAAGGCGGCACAGACGATCGATGCGCAGAAGGCGCAGAAGATCGCCGACCGGATGCGCAAGGGCAAATTCGATCTCGAAGATCTCGCCGATCAATTGGCGCAGGTCGAGAAGATCGGCGGCATTGGCGGCATCATGGGCATGCTGCCCGGCATGGCCAAGATGAAGGACCAGATCGCCTCCGCCAACCTCGACGAGAAAGTCATCAAGCGCCAGCGTGCCATCATCCTGTCGATGACGCAGCAGGAGCGGCGCAACCCCGACATTCTCAAAGCCTCGCGCAAGAAACGCATCGCGGCAGGCTCTGGTACAAGAGTCGAGGATGTGAACCGGCTGTTGAAGCAGCATCGCGGCATGGCCGATATGATGAAACAGCTCGGCAGCGCCAAGCGCGGGCCGCTGTCGCAAATGGCGTCCGCGCTCGGTATGGGCGGCGGCATGCCGGTGCCCTCGCCCGAACAGATTGCCGAATTGCAGAAACAGGCCGGCGGCGGCGGAATGCCGAAAATACCGGAACTGCCAGCGGGTCTCCTGAACAATCCGCCGAAGAGTTTGCCCGGCCTGCCGGGTCTCGGCGGCGCCAAATTGCCGGGCGGTTTGCCCGGCCTTGGCGGCGGCGGATTCAATCCATTCGCAAAGAAGAAATAACTCACTCGTTCGTTAGAAAGGAAAACAATGTCTCTGAAAATTCGTCTCGCCCGTGGTGGCGCCAAGAAGCGCCCCTTCTATCGTGTCGTCGTCGCCGATTCGCGCATGCCACGTGATGGCCGCTTCATCGAAAAGCTCGGCACGTTCGATCCGGTGAAGCCGAAGGACGCCGCTGATCGTCTCGTGCTCGATACCGAGAAGGCGAAGGCCTGGATCGCCAAGGGCGCACAGCCGACGGATCGCGTGGCGCGCCTGCTCGATGGGCTCGGCGTTGTGAAGCGCGAAGCGCAGAATAATCCTGAGAAGGCGCAGCCGAAGAAGAAGGCGCAAGAACGCGCCGCCGCCGCCGCCGCCAGGGCCGGCAAGGCCAGCGAAGAAGCCCCTGCGGCCTGACGATGCCGGAGGGCCGCTCCAATCCGTCCGCAGCGCAAGACCTCGTGCTTGTCGGGCGGATCGGTGCGGCGCACGGGATCAAGGGCGACGTGCGCCTCGTCTCCTTCACCGAAGATCCGAAGGCGGTCGGCAGCTACGGGCCGCTGAGCGATGCCAGCGGTGCGCGGCGCTTTGAAATCGCCGCGCTGCGGCCGTTGAAGGATAATATTTTCGTCGCGCGTCTTGTCGGCATTTCGACACGCGACGCGGCCGAGGCTCTGAACAATCTCGATCTTTATCTTCCCCGCGCGGCGCTGCCCGCGGCCGCGGACGATGAATTCTATCACGCCGATCTTCTCGGCCTGAGGGTCGTCGATAGCATGGGCGTCGAGATCGGCCGTGTGCTGAACGTGCTCAACTTCGGCGGCGGCGATATTCTTGAAATTGTGCCCGTCGACGGCGACGAAACGCTGCTCCTGCCGTTCACGAAAGCCTGCGTCCCAACAATCGATCTTACGCAAAAACGGCTTGTCGTCATCCCGCCGGTCGAAGTCGAAGCGACCCCCGAAGACGGCGGTCCGAACTGATGTGGCGCGCGACCATCCTCACGCTCTTTCCGGAAATGTTTCCGGGATCGCTTGGGCTTTCGCTGGCCGGCGACGCGTTGAAGCGCGGCGTGTGGCAGCTTGAAGCGATCGACATCCGCACGCATGGGCTTGGCAAACATCGCAGTGTCGATGACACGCCAGCCGGCGGCGGCGCCGGCATGGTGATGCGCGCCGATGTGCTCGCCGCAAGTCTCGATGCGGCGCTGGCATCGGACGATCCGCGCCCACGGCTACTCATGAGCCCGCGCGGAAAGCCGCTGACGCAGGCGCGCGTTCGCGACCTCGCCGCCGGGCCGGGCGCTGCGATCATCTGCGGTCGTTTTGAGGGCGTCGACGAGCGCCTGATTGCCGCACGGCAGCTCGAAGAAATCTCGGTCGGCGATTACGTGCTGTCGGGCGGCGAACCGGCAGCACTTGTCTTGCTCGATGCCGCCGTGCGCTTGCTGCCGGGTGTCATGGGCAAGGAAGAATCCGGCGCGGAAGAAAGCTTCGAGAACGGGTTGCTCGAATATCCGCACTATACAAAGCCGCGCGTTTTCGAGGGCCGCGAAATCCCCGAAATTCTGCTCTCCGGCGCTCATGGCAAAATCGCCGCATGGCGCGAGGCCGAAGCGCGCGCGCTGACCGAAGCACGCCGGCCGGATTTGCTCAAGTCGCCGTCATTGCGAGCGAAGCGAAGCAATCCAGACTCATGACCGGATCGCTTTGGCGCTCGCGCCTCGCGATGACCTCACTCCCCGATCACATGCAGCACGATCTCGCGCCGGTGCGGTTCCCGGCGATGTTCAAAGAGATAAATGCCCTGCCAGGTGCCGAGCAGCAATTCGCCGTCACGCATGGGAATTGAAAGCTGCGTCTGCGTCAGCGCGGCGCGAATATGCGCCGGCATGTCGTCTGGTCCTTCGGACTCATGCACGTAAAGCCCGCGGCCCTCCGGCACGATCTTGGCGAAGAAGGTCTGCAAATCCTTGCACACATCAGGATCGGCATTTTCCTGAATCAGAAGCGATGCGGACGTGTGCCGGCAATAGACGGTCAGCAGTCCTTCATTGATATCGACATGGACGAGCCGTTCTTTGATCGCGGCGGTGATCTCGACAAGACCCTGACCGTGCGTCTCGACGACAAGGCGGTGCAGCGACTGCCGCATATAAAGCTTTCCCGGTTCTGATGAGGCGCGAGGATTCTTTTTTGACGCGTTTCTTCACGCGAACCGGTCCCCACTTCGCCGGAAAACGCTTTCGTTATTCGTCTTCGCCGAACCTGTTGCCGATCAAGGTGGCCAGAGCATTAAGCACTTCCTCGGCCTCCTGCCCCTTCGCAGTGACGACGATGGATGAGCCAATGCCGGCGCCAAGCGTCAGAATGCCCATGATCGATGTGCCGCCCACCGTCTCACCGGCGCGGCTCACCGTGACTTCGGCGACGAATTGCTCGACGCATTGAACGAATTTTGCCGTGGCGCGCGCGTGCAAGCCCTTGCGATTGATGATCTCGATTTCGCGCACGAGCGTGCCGTCATCGGCGGCGGGGACAGGTTGCGATGTATCGGTCATTTTCCGCCGAGCACCCGACTTGCGACGTAGATATATTTGCGGCCGGCGTCCTGCGCCTGCAACACGGCTTGTTCCAGGCTCGTCGTATCGCGGATCGAAGCGAGCTTGATCAGCATCGGCAGATTGATCCCGGCGACAACTTCCACCTGGCCGCCATTCATGACCGAAATGGCGAGATTGGATGGCGTGCCGCCGAACATATCGGTGAGAACGACAACGCCAATGCCGCGATCCACCTGCTTCACAGCCGCGAGGATATCCTTGCGGCGTTCTTCCATATCGTCCTCGGGGCCGATGGAAACAGTGGCGATCTGCTTCTGCGGGCCGACGACATGTTCGAGCGCCGCGCGGAATTCGGTGGCCAGATGGCCGTGGGTGACGAGCACCATGCCGATCATCGACAGCAACGCCTCCGGCCACGATGGCGCGATGAGCCGCGCAGGGCGAATGGCGAAACGCCGAGACTGCCGTTCATTTCTTGCTCTTCGATCTCAGGCGGTGAAGACGGTCGCAAATTCAAGTCCAGGCTTCGAGGCGCTTTTTTTCCGGACGCAATTGGGGACGCCATCTTGTGCAGCGCGGCGAAATTCGCAAGAGGAATGACGCCCTCCTGCGTCAGATTGCCCCAAATTGTCGAAGCCGGGCAAAAACGGCACGCGCCGAATCGGACGCGGAGCCAGCCTTCGCCAAAGCCAAGAGCGGCAAATCTACGCCACAAAGCGTAACAGAAGCGTTGATCGCCTCGGGATAGCGAAGCATCTGTTCCGGTTGAAAAATGTCGATGACAAGCCGGACAATAGCGGCCGGCTCGGCACCGATCTCCAGAATCCCGACGCCGCGCTGCTCGATCTGGCCGCGGATGGCCGGATGCCCGCGCGCAATTAACCGGCCGTGGCTCGCGGAGAGAAGCAGCCGGTCGTCGCCGATCAGCGCGCCGAAAAGCGCTGCCTGGGCCGCGGCATCCAATAGAGCCAGCACCAGACTGCTTTTACCAATGCCAGATACGCCACGGATGACGATCCCTGCCTCGCCGACCACGACGCCGCTGGCGTGGATTGCAACGGGCGCGGTCGCCTCTGCGCTCACCGCGCCGCCCGGATCCAGACAATGAAGCGTGCGCCGAGGATGATAGGTGTTCCGTCCCTGCTCGTGGCGATCCGGTTCATCGCGCGGATACGGCCACCGTGCGCCTCGATGATCTGGCGCGAAATCGAAAGCCCAAGTCCCGAATTCTGGCCGAAGCCATGATTGGGGCGGTCGGTATAAAAGCGTTCGAAAATGCGCTCGAACGCGTCGGCGGGAATGCCCGGCCCGTCGTCATCGACGACGATCTCAAACCCGTCCGTCAGCAGCCCATTGGTGAGCGCGCTCTTTGCCGGGCGCAGGCCGACGCGCACGCTGCCGGCGGGCTGTGAAAAGGATTTCGCGTTATCGATGAGGTTGTTGAAAACTTGGCCCAGACGCGAATCATGGCCGAGGACGATGAAACTGTTCTTTTTCGCATCTTCATTGTTGGCGAGATCGAGCGTCACCTGCACGCTTTCATGCTCCGCATGATTGGCCATCGTCACCACGGTGAGGATGATACGCGAGAGATCGACCGGCTCCATGTCGGCGCGCGCCAGTTCGGCATCGAGCCGCGACGCATCGGAAATATCGCTGATCAGCCGATCAAGCCGGCGCACGTCGTGCTGAATGATGGCTAACAGGCGCGCATGCGATTCCGGATTGCGAGCGATCGGCAAAGTCTCGACGGCGCTACGCAAGGAGGTCAACGGGTTCTTGAGTTCGTGGGCCACGTCGGCGGCGAAACTTTCAATCGCGTCCATGCGATTGTAGAGCGCCCGCGTCATGTCGCGCAGCGCGCCGGACAAATGACCGATCTCGTCGCTGCGATTGGTGAAATCTGGAATTTCCTGGCGTGATTTGATGCCGCGGCGTACCCGCTCGGCCGCTTCCGCCAGCCGGTGCATCGGCCCCGCGATCGTGCCCGCGAGCAGCAGAGACAAGAGCAGCATGATCGCGGCCGAAACCAGGAAGACGCGGATGATCGCCCAGCGTTCCGAAGCGATGATCTTGTCAATGTCGCCGCCTTGCGTCGAAAGCAGCAATGCGCCGCGGACGGTGCGCAAAAGCTCAATCGGCACCGCGACGGAGACGATCGTCTCACCCTTGTTATTCATCCGCACAATCGACTGCGCCTGGCCGTCGAGCGCGCGAGAGACTTCGGGATAGGTCCGACCGTTGGCAATGCCAATATCTTCGTAGAGCGGCAATTCGTTATAGGTGAACGAGCGTTTCATCACGGCCCAGACGCGTTCGAGCCAGTTTCCTGCCTCGTCGCTCTGCGGCGGCAAATCGAGCCGAAGGATGTCGCCGCGGGCGCTCAGCGCGCGGGAATCGAGCAGCAGATAACCATCGCGGTCGTAAATGCGCGCCCGCGTGCGCGTTGGCGAAACAAGGCGGCGCAGCACGGGCCCGACGCGCTCGGGATTGATGGAAAATTCGAGCGACGGCCGGCTTTCGTCGGCAATGCCGGCACGTTCGCCAGGCACCATCTGCAGAAGCTTTTCCGGATCAACGGTGATCGAATCCGTCGCAACAGTCGCCGAGGCCGCAACCGCCGCGGCGATGATCTCGCCTTGCGTCTGCAGGCTCTGCACTCGCGCGTCGATGAGACCTTCGCGAAACTGATTGAGATAAAGAAAACCGAGCAGCAACGCGACGAGGCCGCCGAGGTTGAGAACCACGATGCGGCGCGTCAGCGATGACGAAAAACGGACTGCGACCGCGCGCTCGACCGTGCGGACACGCCGCAACACGCGCCAGCCGAAAGTACGCCGCCGACTGCGCTTGCGCGGCGTTTCGAGGGCCTGATCGAACTGCTGCTCGTGCGCGTCGACGCTCATTCAGTACGCCGCGATCATTCCTTGAAACGATAACCGACGCCGTAAAGCGTTTCGATCATCTCGAAGTCGTCATCGACGGCTTTGAATTTCTTGCGCAGACGCTTGATGTGGCTATCGATCGTGCGGTCGTCGACATAGACCTGATCGTCGTAAGCCGCATCCATCAGCGCGTTGCGGCTCTTCACTACGCCGGGACGCGTGGCGAGCGCCTGGAGGATGAGGAATTCGGTCACGGTGAGCGTCACCGGATCATTTTTCCAGGTGCAGGTGTGACGCTCGGGGTCCATCTTGAGCGGGCCGCGCTCGAGAATCTTGGCCTCGGATTCCTTCTGCGCCGCCGCTTCCTTAGGATTGGCACGGCGTAGAATGGCGCGGACGCGCTCAACGAGCAGGCGTTGCGAGAAGGGTTTGCGGATGAAATCGTCGGCGCCCATCTTGAGACCGAACAATTCATCGATCTCCTCATCCTTCGAGGTGAGGAAGATCACCGGCAAATCGGACTTCTGCCGCAGCCGCCGCAAAAGCTCCATGCCGTCCATGCGCGGCATTTTGATATCGAAAATGGCGAGATCGGGCGGGTTGGTCTTCAAGCCGTCGAGCGCCGTCGAACCATCGGTGTAGGTCTGCACCCGATACCCCTCGCCTTCGAGGGCTATGGAAACCGATGTGAGAATGTTGCGGTCGTCATCGACCAAGGCGATCGTCGGCATCAACACTCCTCAGATTAAAGGGCCGAGTCTTGTAAGAAGCTGCCGGTTGGCAGGGCGACGTAGTTCAACCGTCAGCGCATGAACACGACGTGAGGGACGCCTCTTCCGCCCCACGCGGTACGCAGCGGGAAGCTCCGTGAGCTTGAGGGCCGAAATGAGGCCATTCCCCGCATCTTTGCAATGCATACCATTAGAACTATAGGGGAATCCAGCCCTGAAGCCTTTGAAAGCAAAGCTTTAGATTCCGCCGCCCCCGAAACAAGGACTTGCCCATGACCGGTTCCGACGCGGCCGAAAGCCCGCCCGAAGGCCAGAAATTCGATCCCATTGCCGAGGCCAAGCGGCTTCTGCGATCAACGCGCTGGGCCTCGCTGGCGACGCTGGTGCCGGACTCGGGCTCCCCTTTCGCTACCCTCGTCAATGTCGCCAGCGCTCCGGATGGTAGCCCTATCCTCTTGATATCGCGCCTTTCCGCGCATCGAAAACATATCGCCGTCGATCCCCGCGTCTCGCTGCTCTACTATCTGTCGAAGAAGGGCGATCCGCTCGCCCATCCGCGCCTGACCCTCAACGGGCACGCGTCCATCGTCGATGAACCGGCGGCGCTGGCGAATTTGCGGGCCCGCTTCCTCGTCCGGCACCCCAAATCCGCGCTTTATGCCGATTTTCCCGATTTCGCATTTTTTCGTGTGGACCTCGAAAGCGTCCATATGAACGGCGGTTTCGGCCGCGCTGCGCCCGGTTTGACGACCGCGCAAATCCTCACACCGATCGAGGGCAAGAGCGAGCTGATCGCCACTGAGGCCGGCGCGCTGGCGCATGTGAACCAGGATCATGCCGATTTCGCCCCGCTCCTCGCGGCCGCGTTCGGGGAGAACAGCGGCCATTGGCGCACCCTCGGCTTCGATCCCGAGGGCGTCGATCTCGGCAATGACGATGTGATTTTGCGGTTGCCATTCCCCGCGCCAATCGCGACGCCAACCGAATTGCGCCAGGCGCTGGTCGCCCTCGCGCACGCGGCGCGCGAGCATTAGCGATTAGAATTGGGTGATTATTTCCGCGCCGCCTCGATCTGCGGCCAGATGGCGTTTTCCAGCGTAGCGTCGTCGATCGGCCCAACGAATTTGAAGGCGATCGTCCCATCGCCCTTGATGACATAGGTCTCGGGCACGCCGTAGACGCCGAAGTCGATGCCGGTGCGACCGCTCAAATCAACGCCGATCGCCGAATAGGGATCACCCTCCAGGCCGAGATAACGGCGGGTGTTCTCCGGCTGATCCTTGTAGGCGATGCCGACCAGTTTGACGCCCTCTGCCGCGAGGCGCTTGTCCTGCGAGAGCGCGACGAGCTGCGGATTTTCCTCGTGGCAGGGGCCGCACCACGAGGCGAAGATATTCACGATCGTCACATGGCCCTGGCGTAAATCCTTGTCGGACAGGCCGGGCACATTGGTGAGCAGCGCGGGCAAATTGAATTGCGGCGCAGACTTGTTCAGAAGCGCCGAGGGCAGCCGCGAGGGATCGCCATCAAAGAGCCGCACGAACAGCAGGCCCATCACCGCAACGAAGATGATCAGCGGCAGATAGGCGAGCGGCAAGCGGCGCGGTTTCGGCGCGGGCGCATCTTCGGCAGGCGTGTCTTGGGACTGAGTGTCCTGGGACGGCGAACTGACGCTCAAGAATTTGAATCCTGCTTACGGCGGGTTCGCGTCTCGACGCGCTCAAGGCTTTTCCTGAGCGAACGATAATCGCCCAGCGTGCCGATCACCATGCCACCGATGACGACGAAGGCGATGGCATAGGCGGCGATCACGAAGCCGATATGCGGGGCGGCGAAATTCATTCGGCCGGCTCCGGCATTGCGTGGAGCGACGTAGCGCCATCGGCCGCGAGCATCGATAGACGGCGGAGGCGGCGGCGCATGATTTCGTTGCGGATCGCCAGCATATGCAACGTCAGAAACAGCGTCGTGAAGGCGACCGCCATGATCAGCAACGGCCAGAGCATCGAGGCGGCGATGGTGGGGCCGCCCATGCGGAAGACCGAGGCCGGCTGGTGCAGCGTGTGCCACCAATCGACCGAGAATTTGATGATCGGAATATTGACCGCGCCAACGAGCGTAAAAATGGCGACGAGTCGCGCCGCCTTGCCCGGATCTTCGATCACCTGCCAGAGCGCGATGATGCCGAGATAGATGAGGAAAAGGACAAGCACCGACGTCAGCCGTGCATCCCAGACCCACCAGGTGCCCCATTCGGGCTTGCCCCAGAGCGAACCGGTGGTGAGACACAGAAAGGTGAACCCGGCGCCGAGCGGCGCCGCCGCCTTCTGCGCTACATCGGCGAGCGGGTGACGGAAGACCAGCGTGCTGATCGCCGCCACGGACATCACCAGATAGACGAACATCGCCATCCAGGCCGAGGGCACATGCAGATACATGATCCGCACCGTCTCGCCCTGCTGATAATCGGCCGGGGCCACGACAAGCGCGAGATAAAGCCCGACCGCCAGCAACACGACCGTCAGTGCCGCCGTGACCGGCACGAGCGCGCGCGTCAGCCGCAGAAATTGCGTCGGGTTAGCGTAATTCGCCATCGCTTTTCCTCTAGGCTGCCCCTTGCCGGAAGGCAAATGTTTCGATCCGTAAAAGTCAGGACCGGATTACGCGAAAACGGGCTTCCGCTGTTCGTATCCGGCTCCCGATTTTGGTTCACCAAAAGCTGATCGACCCTGGGGCACGAATTCGCCGATAATCCGGCCGGGCCGACGAAGTTCGGGGTATCACCGGCGGCATCGCCGACATCCCTTTTTGGAGATCAAATGCGGAAAATGTTTAACAGAGGCCACGCTATGAAAGCGGCGGGTCTGGCCTTGGGCCTCGCGCTCGCCATGACGTTCGCGGGCGCGACGCGCGCCGACGCCCCGCATCCCGTGAAGCTGCGCGGCACGATCCTCTCGCTGCAAGGCGGTGTCATGTCGGCCCGTGGGCAGGATGGCGCCGTCATCAAGATCAAAATCGCGCCTCAAACACGTCTTGCCGCTATCGTTCCGGCCTCCCTCGCCGGGATCAAGCCGGGCAGCTTCGTCGGAATCACCAGCATGCCGGGCGACGGCAGCGAGCGGGTTGCGCTGGAAGTCCATATTTTCCCCGAAGCTTTGCGCGGGACTGGCGAAGGCGACCGCCCCTGGGACAAAGGCCCCGGTAGCCGGATGACGAATGCCACCGTCGCGTCGGTCGCGGGTGTTCACGGCGAGGATTTGACGCTCACCTATCGCGGCGGCCAATCCAAAATCAAAGTGACGCCACGAACCCGGATCGTCACCTTCCTGCCCGGTGATCCCCATGACTTCAAAGCCGGCAACCATTTCATCGCCTTCGCCATCCCGGACGGGCGAGGCGCTTATGTGCCGCTCTCGCTCAGCATCGGCCGCGCCGGTCTCACGCCGCCGATGTAGCGTCAATCTCCGGCCTGGCGCAGCGCCGCGGCAGCGGCGAAGGGCGTCAGCGCCACGGCGGCGAGCGTCAGGCCGCAAAGGATCAGGAACGGCGTCTTGAAGCCGACGACCGGATCGCCGGCCGCCGCCACGCCGAAAATCAGGACCGGCACGCTCAGCGGCAGAATGAGCACCGCCAGCAACAGACCGCCGCGGCGCAGGCTTACCGTCAGCGCCGCGCCGATCGCGCCGAGAAGGGTCAGCGCCGGCGTCCCCGCGAGCAGCGAGAATGCGACGCGCAGCAATCCCTCCGGCCCGAGCCCCAGCATCAGGCCGAAGATTGGGCTCGCCGCAACAAGCGGCAGGCCGGTCAGCAGCCAGTGCGCCAGGCATTTGACCAGAACGATGAGTTCGAGCGGCGTCTCGCTGGTTAGAAACAGATCGAGCGAGCCGTCCTCGGCATCGGCCTGAAAGAGACGGTCGAGGCCGAGCAGCGTCGCAAGCAATGCCGCGATCCAGAGGATCGCCGGACCGATCCGCGCCAGCAGCGCCTGATCCGGCCCGACGGCGAACGGCGTCACTGTCACGAGGCATAGAAAGAAAACCACGCCCATGCTGACCGCGCCGCCAATCCGGCGGCCGACGCGCAATTCACGCGTCAGGAGCGCACCGAGCGCCGAAGGACGGGCTTGCTGGCTCTCCGTCATACCGGCCGACCAAGCATCAGATCGCGCGCCGCAATCGGCAAGGGCGTGTGGGTCGCAGCCAGAATGCAGCCGCCGCCGGCGAGATGCTCCTGCATCAATTCGCCGACGACGATTTGAGATTTGGTGTCGAGCGCCGTCAGCGGCTCGTCAAGCAACCAGATGGGCCGCGCAATCGCGATAAGCCGCGCCAGAGCGGCGCGGCGTTTCTGCCCGGCCGACAAATACCCCGCGGGAAGATCAGTGATCCCCGTCAATCCGAGCCGCGCAAGCGCGCGCTCGATGCCACCGCCACCGAGCAGGGCGCTATAGAAGGCGAGATTTTCAGCGAGCGTCAGCGCTGGTTTCAAGGCATCTGCATGCCCAATATAATGGCAAAGCTCTGCCCGGCGCGCCTCCGTTTCAGGCGTAATGGCGATAGCGCCCGCCGCCAACGGCAAAAAACCCGCGAAGGCGCGCAGAAGCGTCGATTTGCCAGCGCCGTTCGGTCCTTTGACTAGAAGCGCTTCGCCCGCCGCAAGCCGAAAGTCGAGACCCGCGAAAATAATGCGGCCGCCGCGTTCCACGCTGAGAGCCGAGGCTTCGATCTGCATGATGGCGCGGCTTGATCCTTATGGCGCGCGGCCTGCATGGCGCGGCGAATGGTGGTGTAGCGACCAGATTAGAAATTATCTATAAACCCATCGTCATTGCATTTCTCAACATCAGGGGCCCCATAGCCTATGGCTTCGCTCGATTCTTTTAAATGCCGAAAAATCCTCAACGTCGGCGCCAAGACCTATCATTATTATTCGCTCAAGACGGCGGAGAAGAACGGGCTGACCGGCATTTCCGCGCTGCCCTTCTCGATGAAGGTGCTGCTCGAAAATCTGCTGCGTTTCGAAGATGGCCGCTCCGTCACCAAAGAATCGATCCAATCCGTCGCTGAATGGCTCGTCAACAAAGGCAAGGTCGAGAAGGAAATCGCTTTCCGTCCGTCGCGCGTTCTGATGCAGGATTTCACCGGCGTGCCGGCGGTCGTCGATCTCGCCGCAATGCGCGATGCCATGTTGAAACTCGGCGGCAACCCGCAGAAGATCAATCCGCTCGTGCCGGTCGATCTCGTCATCGACCATTCGGTGATCGTCGATGCCTTCGGCAACAACAAAGCCCTCAAGACCAATGTCGATCTCGAATATGACCGCAACGGCGAGCGCTATCGTTTCCTGAAGTGGGGTCAGGGCTCGTTCAACAATTTCCGCGTCGTGCCGCCCGGCACCGGCATCTGCCATCAGGTCAATCTTGAATATCTCGCGCAGACCGTCTGGACGCGCAAAGAGAAATTCCAGCCTGGCCGCGGCAAGCATGTGACGGTCGAAGTCGCCTATCCCGATTCGCTCGTCGGCACCGATTCGCATACGACGATGGTCAATGGACTCGCAGTGCTCGGCTGGGGCGTCGGCGGCATCGAGGCGGAAGCCTGCATGCTCGGCCAGCCGCTCTCGATGCTTCTGCCCGAGGTCATCGGCTTTAAACTGACGGGCGAATTGAAAGAGGGCGTGACCGCGACCGATCTCGTGCTGACCGTGACGCAGATGCTGCGCAAGCTCGGCGTCGTCGGCAAATTCGTCGAATTCTACGGCCTTGGCCTCAAGCATCTCTCGCTCGCCGACCGTGCGACGATCGCCAATATGGCGCCGGAATATGGCGCGACCTGCGGCTTCTTCCCGGTCGATACCGAGACGCTCAACTATCTCGAAACCTCGGCGCGCACACCCGCGCGTGTCGCGCTTGTCGAGAAATATGCCAAGGCGCAGGGCCTGTTCCGCACCTCGGCGACGCCCGATCCCGTCTTCACCGACACGATCGAACTCGATCTCACGACCGTCGTGCCGTCGATGGCCGGCCCCAAGCGGCCGGAAGGGCGTATCGCGCTTGGCGGCGTTGCGCCGGGCTTCAAGACCGCGCTCGCGGCGGAATACAAGAAGACCGAAGATTCCGAGAAGCGCTATGCCGTCGAAAGCAAGAATTACGATCTCGGCCATGGCGATGTGGTGATCGCCGCGATCACCTCTTGCACCAATACGTCGAATCCGAGCGTGCTGATCGGCGCGGGGCTTCTCGCCCGCAACGCCGTGGCGCGCGGCATCGGCGTCAAACCGTGGGTCAAGACGTCGCTTGCGCCGGGCAGCCAGGTCGTCGCCGAATATCTCGCCAATTCCGGCCTGCAGAAGGACTTGGACAAGCTCGGCTTCAATCTCGTCGGCTTCGGCTGCACGACCTGTATCGGCAATTCCGGCCCGCTGCCGCAGGAGATTTCCGACACGATCAACAAGAATGGCATCGTCGCCGCCGCCGTGCTCTCGGGCAACCGCAATTTCGAAGGCCGCGTGAGCCCGGATGTGCAGGCGAATTATCTCGCTTCGCCGCCACTGGTCGTTGCCCACGCCATCGCCGGCACGGTGACGAAGGACCTCGAAACCGAACCGCTCGGCCATGACAAGAAAGGCGTGCCCGTCTATCTGCGCGACATCTGGCCGACCACTGAAGAGATCAACGAATTCGCCACGAAATATGTGACGAAGAAAGTCTTCAAGAGCCGCTATGCCGATGTCTTCGCGGGCGATACGCACTGGCGCAAAGTGAAAGTGCCGGACGGCGAGACCTACAAGTGGGACATAGGTTCGACTTATGTGCAGAACCCGCCCTATTTCGAAGGCCTGACTAAAGAGCCGGTGCCGGTCACGGACATCGTCGACGCGCGCATTCTCGCGCTCTTCGGCGACAAGATCACCACCGACCATATTTCGCCGGCCGGTTCGATCAAGGCGGCTTCGCCCGCCGGCCAGTTCCTGCTTGAACGTCAGGTCTCGCAGCAGAACTTCAACCAATACGGCACGCGCCGCGGCAATCATGAGATCATGATGCGCGGCACGTTCGCCAACATCCGCATCAAGAACTTCCTGCTCGCCAAGGCCGACGGCAACGTGCCCGAAGGTGGCATGACCAAGCATTGGCCGGACGGCGCGGAAATGTCGATCTACGATGCGGCAATGAAATATGAGGCGGAAAAGGTGCCGCTCGTCATCTTCGCCGGTGCTGAATATGGCAACGGCTCGTCGCGCGACTGGGCGGCGAAGGGCACAAAGCTCCTTGGCGTGCGCGCCGTGATCGCCGAAAGCTTCGAGCGCATCCATCGTTCGAACCTCGTCGGCATGGGCGTGCTGCCGCTGACCTTCGAGCCAGGCACGAGCTGGAAATCGCTCGGCCTCAGAGGCGACGAGCAAGTGACGATCCATGGTCTCGGCGCGGAATTGAAACCGCGCCGGACGATGGAAGCCGAGATCAAATATTCCGACGGCAAGACGAAGAAAGTGCCGCTCCTCTGCCGCATCGCGACCGAGGACGAACTCGATTATTTCAACAACGGCGGCATTCTGGCCTACGTGCTGCGCCAACTCGCGGCGGCGTAAGCTCTGTCATTCCGACGAAACAAAAAAGCGCCGCCACGAGCGGCGCCTTTTCCGTTCATCAAACCGGCATGATGCCAGGCCGGCTATCGATGAACCTCTTCACATCCGAGACGCTCATATTCAAATGCTGAGCGACGAGCGCGGGCGGCGTGTGGCTTAGCCAATCGGACAGGCTGATCTCCTGATAGACAGGCGTCTTGAACACGGCCACGAACTGAAGATCCTCCGTGCCGGTGTTCTTGATGAAGTGACCCTGGCTTCTCTTGACGTAGCCAACATCACCCGCCTTGAAATCGGCGGTCTTGCTGCGCGGTCCAGCGTCGAACACCGTCATCCGGCCTTCGCCCTTGATCCAATATTGCCATTCGTCGGCATTCGGATGCCAATGCATCTCGCGCACGGCCCCCGGCTTGATCGTCTCAAGCGCCGCGGCAATCGTCGTCGAGGCCTTGAACGTCCGGCTATCGGCAAGACGCAATGCGCCGGACTTGTTGCTCATGATCGGCGTCACGCCGCCGAGGCCGAAGGTGAACGGGTTCGGCGCGATGCCGCCTGAAGCGACCGAAGCCTGATCCTGTGCCAGCGGGCCGGGTTCCTGGCCCTGGAAGATCCAGAGATCGTTGAGCGGGATCGATTTGAAGGCATCGACCGGCACGCCGAAGTTTTCGGCGAGAATGTCCGGCGGCGTATGCGCGATCCAATCCGTCACCAGCAATGTGTTGTATTCGGATTGGTGGCCTTGATCGAAGGCGATGACGAATTCACACCCGTCTTTGCCGAGGCCCTGGAGCGAATGCGGATAACCCGCAGGGAAAAACCAGAGGTCGCCCGGACCGACATCTTGAACATAGGCGTGCCCGTCCGGATCGAGAACGGTGACACGGCATGAGCCATTCGTCACGATCGCCCATTCCGCCGCAAGATGCCAATGCAGTTCGCGGATGCCGCCCGGCGCGAGGCGCATATTGACGCCCGAAATCGCATCGGAAATCTGGAAATCAGCCTGCGTGACTTGTCGCGCCCAGCCGCCAGCCTGAATGCGCTTCGGCATGATGTTGAACGAGGACCAGAACTGCGGCATGTCGCCGATATCGGTTTGCGGCGGACTGCCAACGTCGGGAAACTGGCTGTCGAGAACCGGATTTTTCGGTCCGGGTTCCTGAAGACTCTTCGGATTGGAATTGACTGCGCCTTCCAATGGGCTATCGGGATTTCCAAATGTCGCTGCGCGTGCGCCAAATGCCGTCACGGTGGCGCCGGCGGCCGCGCCAAGCGAGAGGACATTACGGCGTGAAAACGGATCCATGCGCTTTTCCTTATTTTCAAGGCAGACTTGATTTTCAAGGCAGACGTGCGCACTGGGGTCCGGGGATCTGTGCCAGGCGCTGCGTTGCCGCGTGCCTGGCACCAATATTTCTTTGCAATCGCGGGCAAAATTATACGTGGCGTATACTCGCAAGACCTCGCGCATACTGATCAAACGCCTGCTCTCGGCCTAGTCTCGCGGCACTTGCGGAAGCCGCTTTCGGCCGTGACACGCCGAAAGCGATATCTGCGATTCAATTGCGAGCAACGACCATGAAATCATTCCAGCTTTTTTTGGCCACGGCAGTTCTCTCTCTCTACGCCGCCGACGTATCCGCTGCTCCTCGGAACGCCGAGACGGATGCATTCGCGCAGGAACCCTCACAGCCGGATGGAAATCAGAATCTCGACGGCTCCTATCCGTCACTCTCCGATTTTGTTCGGGATATTAATGGCGCGCCGTGCGGCCTCAATTGTGAGCGTGATGCCAACGAGCGCCGGGCGAGGGAATCCCAGCCGACCTATTATGGCCTGTCCGGCAATTGACGAGAAACGGCGGAGATTCGCTCTGCCTTTTCATTTGCCCTTTGGTGACCTAGATGTGAACCGCCAGACGCGCAGTGCATTCTGCCTACCGAGGGCGAATGACAGACCTTCCACCGACCGAACTGCAATCCTTGGATTTTGATCTACCGTCACGGTCTGCGCGATGGCGCGCTAAACTTTCGCCGGTGCTCGCCGCGCTTTGTGTCTTGGCGATCTTCGCACTTCACACCTATTGGAACAATCGAATCGCTATCGCGGTTCTTTATGTTGCTGTCGTCCTCCTCGCGGTCAATTTTTGTGGGCGCAGAGGCGTGATCGCCGTCGGCTTCGGCTGCGCATTATTGACCATCTTGAGCTTTTTGATTTCCGACGGGCCCATTTACTCGGCGGATTCGATTGGCCGCTCTGCGGTCAGTCTTCTCGCGATCGGCATCACGACCTTCCTCGTCGTCCAGATACAGGCTGCTGCGCAGAGGACGCAAAACCAGGCGCGACTGCTCGATCTCAGCCACGACGCCATCCTTGTCCGGGGAATGACGGACGCTATCATCTACTGGAACCGTGGCGCAGAAGAACTGTACGGCTGGAGTCAGGTCGACGCGCGGGGACAAATCTCACATCAAATGCTGGAGACAGAGTTCCCCGCCATGCGCGAGAAGACATTCGCGACCCTATTGCGGAATGGCCGCTGGGAGGGTGAACTTGTCCAGACTCGGAGGGATGGGACGCAGGCGATTGTCGCAAGTCGCTGGTCTTTGCAGAAAGACGAGCGGGGCACGCCAACGGCTATCCTCCAAATCGACACCGATATAACGGCCTCGCGGCAGGCACAGGATACTTTGGAACGCGCTGAGGCCGAGCTGGCTCATGTCGCGCGGATCGCGACGCTTGGCGAATTGACGACGACAATTGCGCATGAGGTCAATCAGCCTCTGACGGGAATTGTCACCAATGGGGAAGCGTGTCTCCGCTGGCTCGATCGCGACGAAATCGATATCGATGAAGTTACCGATACGCTGAAGCGCATCGTGCGCGATGGCCGGCGCGCGGGGGACGTGATCCAACGTTTGCGCACCCTGTCACGGAAAGCCGAGCCGCAGCGCATGCCGCTCGAGATCAACGATATTGTCACCGACGCCGTCTCACTTTTGCAGCGCGAGATCGACGCGCGGCATGTTTCGCTTAAGCTCGACTTGCCGCCGCATCTGCCCATCGTCAAAGCCGACCGCGTGCAATTGCAACAGGTGCTCATCAACCTGGTGATGAATGCCATACAGGCAATGCAGACGAGCGCCGCGCGCGTGATCGAGATTCGCACATCCTTCGAAGACAATGAAGTTCTCATTGCAATCGTCGATTCCGGCTGCGGAATTGCAAATGTGGAAGCACAATTGTTTCACGCGTTCTTTACGACAAAATCGGACGGTATCGGTATGGGCCTTTCCATTTGCCGGTCGATTATCGAGGCGCACGGCGGCCGTATCTGGCCTTCGCGCAATGAGGATTCTGGCAGCACGTTTCAGTTCACGCTTCCGGTCTATCAAAGAGGCGGCGCATGAGCCGGCCGTCATCATCGCCGGATGCGACCTCGGATTCCGGGACCGTACTCGTTATCGATGACGACATTTCTGTGCGCGAGGCACTCGACAGCCTGTTTCGCTCCGTTGGGCTCAGGACGCGCGCGTTCGTCTCGGCGCATGAATTCTTGCAAAGTGAGCTACCACCGACGCCATGCTGCCTCGTTCTCGACGTCCGTTTGCCGGGGATCAGCGGGCTCGATTTTCAGACGTATCTTGGCGAGACGAATATCCAGCTCCCCATCGTCTTCATGACTGGACACGGGGACATTCCGATGTCCGTCAGAGCGATCAAGGCTGGGGCGCGCGATTTTCTGACCAAGCCATTTCGCGATCAGGACATGCTTGACGCCGTCACGGACGCAATTGCGCTCGATCGCCGCCGCCGTCAGAGCGAAAAGGACATCGCCGCCCCCCGAGAAGTTTTCGAGACGCTGACGACGCGCGAGCGCGACGTCATGATCCTTCTCGCCAAGGGTTTGCTCAACAAGCAAGTCGCGGCACAATTGGGTTTGAGCGAAATCACCGTCAAAATCCACCGTGGTCGGCTGATGAAGAAGATCGGCGCTTACACGCTGGCCGATATCATCAAAATGGCCGATCTGCTGCAGCTTCGCGATGCTCCCCTTTCGGGGCCGGAAACCGGCAGTTAAGCGCCTATCTTGCCCCGCCCCGCTCAACCTGCTTAAAACCCGCCGAAAGCAGGAGCAAAAATGTCGACTTTGAAGCTATTCGTTTTGCCGGGCGACGGCATCGGCCCCGAGGTGATGGCCGAGGTCGAGAAGATTGCCAATTTCCTTACCAAACAGGGCGTCGCCCATTTCGAGATCGAGCGCGGCCTCGTCGGCGGCGCGGCCTATGACGCGCATCAAGTCGCGATCAGCGAGGACGACATGGCCCGCGCCGGCGCGGCCGACGCCATCCTGCTTGCCGCTGTCGGCGGCCCCAAATGGGACAAGGTGCCCTATGACGTGCGCCCCGAGGCCGGCCTGCTGCGGCTGCGCAAGGATTTCAATCTCTACGCCAATCTGCGCCCGGCGATCTGTTATCCGGCGCTCGCCGATGCCTCATCGCTGAAGCGCGAATTGATCGATGGGCTCGACCTGCTGATCGTCCGCGAATTGACCGGCGGCGTTTACTTCGGCGAGCCGAAACAAATCATCGATCTCGGCAACGGCCAGAAGCGCGCGATCGATACGCAGGTCTACGACACCTACGAGATCGAGCGCATCGGCCGCATCGCCTTCGAGCTCGCGCGCAAGCGCCGCAACAAGGTGACCTCGTCCGAAAAGCACAACGTGATGAAATCGGGCGTGCTCTGGCGCGAGATCATCATCGATCTGCACAAGCGGGAATTCCCCGATGTCGAGCTTGAGCATCAGCTCGCCGACGCGCTCGGCATGCAGCTTGTCCGCCGACCGAAACAGTTCGACGTGATCGTCACCGACAATCTCTTCGGCGACATGCTTTCGGACGTCGCGGCCATGTTGACCGGCTCGCTCGGTATGCTCCCCTCGGCCTCCCTTGGTGCGGTCGATGAAAAGACCGGCCTGCGCAAAGCGCTTTACGAACCGGTGCATGGTTCAGCGCCCGACATCGCCGGCAAGGGTCTCGCCAATCCGATCGCCATGATCGGCTCGTTCGGCATGGCGCTGCGCTATTCGTTCGGCCTTACGGATCTTGCCGACAAGCTCGAAGGCGCCATCGCAAGCGTTCTCGACAAGGGCTTGCGCACGGCTGACATCAAGGGCGACGCACCGACGTCGATCTCGACCACTGAGATGGGCGACGCGATCCTGACGGAGTTGAAGGCGAGTTTGTAAGCCGTCATTGCGAGGAATGAGCGACGAAGCAATCCAGCCACTTGGTCTGGATTGCTTTGCTGCGCTCGCAAAGACGCGCGCCTTACCCCAGCAGCGGCCCCCAGGCCGGGTCCGACGCATAGGACGGCGTTGGCACCTGAAATTCGGCGCGGCCAAAGACGTCCCGCATGAAAATATGCGGTCCGGATTCGCCGCCCGGATCGCGGAAGAACATCACGAACAGGCCGTTCGGCGCCCACGTCGGGCCTTCGTTATGGAAGCCTTCCGTCAGGATGCGCTCGCCAGAGCCATCCGGCTTCATCACGCCAATTGCGAAACCACCTGAATCTTGCTTGGTGAAGGCGATGTAATCGCCCTTCGGCGACCAGACCGGCGTCGCGTAGCGGCCGTTGCCATAGGAGATGCGCTGCGCATCGCCGCCGCTCGCTGGCATGATGTAGAGTTGCTGATTGCCGCCGCGATCGGACTCAAAGACGATCTGCGAACCGTCGGGCGAGAACGAGGGCGATGTATCGATCGCGGATGAATTCGACAGCCGTGTCGTCGCGCGCGAATGGATATCCATTTCATAGATATTGGCGGCGCCGTTTTGTTCCATCGACATGACGATGCGTTGGCCATCCGGCGAGAAACGCGGTGAGAATTCCATGCCCGGAAAATTACCGACGACTTCGCGCTGGCCAGTCTCGATATTGAGCAGCAGAACCTTCGGATCGCCACTGCCAAAGGCCATGTAAGTGACATCCTGCGACGAGGGCGAGAAACGCGGTGTGACGACGAGGTCCTGTCCGCTGGTCAGATAGCGCACGTTGGCGCCGTCCTGATCCATGATCGCAAGCCGTTTGCGGCGGTTCTCGGCCGGCCCGGTTTCATCGACGAAGACGACGCGAGAATCGAAGAAGCCCTTCTCGCCGGTCGCATGGGTAAACACCGCATCCGAGATGATGTGCGCGACGCGCCGCGAATTGTTTGCGTCCGTCGTATATTCTTGACCCGCGACTTGCGTGCCGGCATTCACATCCCAGAGGCGGAACGCCGTCTGGAGCCGCCCGTCGCCGCCAGAGCTGCAGCGGCCAGTGACGATGAATTGCGCATCAACGCCCTTCCAGGCCGCGAACTGCGGCGGCTGATCGGGATTGCTGATTTGCTCCGGGAAACGGCCGGGATCAATCGGCGCCAGAAACACGGAACGGCCGAGATCATTGCTGATGATCGATGAAATATTCGGCCCGGTATCGCCGGCGAATTGCGTTACCGCGACGTTGATCGGCTTGAACGCGGAGCCGGGCGTCACGATGAGCGGATTGCTCGTTTGGCTGAAAGCCCGGCGCGGCAATGCAAGGCTCGCGGCAACTCCGAGAATCAGTCCGGAGGCGGTGCGGCGGGAGATCGATAAAGACATGAAGGATATCCGGAGGGTTCGCGCGTCAGGTTAGGATGCAATTGCGGCAATGGCGCGAAAGTTACTCCCGCTCAGTCCCAAATCTTCGGCCAAGCTTACATGCCCTCGTCTTGATCCTGGAACTGCACGATGCGATCGCGCCATTCGTCGTAGTAAGTTTTAAACTTATCGGGCACCGGCAGAGGATCGCATTTTTGCACGGCGCGCATCGCGCTGTCCGCCAGCGCCTGCCAGGCGGGATCATCCGGCGGATTGGTCAGCACGGGGTCTGCGGCCAGCGAACCATCGACATTCAACTGCACGCGGATTTGCGGAACGTATTTCGGCCCTTGCGGCATCGTAATCGGCTGAATCCAGCATCCCTGGAATTTGTCCTGGAACCAACCGTCCATCGTCGCCTGGAGTGAGGGCGACATCCGTTCCGCATTCGCGGTCGGCGAGCCAAGCGAGGCAAGCTGCTGCAGCCGGCGGCCTGTCGAGGCACGCCGCTCCGGCGCGTCGTGGTTCAAAAGCCGGCTGATATCGTCGGCGCTGAAACGCCGTGGCGGGTCGTGGCTATCGTCGCCGGATTTCGGCTTCGCTGCGTGATGCTCGTGCGATTTCGTTGGCTTCTCCGGTTTATCCTCGTCGAGCAGTTTGGCGATCTGGTCGAGCTTGAACTGCGGCGGCTTTTTGGCCTCGACCTTCGGCGGCACCTTCTTCGGCGGCGGAGTCTTGGGACGCGGCGGCGGCAAAGGTTCGTCGGCGGTCGTGTCCGGGGGCGGCTTGTCCTCGACGGGCGGCAGCGGCGGCAGTTTGGGTGCAGGCGGTGGCGCCGCGGCATCGGCTGGCGGTTTCGGCGGCTCGACCTTATCGGCATCGCCCGGATCGTCGAGATGTTTCAACGGCGGCGGGGGGGGTCAGCACATCGCGCTTGGCGTCGGCGATCGGCGGCTTCGGCCTCAAATCCTCCGCGTCGGCGACTTTGTCGACATGCGGATCGGCCATGACTTTCTTCGCAGTCTTGTCGCCCTTGATGATCTGGTTCACGTCGGAATCAGTGACGAGATCGACCGGGACCGTCTCTTCCGCATTCTGGAACGGCGGCGTGCGCGAGAACGAGACAAGCGCAAAGACGAGCAGCGCGACATGCATCACACCGGACGCGATGTAACCGGGCTTTCCCGATGTATCCATCGTGGCCCCTTGGCTCACTGCGGCTTGGCCGGCTCGGTAACTAGAGCGACCTTCTTGTACCCGGCAGTTGTGATGAGCGACATGACCTCGGCGATCTTGCCGTAGTTCACCTCGTCCGACCCGCGCACGTAAATGCGCTCGTCAAAGCCGTCCTTGGCCGCATCCTTCAGCTTATCGACAAGCTGATCCATCGTGACCGGCTCGTCCATGACGAAGATGGCGCCCTTTTCGTCGATCGCGACGGAGAGCGGCTTCTGGTCGATGTTGAGGGCCGAGGCTTTCGTATGCGGCAGATCGATCGGCACGCCGGTCGCGAGCAGCGGCGCGGCGACCATGAAGATGATGAGCAGCACGAGCATAACGTCGATGAACGGCGTCATGTTGATGTCGGCCATGGCCTTGTAGCGCGGCATCCCGCGGCGGCGACGACCGCCTCGGCCACCCCCGCCTTGCGCCATAGACATGCCCATGCGCGTCTCCTTTCAAGCGGCCGCTTCAGCGGCCTAAAATTTCACGCCGCCCGATCGCGGGTGCCATGCTGATCGATCTGGCGCGACAGGATCGACGAGAATTCGTCAGCGAATCCTTCGAGCCGCGCCTGCATCTTGGCGACATCGCCCTGCAGCTTGTTGTAGGCAATGAGCGCGGGAATCGCTGCGAAGAGGCCGATCGCCGTCGCGAACAAGGCTTCCGCGATACCCGGCGCCACGACCGCCAGCGATGTATTTTTCGATGCAGCGATGGAGCGGAACGAGGTCATGATACCCCAGACCGTGCCGAACAGACCGACGAAGGGGCCGGCCGAGGCGACCGTCGCCAGAACGAGCAGATGCGATTCAAGCTTCTCGACCTCGCGCGCGATCGAGACGTCGAGCACTTTTTCGACGCGCGTCTGCAGCCCCATGAACGAGCTTGCGGTGGTTTGCACCGAGCGCTTCCATTCGTGCATGGCGGCAACGAACAACGTCGCCATGCCGGATGTCGGCCGCGATGAAAGGTTACCGTAAAGCTCTTCAAGCGAATTGCCGGACCAGAAGACCTGCTCGAACCTGTCCATCGCGCGGCGCACTTTGGCAAAGAGCAGCGTCTTGTTGATGATGATCGCCCAGCACCAGATCGAGGCGCCGAGCAGACCGAGCATGACCAGTTTCACGACGATATGCGCCGATAGAAACATGCTCCAGAGGGAGACTTCCACCGCCGGCGAGGCGACCCCGGAAGCAGCGATATCGGCAGGATTCATTACAGAGGTCCTTGCAAAACTGCGGTCAAAATGCCCGAGTTACTCCCCCGGCGCGTTACAAGGCGCACCAGCGAACCGCCCTCTTTCCGGAACACCCGGCCCGCTCTAGGGGCGTCCCAGGGAGAGGTTCAAACCCTTTGCGAAAAGCCTTCGGCGCGCGGAACTTCTTGATCGGACCGGCGGTTAACCCTTTCCTCCACTGTAATTCCGTCATTTCTTGGGCTGTTGCGATTCTTCGTGTAACTAAAATGCGACGCATACTGTTGAGCCATCGCCAACGTTAAGAATGGGTTACGAAATCGCGGCTCGGGACCGTCCTAGGCCTAGTTTCGCAATTCCTATGCCCCTAAAAAGCAGCCTGCGGTCAATTTGGCGGCGACCTCGGCCGGCAGGCGCTGCGCCCGCCCCCCCGCGACGGCGGCGACCTGAACATCCGCCACGAGCAAGATTTCGTCGCCACGCAGGATTTTCTGCGCCATTTCGATCGAAGCGCCGCCAAGCTTGGCGATACGCGTCTCGACGCTCAGAAGGTCATCCATGATCGCTGGCTTGCGATAATCGACGCTGACCCGCCGCACGGCGAAGGCGAGCGGCGCCGTGCCAGCGAAAAGCGCCGATTGGTTGACCCCGCAGGCCCGCAAGAACTCCGTGCGTCCACGTTCGAGAAAACGCAGATAGGCCACGTGCTGAACGACGCCGGAAAAGTCCGTGTCTTCGTAATAGATGCGCACTGGCAAACGATGCGCCGCAGGATTTTCAGGCATCGTCTCGCGACTGGCACCAAGACGGCGTTCTTTTGCGCCGGAGGAAACTTATGCTAGCGTAGAGAAAAATCATATTAGAGAAAAGTGCCTTATGTCGCCCGAAATGTATAGCACGATCACTCAGGACATTCAGATTACTGTCGAGCCAGAATTCGTGCCGGAGAGGTCCGACGCCGATCAAGCGACCTTCTTCTGGGCCTATACTGTTGAGATTGCCAATCAGGGCGGCCAGACCGTACAATTGACTGAGCGGCATTGGAAAATCACCGATGCCAATGGCCGGCTCGAGGAAGTCAAAGGTCCCGGCGTCGTCGGCGAACAGCCGGTTCTGAAGCCCGGCGAGACCTTCCGCTATACCTCCGGCTGCCCGCTGACCACTCCGTCCGGCATCATGACCGGCACCTATCGAATGGTGGCGGAGAATGGCGAAGTTTTCGAAGCGGCCATCCCGGTTTTCTCGCTTGACTCGCCCTATGAGGCGCGCGTTCTTCATTAATGCCATCGTAGGGGCTCGCCCGCGCGGCGATTCATCCATTCGGTCTTTAGGAGACATGGTGCCTGATCGTATCGATTCGACCGAGCGGCTTGCTGCGACGCTCGAAATGCTCGCGCGGCTCGTATCGTTCGACACCGAAAGCGCCAAGTCCAACCTGCCGCTCGTCGACGATGTCGAAACCTATTTCCGGGCGCATGGCGTCGATTACGTCAAAGTGCCCAACGCGACCGGCGACAAGGCCGCTCTGTTCGCAACCATCGGCCCGAAGATTGACGGAGGCGTGCTGCTCTCCGGCCATACCGACGTCGTGCCGGTCGCGGGCCAGACCTGGACATCCGATCCGTTCAAGTTGCGGCGCGAGGATGGCCGCGTCTATGCACGCGGCGCCTGTGACATGAAGGGTTTCGATGCGCTGTGCCTGGCGATGGTACCGGAGTTTTTAAGCGCCGATCTCAAGCGCCCGATCCACATTCTGCTCAGTTACGACGAGGAAATCGGCTGCCGCGGCTCGCTCGACACGATCGCCCGCTTTGGCCACGACCTGCCACGCCCGGCCAGCGTGATCGTCGGCGAACCGTCCCTCATGCAGGTGGCCGATGCACATAAGAGCATCACGACCTATCGCACCAATGTCTGCGGCCATGAGGCCCATTCCTCGAAGCCTTATCTCGGATCGAGTGCGATCGAAGTCGCCTGCGCTTTGATCGGCGAGCTTTATCGCTTGGCCGACGACCTTAAGACGGCGGGCGATCCCAGTGGGCGTTTTGATCCACCCTGCTCGACCATCCATGTCGGCATCATCCGCGGCGGCACGGCGCGCAACATCCTCGCCAGGGAATGCGTGTTCGAATGGGAGTTTCGCGGCCTCCCCAATGTCGATTACAACCTTGCTCTGGCACACATGAACGCGCAGATCGCGCGGATCGTCGCCGAGAAAGCCGCGGACCCGGCTAAGCGCGCCCGTGTCGATACGGCGGCACATCATCCTGTGCCGGGCCTCAATCCCGAGCCGGGATCTTTGGCCGAAAATCTGGGACTGAAACTGGCGCGCCGCAACGCGACGATTACAGTTTCCTATGCCAGCGAAGCCGGACAATTCCAGGCCGCCGGCATCCCGACAATCATCTGCGGTCCGGGATCGATCGACCAGGCGCATCAGCCGGATGAATATATCGAGATCGACCAATTGGCGGCGGGCGTGACATTCATGCGCCGGCTTGCGGCAGAGCTGAGTTAAGCAGCGTCGCCGTTATACCCGCTTCGCCAGAAACGTCATGTGCATCTGATTGTGCCCGATGTTGCGATCGGCGCGACGCGTCTCAAAACCATGCGTTGCCAGCAACCGCTGCATGTCCGGAATCGTAAAGGTCGTCAGCGCGATGCGGCGCCGAAGCGGCCGCGAACGCGATAACGCGCCGCGCAACGCCGCAAGCAGAAAGCCGCCGCGATAGGCATATTCGACCAAGGCCCAGGAGTCGCTCAGGGGATCAGCGTGCGGCGGGATAACATCGGCGACGACGAGCCGGCCGCCAAGCCGCAATTTTGCTGCGGCGAAATCCACCGCTTCCGTGCATTGCGCCAACGTCAGATATTGAAACAGACCATTGAACAAAACCATATCGAGCGTTTCATCCGGCAACGCCCTGACCTGCGCCTCGTTCAGAATTTTGATCTTGGGATTGGCCGCATAACGTTGACGCAGGATCGTCTGCATCTTCGGCGTGGGATCGTAAAGATAGACCGTCGCGCAATGTTCGGCGATGAGCGAAGCGGCTGGCGCCGCGCCGCAGGCATAATCGAGAACGACCGCGCCGGGCGCGGGAATCTGTGCCGCAATCGCCTTGGCAATGTCCTCGTAATAAATCGCCGGATAGCGATCGCTCGCCCGGCTTGTGCGATCGACGATGAAAAAATTACGCCAGCTCATATCTCGCGCCAATCACCAGCGGCACACGCCTTAATGTTCTTCCGGACACGTTAGAACTTCGATCGTCACATGGCTCAGACCCGGCATATCCGCCAAGCGCGCCTTGTAGGTTTCGGTCGGCTGCGGATTGGAACTGACGATCGAAACCATTGCGGCGCGATGGCCCGGACCGACACGCCACAGATGCAAATCGGAAACGTAATCTCCGTTGCGCTCAAGCCGCGCGCGGATGGTTTCCTTCGGTTTCTCGTCCGGCGTCATGTCGAGGAGAATGCCGCCGGCAGCCTTCAGCAAGCCATAAGCCCAACTGATGATAACCACGGAACCGACCAGACCAACCGCCGGATCGAGCCATACCCAGCCGAAGATACTTGCCAGCAGCAAGGCGGCGATGACGAGAATGGAGACCGCCGCATCGGCGATCACATGCACATAGGCTGCGCGCAGATTGAGATCCTGCTCGCCCTGCGCATGATCATGATCGTGGTCATGCGCTTCGCCATGATCATGCGTATGTCCGTGAGAATGCCCGTGGTCGTGCGAGTCGCGCAGTAGCCACGCACTCGCGATATTCACACAAAGGCCCAGCGCGGCCAGCATCAAGGCTTCGTTGTAAACGATCGGCTGTGGATGAAAGAGCCGGATGGCGCTCTCATACGCGATGAGCACCGCAACCATGGCGAGGCCGAGACCACTGGTGAACGCGGCAAGATCGCCGACTTTACCTGTTCCAAAGGCGAAGCGCGGATCGCTGGCGTGACGGCGTGCATACCAATAGGCGAAAGCCGACACGCCGAGCGCCGCCGCATGCGTCGACATGTGCAAACCATCCGCGACCAGGCCCATCGAGCGGAATGCAAGACCGCCGATGATCTCGCCAAACATCATGGCCACGGTGAGCGCGACGACCGCAAGCGTGCGTCGTTCGTTGGCGGCGTGCTCAGCGCCGAGAAAGACATGCGGATGGTTCATTCCATCGTTCGCATGATTATGCATGCCCGTCTCCGTTCCGCAGCGTTTTCCTCAAGGTTTAAGGAACACGTAGATATCGACCCCAAGATAAGGATCTTCGGCGCTGGTCAAAGACGTCAAATATTCCTCGATGAAGAAATTCTGCGCCTCAAGACCCTTCTCGTCGAGATAAGCGGTAACGAGGTCATACGTCGAATCGATGTCGTCATAGGGGCCGCGATGCTGGAACTTGATCGCCTTGCCGGCTGGCGACTGGCCGAGCGTGACGCCATCGGTCAGCGTGGCTTTTGACCCTGCCGCGACCGGCAGCATCGCGGTGAAGTCAAATCCATTATCGTCTTCCTGGGTGAACATCGCCAGCGGATGGCCGGTGATTTTGAGACCCGCCTTGTCGGCCGCCCCTTTCACGCGCTCCAGCGTGTCCTTGATTGTCTTGAAACCGCCATCCCATTTGGCCTTGGCGGTAAGCAGGACCACCGGCCGAGGCGGCACGTCGAGGGTCACGGTCGTGGAATTGTTCGGCACGCCGGGCGCGCCCTGATCCGCGTCATTGGGCCCAAAACCCGGCGGGGGCCCCGGCGGTGGGGGCGGCGGTTCTCCCGGTGCAGCTGGCGCGGCGGCGTGGGCCGGTGGGGACGAAGCCGGTTTCGAGACGGCTGCGGGCGGCGGAGCACCAGGTTGATGAGCGGCTGGCGGTTGCGAGGCGGTCGCAGGCGACGCCGGAATCGCAGGTGCTGGGGGTGGCGTCTGCGCAAGGCTGGGTCCGGCGAACATCGTCAGCCCGACCGCAAATGCGCACCCGATCCAGGCACCCTTCATCCGTCTCTCCGTCTCGCCGCGATGGTCCACGGGCAAATCCTTGGCCTCGGCGGCAGCTTTGTCTTATATGGAGTGCAAAGTAATGGAGCGTAAAAAATGCACCCCCTCGCGGGCAGAACCGTGACCAAGATGAATGGTCTCGGCAACGCGATCCTGATCCTCGATCTGCGCGATACTGGCTATCGGCTCGATCCGCCGATGGTTCGCGCGATCGCCCAGGCCCCGGACCTGTGTTTCGACCAGCTCATGGTCTTGCACGCGCCCGTCTCGCTCGGCACCGAGGCCTATGTCCGCATTTACAATCGTGACGGCAGCGAAGCCGGCGCCTGCGGCAACGGCACGCGCTGCGTCGCCTGGTTCCTGCTGGATGACGACGGACCGCAGGACAATCTTCGGGTCGAGACGCTCAACGGCATTCTGGAATGCCGACGCGAGGGTGAGCGGCGCTTTTCGGTTGAGATGGGCGCGCCGAAATTCGACTGGCGCGACATTCCGCTGGCAAAGCCCGTTGCCGATACGTCGGCGATTCCCTTCCCGATCGGCCCGGATGGCACGCCACGCTTCGCGGCAACCCTCAGCATGGGCAATCCGCACGCTGTCTTCTTCTTTGAAGATCTGCCCGTCTACGATCTTTCCGTCCTGGGACCGGAGCTCGAACGCGATCCGCTGTTTCCCGAGCGCGCCAACATCTCCTTCGCCCGGGTTCGTGCCCGCGACCATATCGTCATTCGCGTCTGGGAGCGCGGCGCCGGCCTCACCTATGCCTGTGGCTCCGCGGCTTGTGCCGTCCTGGTCGCCGCGGCCCGCAAGGGCCTGACAGGGCGCCATGCCGTCGTCAGCCTGCCGGGCGGCGATCTCTCAGTGACCTGGCGCGAGAGCGACGATCAGGTCGTCCTATCAGGGCCGGTCGAGTGGGAATTCGAAGTGGTGCTCGAATCGAACTGGCTTGAGGACGCCGCGGCGTGAGTGCCGTGGCGCGTCCCAAGGTTGAAATCGTCAATTTCGGCTGCCGGTTAAATCTCGTCGAAGGCGAAGCCATGCGCCGCGCGGCAGAGGCGGCCGGGCGCGACAATCTCGTCATTATCAACACCTGCGCCGTCACCGCCGAAGCAGCGCGGCAGGCCCGCCAGACCATCCGCCGGCTGAAGCGCGAAGCGCCGGAGCGCCAAATCCTCGTCACCGGCTGCGCGGCGCAGACGTCGCCCGCGAGCTTTGCCGATATGCCTGAGGTCGCGCGGGTGCTCGGCAATGTCGAGAAATTCCGTGCCGACGCTTTCGCGCCACGCCGAAACCAGCGCGTCGATGTCGGCGATATTTTCGCCGAACCGGCGCCGCCGCCGAGGGCTTTGGGCAGCGTCGAAGATCATACCCGTGCCTTCCTTGCGATTCAGACCGGCTGCGACCATCGCTGCACCTTTTGCATCATCCCCTATGGACGCGGCCCGTCGCGCTCGACGCCCGCGGACGAGATCGTTGCCGCCGCGCAGAATTGTGTCGCGCAAGGTTTTCACGAGATCGTCCTGACCGGCGTCGATCTCACCGCCTATGGCCGCGATTTCGACGGGCGACCCGGCCTCGGCAAACTAGCAAAGGCGATACTCCGCGCGGCGCCGGGTCTCGCTCGGCTGCGGCTGTCTTCGATCGATTGTATCGAGACGGACGACGATCTGCTCGACGTCATCGCCAACGAGCCGCGGCTGATGCCGCATCTGCACCTCTCGCTGCAAGCCGGAAGCGACATGATCCTGAAACGGATGAAGCGCCGCCATAGCCGCGCCGAGTCCGTGCAATTCTGCGCCGATATCCGTAAGGCGCGCCCCGGCATCGTCTTCGGCGCCGATCTCATCGCCGGCTTTCCGACCGAGACGGAGGCGATGTTTGCCGACACGCTGGCGCTCATTGAAGATTGCGGCCTGACGCATCTGCATGTCTTCCCGTTTTCGCCGCGGCCGGGAACCCCGGCAGCACTGATGCCGCAGCTCCCGCCGGGCATTGCCGCCGCGCGCGCGAAAACATTGCGGCAGGCCGGCGAAGCGGCGCTCCAGCGCCATCTCACGGCCCAGACCGGAAAGATCCTGACCGTTCTGACCGAGCGCGGCGACACCGCGCGGGCGGAGGATTTCACAAAAGTGCGCGTCGGCAACATTCCGGCCGGACGGCTCATGAACGCCCGGATTGGCCGCCACGATGGCAAGATGTTGATCGCCGAGGCGCTGTCCTGAGTTTGCCCGAATGGACGAGCCTTCTGCGACGGCGGCGACGCTGACGCATTTTCACGGACGTGCTAAAGCGCGCGGATAGTTCGAGAGGCCCGATGTCAGAAAAGCTCCATTCGATCGCTCGCGCGATGATTTCCGTGTCAGACAAAACTGGCCTCGTGGAGTTCGCGCAAGCGCTCGCGGCGCGCGGTATCGAGATCGTCTCGACCGGCGGCACGCATAAGGCGCTCGTTGCGGCAGGCATCGCCGCGCGTGATGTTTCGGAACTCACCGGCTTTCCCGAAATGATGGACGGCCGCGTCAAGACGCTGCATCCGAAAGTGCATGGCGGCCTGCTTGCCATCCGCGAAAACCCGGAGCACGAAGCGGCGATGCTGGCGCACGACATCGCGCCGATCGATCTTCTCGTCGTCAATCTTTATCCGTTCGAAGCGACGGTCGCCAAAGGCGCCGACTTCGACGAATGTATCGAAAACATCGACATTGGCGGCCCCGCAATGATCCGCGCAGCATCGAAGAATTTCGACGCCGTGAGCGTGATCGTCGATGTCGCGGATTATCCGAAACTGCTTGCCGAGCTTGAAACGAACACCGGCAAGACGAGCCTCGGCTTCCGTCGTGCTTTGGCGCAAAAGGCTTTCGCGCGTACCGCCGTCTATGATGCCGGAATTTCCAATTGGTTCGCGGCGCAGATCGGCGAGAAAGCGCCATATTATCGCGCTTTCGGCGGTCTGAAGCTCGAAGCACTGCGCTATGGCGAGAATCCGCATCAGGCCGCAGCCTTCTACGCCAACGAGCAGCCGAGTTTCGGGCTTGCCACTGCCAAACAGATTCAAGGCAAGCAGCTTTCCTACAACAATGTCGGCGATACCGATGCGGCGCTCGAACTCGTCAGCGAATTCGATCCCGCGAAGAATGCGGCGGTCGCGATCATCAAACATGCCAATCCTTGCGGCGTGGCGCAGGCGCAAAGTCTCGACGAGGCTTACAGGCTTGCGCTGCGCAGCGATCCGGTCTCGGCCTTCGGCGGTATTATCGCGCTGAACCGGACACTCGATGCCGCCACCGCGCGGGAGATCATTAAAATTTTCACCGAGGTGATCATCGCGCCGGACGCAACCGAAGAGGCACGCGCGATCATCGCGACGAAGCTCAATCTGCGGCTGCTGCTCACCGGCGGCCTGCCCGATCCGCGCCGCCACGAACTCACCTTTCGCTCGGTCAATGGCGGCTTTCTGGTGCAGGGCCGCGACAACGCACTTGTCGATGACATGGAATTGCAGGTCGTCACGAAACGCGCGCCGACGGCAGCCGAACTCGCCGATCTCAAGTTCGCGTTCCGCGTCGCCAAACACGTCAAATCGAATGCGATCGTCTATGCCAAGGGCGGCGCGACCGTCGGCATTGGTGCGGGGCAGATGAGCCGCGTCGATTCCTCGCGCATCGCCGCGCAGAAGGCGCTCGAAGCCGCGCAGACGGCGGGGCTTCCAGAGAGTCTGGCGAAAGGCGCGGTCGTCGCGTCCGACGCCTTCTTCCCGTTCTCTGACGGCTTGCTGGCGGCGGCATCGGCGGGTGCGACGGCCGTGATTCAGCCCGGCGGCTCATTGCGTGATGGCGATGTCATCGAGGCGGCGGACGCCGAGGGGCTCGCGATGGTCTTCACCGGCGCACGGCACTTCCGGCATTAGGTAGCTGTCATGCCCGGCCTTGTGCCGGGTATCCACGCCGAGACATTGCTGTGATGATTATGATTAAGCAGTGGTGTGGCTGCGTGGATGGCCGGGACAAGCCCGGCCATGACGTGCCCTGACGAGCAATGACGCGCTAAATCTTCCGGCCCATCGCCAGAAACTTGTCGGCGCGGGCGTCGCGAAGCGCGTCTGGCGACATATTGCCGAAGCTCTCAAGCGCCGAGGCAATGGCATTGCCTGTGGCGGCAATCGCCGCGGCTGGATCGCGATGCGCGCCGCCGATCGGCTCGGAAATGATCGCATCGATGAGACCGAAGCGCAGCAAATCCTGCGCAGTGATCTTCATATTGGTTGCGGCGTCTTGCGCCCTGGCCGCATCGCGCCAGAGGATCGAGGCCGAGGCTTCGGGCGAGGCAACAGTGTAGATCGCATGTTCGAGCATCAGCACGCGATTGCAGGCGGCGATCGCAATGGCGCCACCTGAACCGCCCTCGCCGATGACGACCGCGACATTTGGCACGCCGAGCGACAGCGACCTGTCGGTAGAGCGGGCAATCGCCTCGGCTTGGCCGCGCTCTTCCGCATCGACGCCAGGAAACGCGCCCGCCGTATCGACCAGCGAAATCACCGGCAACGAAAAGCGGTCGGCGAGCTCCATCAGCCGCACGGCCTTGCGATAGCCTTCCGGCCGCGCCATGCCGAAATTATGCTTGAGGCGCGTCTCGGTGTCATTGCCCTTCTCTTGCCCGATGAGGCAAACCGAGGTGCCGCGAAAACGCGCGAAGCCGCCGATAATGGCCGCGTCCTCGCCAAACAGCCGATCGCCGGCGAGCGGCGTGAAATCGGTGACAAGGCCGGCAACGAAGTCAGCGTAATGCGGCCGTTGCGGATGGCGGGCGACCTGGGTCTTCTGCCAGGGCGTGAGGCCGGCATACAGATCGGCCAAGGCCTTCTCGGCGCGGATTTCGAGCCGCGTCAGATCCTCGCTCCCCACGCCATGCTCACCGTCGCCGACAAGCGCGCGCAATTCCTCGACTTTGGTGTCGAGGTCGGCAACCGGTTTTTCAAAATCGAGGTAGGTGCGCATAAAGCCAGTCAGGTGAACAAAGCGGGGAGAACTGCCGAAATAGACGCTTTCAGTCAAGCAAGATGGGGTTTCGCGCCAGCCTCATAAAGGCGCATCGCGAAAGAAGATTAATCCGGCGCCCGAATTCAATCGAAAAGGCTCGAAACGCTTTCTTCCTTGGCGGTGCGCGCGATTGCCTCGCCGATCAGCGGGGCAATCGGCAGAACGCGGATGTTGTTGGTCTGAAGCATCGCTTCGGTCGGCGCGATTGTGTCGGTGACGACCAGCTCCTTGAGAGAGGACTTGGCGATCCGTGCCACGGCGCCGCCCGACAGCACGCCATGCGTGATGTAGGCGTAGACATCCCTGGCGCCCTGCGCAATGAGCGCGTCGGCGGCGTTGCAAAGCGTGCCGCCGGAATCGACGATGTCATCGACGAGAATACAGGTCTTGCCGGTCGGATCACCGATGACATTCATCACTTCAGATTCGCCCGCCCGTTCGCGCCTTTTATCGACGATGGCCAACGGCGCGTCGATGCGCTTGGCAAGCGCGCGGGCGCGCACGACGCCGCCCACGTCGGGCGAAACGACCATGACGTTTTTCAGGTCGTTGCGCTCCTTGATGTCGCGCACCATCACTGGCGCCGCGAACAAATTGTCCGTCGGAATGTCGAAAAAGCCCTGAATCTGCCCGGCATGGAGATCGACCGTCAGCACGCGGTCGGCGCCGGCGCGGCTGATGAGATTGGCAACGAGCTTGGCCGAGATCGGCGTGCGCGGACCGGGTTTGCGGTCCTGCCGCGCATAGCCGAAATAGGGAATGACCGCAGTAATGCGCCGGGCTGACGCGCGGCGGAGCGCGTCGGTCATGATCAGCACTTCCATCAGATGGTCATTGGCCGGGAACGACGTCGATTGCACGACGAACGTGTCCTGGCCGCGGACGTTCTCCTGGATCTCAACGAAAATCTCCATATCCGCGAAACGCCGCACCTGACACTTGGTCAAAGGCACGCCGATGTAAGCGGCGATGGCAGCGGTCAGCGCATGATTGGAATTACCAGAGAGGATTTTCATCGACATCGACATTGACGGATAAGACGCCCGTGCGTCCATAGAATTGAACGGCGGTGCTTAACGCACCCGCGTCCATGTCTCGCCGCCGCAGGCGCCGCCGCCCGGCACACAACCTTGAATGCGCAACGCCGCGGCGCTCTGCACCGAAACGGAGATCGTATAGGTCTGGCCGTCCTGGGCATTGTAGCTATAGCCCGCCCAATTGTTCGGGCCGTGGGCCCGCAGGCTATAAAGAACTTCGAGGCCGAGAACGGTGTGATTGCGCCGGCGCGGATCGGGATTATGCACGTCCTTGCCCGCGGGCGTGATCGTCTGCACCACTTTGCCACACCAGGCCGCGCCGCAGCGATGAATGCGGATCGTCGCGGTGCCATCGGCAACGCGCCAGTCACCGGCCGGCGTGATTTCGGCGAAAGCGGCGGTCGAGGCCAAGAGCAAACCTGTCAAGCAAAGCGGGCGGGCAAGCTGCGAAAAGGTCATAGGCTATCCTCGTGTTCAAACTTTTCTTCGCGGTCTGCAAAGCTGCGACCGGCGGCCGGGGGTGTGCTTATAGCATCGGGAAAGGGCTGGCTAGCGCTGCGCAGTCATACCGTAGCCATTACTGGCAGGGGCCACGGCACTAGCGGGGGCCCCGGTTGGCGTGGTGGCTGCTGCAGGCCCTGAGGCGGCAACCACGGTTCGCCCGTCTTGCGCTGGCGGCGGCGCGCCATCTGCAACCTGCTGCGTTGGCGCCGTGGCGGGCGTGCTCGCGGCGATCGCCTCGGGCGTATTGGTCATGACAGCGGCGAGGTCGGCGGCGCTTTTCTGCGCCACTGTTGCCAGAACGTCATCATTGACCAGCGACCAGGGATCCGGCGCCGTACCGCGGAGGACGACCTCATTCTCGACGCGCTGCGTGCGATGCTTCCCGGCATCGAAGACATCGAGAACATACGATACGAGCGTCGCGGCATCGCCCTCGGAATCGGCACTGAGATAACCGCGCACCAGATAATTGGGCTGCCCGGCATCGGCGATCGAGATACCACCACGCTTGGCATAGGCCGTCAGCATCGCCTGGAATCTGTCGTCGAGGCCGCCCGGCGCACCGCTGATGCTGGCCACGGCCAATGTGGCACCGGACGGGCTGACGCCCGGACGCGGCGTGATATTGTCTGACGACGACGGCATGGCGGCGACCGGCGCTTGCGCCGCATCCTCGACGCAGCCGCTGAGCCCAAATCCGCACGCCAGCGCCGCCCAGATCATCCAAAGACGGGCTGCGGATACGGAATGGCGGACGGGCGTCGGAACGCCGAAGCTTCGATCCATGTCGCCTCTAATGTCGCCTCAAATAACGCCGCTTCTGCACGGCGGACCGGCGGCCGCGTGGGCCAACTTGGGGCATTGCCCGGATGGAACAGCTAACCCGATTTTAACCCAAGGTCCAGACGGGCGACCCCCGCCAGCCCCGCCTCCTGGATGAATTGCCTGCGGAATCATCTTCCTAGATCGAATCGCTGGCGGCGGCCGCATGCCCCACAACAAAGGCCAAGAGCAGCGAAATCCGGCTTTCCCTCGCCGCCCCCGCCGCCTACATCTCAACAAATGCGACCGACAGAAAATTCCGAGACCTCCAGCTTCGCCACGCCCGAAGACGCGGCGGTCGAGACCGGCGAAACCGAGCCGGTCATCGAATTTGGCGACGCGCCGCCTGATGGCGCGCTGAAGCGCGGCGTCGAGGTCATCAGGGCGCATTGGAAACATGCGCCGCCCGGCCCCGGTGTCTATCGGATGCTCGGCGCCGACGGCGAAGTCCTCTACGTCGGCAAGGCGAGAAGCGTGCGCAAGCGCATCGCGAGTTATATGCGGCTTGCCGGCCAGACCCACCGCATCGCGCGGATGATCTCGCTCACCGCCTCGATGGTTTTTGTTTCGACCGGAACAGAGACCGAGGCGCTGCTGCTTGAGACGAATTACATCAAGCAGATGAAGCCGCGCTTCAACGTGCTGATGCGCGACGACAAGTCGTTTCCCTATATTTTCATCAGCGGCGATCATCCGGCGCCGCAGATCATGAAACATCGTGGGGCGCGCGACCGGAAGGGCGATTATTTCGGCCCCTTCGCCAGCGTCTGGGCGGTCAACCGCACGTTGAATGCATTGGAGCGCGCATTTCTCCTGCGCTCCTGCACCGATTCCTATTTCGCCAATCGCACGCGGCCGTGTCTGCTGCATCAGATCAAGAGATGTTCGGCGCCTTGCACCGGTGAAATCGGACTTGGAGATTATGCGGAACTGGTCGGCGAGGCACGCGCCTTTCTCTCCGGCAAGAGCCGCGCGGTGCGCGACATACTCGCGACCGAAATGAACGAAGCCGCCGAAGTGCTTGCTTATGAGCACGCGGGGCGGCTGCGCGACCGTATTGCAGCGCTCTCCAATATCCAGGGCGCGCAAGGGATAAATCCGCATTCGGTCGAAGAAGCAGATGTGTTCGCCATCGCCGAGGAAGCGGGACAATTCTGTATCGAAGTCTTCTTCTTCCGCACCTATCAGAACTGGGGCAACCGC
The DNA here is from genome assembly GCF_037200945.1 of Methylovirgula sp. Taxonomy (NCBI): domain Bacteria; kingdom Pseudomonadati; phylum Pseudomonadota; class Alphaproteobacteria; order Hyphomicrobiales; family Beijerinckiaceae; genus Methylovirgula; species Methylovirgula sp. The sequence goes on from NZ_JBBCGP010000001.1 coordinate 780,864, forward strand.
GCGTATTTTCCGCGTGCCGACAAGAGCCTCAGCCCAAGCGAAGTGCTCGATGCCTTCGTCGCACAATTCTATGCCGACAAGCCCGCTGCCCGGCTCATCCTGCTCTCGCACGAGATCGAGGACCGCGACCTGCTCGAACGCGCGCTTTGCGAACGCGCCGGGCATCGCATCGAAGTCGCCGTGCCGCAGCGGGGCGAAAAGAAAGACCTTGTCGATCACGCCACGCAAAATGGGCGCGAAGCGCTCGGCCGCAAACTGGCAGATAGCGCGAGCCAGGAAAAGCTGCTCGCGGCGCTCGCCACTGCGTTCGGCATCGAAGATACGCTGCGGCGGATCGAGGTCTACGACAATTCCCACATCATGGGCACGAATGCCGTCGGCGCGATGATCGTCGCCGGGGCGGACGGGTTCATGAAGACGCATTATCGCACCTTCAACATCAAGGGCGAGGATTTAACGCCCGGCGACGATTTCGGCATGATGCGCGAAGTGCTGCGCCGCCGCTTCACCCGTCTCGCCAAAGAGGACGAGGGCGCCAACCAAGACCCCGAGGCTTTTCCGCAGCGGCCTGACCTTATCCTGATCGACGGCGGCAAGGGCCAGTTCGAAGCAACGCGGACCGTACTCGCCGATCTCGGCGTCAACGATGTCGCAATCGTCGCGATTGCCAAAGGGCTCGATCGCGAAGCGGGCCGCGAAACATTTTTTGTCGAGGGCAAGGAGCCGTTCCGGCTGCCGCCGCGCGATCCGGCGCTTTATTTCGTCGAGCGATTGCGCGACGAGGCGCATCGCTTCGCCATCGGCACGCATCGCGCTCGCCGCAAGAAGGATTTTACCCGCAGCCCGCTGGATGAGATCGCCGGCGTCGGCCCGGCGCGCAAACGCGCGCTGTTGCAGGCCTTCGGCACGGCCAAGGCTGTTGCTCACGCCGGCTTGGCCGATCTCGAAAAGGTGGACGGCATCAATTCCGCCACGGCGAAGCTCGTCTACGATTTCTTCCATGGCGAACGGGCGTAGCGGTGCCACACCATTCACACTCACGCATCCTTCTATTGACCTTTCGCGCCACGGCATGTTCCTTCGCCCTATGGCCGTGTCCAGTCTCACGCGCGGGTCAAGCCGTCGCTTCAGCCTTCCCAACCTGTTGACCTACGGCCGGGTCGCGGCCGTGCCGGTGGTGGTCGGCTGCCTGTTCTGGCCGGAGGTCGCGGCAGCGCGCTGGGCGGCGCTGGCGATTTTCATTCTCGCCGGCATCAGCGATTTTCTTGATGGCTATCTGGCGCGTGCCTTGGCGCAGCAATCCTCGCTCGGACGGATGCTCGACCCGATCGCCGACAAATTGCTCGTCTCGGCGGTCCTCCTGATGCTCGCCGCCGACCATACGATTGCTGGCGTCTCGCTCTGGGCGGCGATCGTCATTCTCTGCCGCGAAATTCTCGTCTCGGGCCTGCGCGAATTTCTCGCCGAACTCAAAGTGTCGGTGCCGGTGAGTCGGGTCGCAAAATGGAAGACGTTTCTACAGCTCGTCGCGCTCGGCTTTCTCATCGCCGGGCCGGCTTCAGCGCCAGTCATCACGACGATCGGCCTCGGCCTGCTCTGGGTCTCGGCGATCCTTACGTTTTACACCGGGGGTGATTATTTCATTGCGGGGGTCAAACATCTTCTCGCCGAGGATGAGAAAGTATGAAGGCCCGTTATTTCGCCTGGGTGCGTGAGCGCATCGGCCTCGCCGAAGAAGAGATCGCGCCGCCAGCCTCTGTCGAGACCGTCGCCGACCTGATTGCCTGGCAACAGGAGCGTGGTGAGAATTATGCCGCGGCTTTCGCCGATGCGGCGACGATCCGTGCCGCCCTCGACCGTCAGCACGTCAAGCCTGCGGCAAAGATCGCCGATGCCGCCGAGATTGCCTTTTTCCCGCCTATGACGGGGGGCTGACATGGCGCAGCGGATCGTCCGCGTTGTAGACCAGCCCTTCGACATCGCCGCCGAAACGGCGACATTGGAACTCGGCGCCGGCACGGGCGCACTCGTCACCTTCACCGGGCTTTGCCGCGACGAAGGCGGTATGCTCGCGACGCTCGAAATCGAAGCCTATCCGGAAATGGCCGAAGCCGAAATCGCGCGTGTCGTGGACGAAGCCGAGCAACGCTGGCCGCTCGATGCCATAGCGGTCATCCATCGCTATGGGCATATTCGCCCCGGCGAAGCCATCGTTTTCGTCGCGACGGCCAGCGCACACCGCACTGAGGCCTTTCACGCTGCGGAATTCCTGATGGATTATCTCAAGACCCGCGCGCCATTCTGGAAGAAGACGCATCGCAGCGGCGGCAGCGGCGACTGGGTCGCCGCGAAGGATGACGACGAAGCTGCCGCCGCGCGCTGGTAACTTTTGTTCGACGCGCAAGTTGATCCGAAAGTCTGCAACTTTTCGGGATTATGCTAATTCGACTCCGCCGGCGCTTTGATGTCAGCGTAATCGTAGTGCAGCGACAGATGCTGATGCCGGACTTTGCCATCCGGCGCGGTCGGGCCACCGACGTCGGTTTCGGAGCGCTGGATAGCACCGTCGGCCACCCAAACTTTGGTTGAAACGCTCATCGTGTCCGTCTTGTCCCCGCCGGTATAGACCGCGAGCGTCTTGCCATCGGCCTTTTCATCGGGCAGGCGCGTGCAATCGTTGAAATTGTTGGCGCTGTCTTTCACCTTGGTTCGCAGGTCGGCGATATTGGCGTGGATGTCCTTCCACTGTCCCGTCGGCAATTTCACGAAGACCTGCGTGCCGGTGAAGATGGTCTCGGTCTTGATAGCCGGCATGGCCTCGGCGCCCGGAATAGGCGGGTCTTTCGGATCGAACGCGATTGTGCCGACGCTGTGATATGGCGTCTTGGAATTCATCAGCATCGCATCCGCAATGCCTTTGCAGGCGGCATCGTCGGCCCGCGCGGCGCCAAGCCCGAACGCCGAAACTCCCATAAATCCGCAGATCAAAGCGGGGCTCGCCCAGAGGGCTACCTTCGAACGCATTCCAACACTCCCTGTTCTTATCATTCCCGGTCGGGCTGGCTTATATCCCGGCTATCCGGGATCGTCACCCTGCGCCAATCGCTTTAATCTTGGGCGATATCGGGGCGCGGCGGTGGTCTCTCGAGGCAGAGCCGATGCTGCTATGCTATTCTCCAGCTGCAGCTACAAGCCTGCGGGAAATGAGGGGAGATTGGGTATGTCGGAGACAATATCGCGTCGCCAACTTGCGCTGATGTCGGCGCTCGCCTCTGCCGGGACGTTAGCGGCCGTGCGACCCGCGGCCGCCTACCAGGGGAACATGGAGAATGCGCTCGGTTCGCTGCACGAGGCGCTCGATTTTCTTCGCCAATCCACCCCGAACAAGGGCGGTCATCGGGAGCGCGCGATGCAATTGGTCCGCGATGCGATCCATGAGGTTCGGGCGGGCATCGACTTTGCTGCAACGCACGGCGGCGGAGGGCAGTGAACGCGAAGCGCTCGCGCGACTTCCGGTTTTTCCCGGATTTTTTACAAAATTTCTAATTATCAGAGCGGAAACTTCATGGAATCCTACGCCCGTTTATAAAAAATGGGAGGAAGCTATGAAGAAGTTGATACTTGCCTGCGGATTCGTCGTTGTTGCCTGCGCACCAGCGCTCGCTGACGACACATATTCGCTTGTCAAAGATACCGTCGGAAATTGTTCCGCCGCGGTTACATCGACCCATTATCCCGGCATGAAGATCGTCGGCGACAAAACCTATTCGTCGATTCAGGACGCCAACAAGGCGCTCGACGACCTGAAGGATTGCGCCGGTCTCGTTCGATAACAGGTCAGCGCAAAGCGCGTAGTGTCATTATCCGCGTTGGCGCGGCGGCGAAGTTAGATGGCGCCTAGCTGGGCCAAGATCGGACAGCCCAAGAATGCAAATGGCGCCCGGGTCGAAAGACCCGGGCGCCATCCTGTTAATATCGCAACCGCTTACTGGTAGAGGCGGAAGGTCGAGACCATGCCACCCTGCGGGATCATGGCAAGGCCAGTGGCCTTGGTCATGGCCGTCGCGCCGATCGCACCGAACTTGTCGCTGAGATCGAGGCCAGCCGTAACCGGCAGACCAATCCAGCCGCCGATGCCGGAATAAACCGACACGTACTGCTTGCCCTTGACCTCATAGGTGATCGGGTTGCCGATGATGCCCGAGCCGAGCTTGCGCTGCCACACGATTTCACCAGTTTTACGATCGACGGCGCGGAAGTCACCACCAAGGCTGCCGTAGAACACGAGACCACCGGCGGTGTTCACCGTGCCGCTCCAGTTCGGGAACGGATCCGGGATGTCCCAATCAGCCTTGCCCGTCAGAACGTCGAACTTCTTGATGCGACCGGTCACGCCGGGCTTCTCAGGATACATATAGACGTTCGAGAACACGTAGACCGTGCCCTGCTGCTGGTAGGCCCGGGTCTGCGGGTTGTCTTCCATGCACCAATTGTTGGTCGGCACATAGAACTTGGTCGGATCGTTCGGATCGACCGAAGCCGGCTGCTGGTCCTTGCCGCCCATCGCCGACGGGCAAGCCTGGGTGTTGCGGCCGACTTCGAGCGGCGAATGCTCCGGCACCTTGACCGGCAGTTCGGTCTTCATGTCGTACTTTTCGGCCCAGTTCGCCGTCACGTACTTATGGGCGCGCAGCAACTTGCCCGTGACGCGGTCGAGAACGAAGACGAAGCCGTTACGGTCGAAGTGGACGAGGCCCTTGACGGCCTTGCCATCGATGTTCGGGAAGTCGACGAGGATCATCTCGTTGATGCCGTCATAGTCCCACTGGTCGAAGGGGGTCATCTGGTAGGCCCAGACCGCTTCGCCGGTGTCCGCCTTGCGGGCGAAAATGGTCAGCGACCACTTGTTGTCCCACTTGCCGGAGTTACAGCCAGCCTGCGTCAGAGGCTTCTCGCCGCAGCGATAGCCGGGGCTCCACAGACCGGGGTTACCCGTTCCGTAATAGACGTAGTTCAGCTTCGGATCGTAGCTGTACCAGCCCCAGGCCGCACCGCCGCCGATTTTATAATTGTTGTCTTCGGGGAAGGTGTGGATGCCCAGGTCGCCAGTGGTATGGCTGTGCCGCTGATTGTCCTTATTCGTATCGGCGGTGATGCCGACATCGACATCGGAGCCGGTGCTGTATTTTTTCCAAACCAGCTTGCCGGTCTTAAGGTCATAGGCGCTGAAGGAGCCGCGGGCGGCGAATTCGTCGCCACCGAAGCCAACGAACACCTTGCCATCCGCAATCAGCGGCGCCGGTGTGCCGTCTTCACCCTTGTCCGGGTAGTTGTTCTTGACGACCCAGGCTTCTTTGCCGGTCTTCGCGTCGAGCGCGATCAGCCAGCCGTCGAGGGTCAGGTAGACAACCTTGCCGTCGGCATAGGAACCACCGCGGTTGACGGTGTCGCAGCAAGCGCGCGGAACAGCCGATTCATCACGATCGGTCTTCTTGACGTAGTTCCAGACTTCCTTCGGATAGTCGGGATCGCTCAAATCGAGCGCCTGAACGATGTTCGGCCATGCGCTGAAGATGTACATCATCGGCGTGCCGTCGACATCAACGACCAGCGACTGCCCTTCATGACCGCGCAGAGCGCCGGTCGACTGGTCCCAGGCAAGCTGAAGATGCGAGATGTTCTTCGTATTGATCTGGTTCAGTTCGCTGTGGCGGGTGAGTGCAAGATCACGTCCCGGCGCCGGCCACAGATTGGGGTTTTTAGCAAGCGTGGAGGCGTCTTCCGCGAAGCCTGCCCCGGCATATAACCACGCGCCGGCAATCCCGGCGCAGATCGATATTACCCTACGACACTTCATTCCGATTCTCCATTCCAACGAATTATTTTCGACAACAAACAACGCCCGCGATCACAAACCCGAGAGCTTGCGAAGCGGGCATGGCCGAATCTGAAAGTTGAGCCGTGAAAGCCTGGCGGCCTTGTTCACTCTATTGCGAAAGCTATTTCGTCTCTCGATTCAAAGACCTCGGGGAGAGGCGGAATCGAAGCGGGCGCCGCTTTTTCTCTAACCGCGCATAATGCTTAGGAAAATCCGAAAAGCTACAGGACTAATTCCCGACCATTTCGGGATTTAGAGACGGGGAATGTCGGCACGGCTCCGAGATCGATAAGCGCGGGCCGACCTGCGGGTCCCGAATTGTCAGAACTCTTCCCAGGCTTCGTCTTGTGCAGGTGATAGAACCTTCCGAGCGGCGCTGCCGACTGTGCGCAAGAGAGGTCGTGGCGAAGCCTTTGGCGTCTGCTGCTTTGCCGCCTGCTGCTTTGCCGCCTGCGGTCTTGGTGCCTGTGGCGATGCGGCCGAGGCCCGCTGTGACCGGCCCATGTTTTGCGAAGATGAATCGCGCTGGTATGCGTCCGTGCCGGTTTGAAACTCGCCGACGATAACCATCAAGTCTTTGGCTTCGTCTTTCAGACCGTGAACAGCGGCCGTCGATTCCTCAACCATGGCGGCGTTTTGCTGAATGATCGTGTCCATGCTGCCGATCGCCGTATTAATCTCCGCCAAGCCCCCGGATTGCTCGTTCGAGGATGTCGAGATTTTGTGAATCAGCGCATCCATCGCTGTGACCTTTTCCGTGATCTCGCCAAGTGCCATCCCCGTCTGGCTGACATGGGCGACCCCGTTATCGACTTCGACGGTCGCCGTCGAGATCAGCGCCTTGATCTCTTTCGCCGCTTCGGCCGAACGTTGCGCGAGCGCGCGCACTTCTGAGGCCACGACTGCGAAACCGCGTCCCGTCTCCCCAGCGCGCGCCGCTTCAACCCCAGCATTGAGCGCGAGTAAACTCGTCTGGAACGCGATTTCGTCGATCACGCCGATAATCTGGGTGATCTGGTTGGACGATTCCTTGATCTTGTCCATTGCCTGGACTGCTCGCGCGACGACCTGACCCGAGGCTTCGGCGGATTGCCGCGTGGCGCGCGCGACCGTCGCAGCCTCATCGGCATCGGCCGCCATCTTCTTCACGGTTCCGGTGATGAGATTAAGCGCCGCCGCGCTCTCTTCGAGGCTCGCGGCCTGCTGCTCGGTTCGACGGGAAAGATCGTCCGCCGCGATGGCAATTTGGTCGGAGCCGGAATCGATACTCACCGTGGCCGCGATAATCGTGCGCATCGCCTGATTGAGGCTTTCCGCTGTCGCGTTGAAATCAGCACGAATCTTTTCATATTCCGGTGGGAACCCTTGTTCCAGCCGGCTTGTAAGGTCGCGTTTGGCCAAACGGCCGAGCCCCTCGGCGAGCGCCGCTACAACCGTCTTCTGCCGATGCTCGGCCTCCGACCGAGCCTCGTCATTGCTTTTGCGCGTCACCTGCGCGGCCTCATTCAAACGCTCGGTTTCGATTTCCGCAGCCTTGAGCCGCAGTCCATTGTCCTTAAAGACCTGGACGGCGGCGGCCATCTCGCCGATTTCGTCGACGCGCGTGCGTCCGACGATCTCGGTTTCATAGTCGCCGCGCACCAGGCTCTGCATATTCGTTGTCAGCGATCCCAGAAGCTTCGAGACGGAACGCCGCATCATCAGAATGATTGCGATCAATCCAAGAAAGAGCGGAACGAAGATCGCGGAAAGCTTCAACATGCTCGCGACGAAAGTGGCTTGAATGTCGTCAACGTAAAGACCGGCACCGACAACCCATTGCCATTCCGGAATCGCAAGCGCATAGCCGACCTTCGGCTGCGGCTGCGGATTGTCGGGCCTTGGCCAATAGTAGAAATTGTATTGTGGACTCCCGGCCTTCGCCGATTCGATCATCGGAAGAACGGTGGGATGACCATAAGCGTCGACGTTATGGGAAAGATTCTTTCCGATCGACCCGCGCATCCGCTCGTTGATTGAGAGCAGAACGCAGTCGTAATCGTACAAAAAGAAATAATTGTTGCCGTCGAACTTCATCGCCGCGATGAGCGCCTTGGCCCTTTTCTGTGCCTCGGCCGTGCTCAAAGCACCGGCTTTTTCCTGCTGGACCAGGAAGTCTATGCTCGATGCCGCGCTCTCAACCAGGCTTCGCAGATCCTGGCGCTTTTCTTCCAGCGCGAGATCGTAACTTTGCTTCAAAGTCATTCCCAGGCCCAGAAGCGTCAGAACGACAGCGAGTAGACCTAGCAGCGTGAACTGCCTTGGAATCGAAAGGCGAGAAAGCAAAGCAAACATTTCAGAATCTCACAGGGGTGCGACTCAAAAATGCTGCACTGCAACCGTTAAAAATTCATACGAAACGTTGAATGCCGTCCGAAAATTGGATGCTTATCTGCCGGATCAATATGACGACGGACTATTGATGATCGCGCAAAGCGCTCCAGGAGCGAAGCACGCGGCACATGGGCCTCGACAGCAATGTCAGATGAAGCGTCCAAGCCGCAGCATGAACGCACCGATGCTCAATCAGAAAACGGCATCGCCGCCGAGAGCATCATGATTTTTATTTTTGGTGCGGGCGGTCGGAATCGAACCGACACTCTGTCACCAGAACCAGATTTTGAGTCTGGCGCGTCTACCAGTTCCGCCACGCCCGCCCGCGCATGTTCCGAAAAAGCTAACCCACTTTTCGATGAGAACATGCTCAGAATTGTGCCGAGGCGCTCACTTATAAGATTGATTTGCGGCCCGCAAGACGCGAGCCGCAATTTCAAACTGGTCTTTGCGCATCACCTGATCCGAAAAGTCCGCAACTTTTCGGCACGATGCGGTTAATGCCAGTCGCGCACGTCGACGAAATGGCCGGCCACCGCCGCCGCGGCCGCCATGGCGGGAGAGACAAGGTGCGTGCGGCCTTTGAAGCCTTGCCGGCCCTCGAAATTGCGGTTCGAGGTCGAAGCGCAGCGTTCGCCCGGCTCAAGACGGTCGGGGTTCATCGCCAGACACATCGAGCAGCCCGGCTCGCGCCAATCGAAACCCGCCGCCTTGAAGATCTTGTCCAGACCCTCCGCCTCGGCCTGCTCTTTGACGAGGCCGGAACCCGGGACGACCATCGCGTTGACGCGCTCCGAGACTTTCTTGCCGGCGACCATTTTCGCGGCAATACGCAAATCCTCGATCCGGCCGTTGGTGCAGGAGCCGATGAATACCCGGTCGACGGCGATGTCGCTGATCTGCTCACCGCCCTGCAGGCCCATATAATCGAGCGCACGGCGGATCGAGGCACGCTTGCCTTCGCTCGCCGCAGTCTCAGGCGTCGGCACGCGACCGGTGATCGAGATCACGTCTTCGGGACTCGTGCCCCAGGTGACGATCGGCGGCAGATTGGCCGCATCTAGACGGATTTCCTTGTCGAAATGTGCGCCTTCGTCCGAGTGCAGCGTGTCCCAGAAGCGCCGCGCCGCATCCCAGTCCGCGCCTTTCGGCGCACGCGGCCGGTCCTTGAGGAAAGCATAGGTCGCTTCGTCCGGCGCGATGAGCCCGGCGCGGGCGCCACCCTCGATCGTCATGTTGCAGACGGTCATGCGGCCTTCCATCGACAAATCACGGATCGCCTCGCCGGCAAATTCGATCACATGGCCGTTGCCGCCCGCGGTGCCCATCTCGCCGATGATCGCGAGGATGATGTCCTTCGCGAAGACGCCGGGGCCGCGCGTGCCGTCAACGACGACGCGCATGTTCTTGGCCTTTGACTGGATCAGCGTCTGCGTCGCCAGCACATGCTCGACTTCCGACGTGCCGATGCCATGCGCCAAAGCGCCGAAAGCACCGTGCGTCGAGGTATGGCTGTCGCCACAGACGATGGTCGTGCCCGGCAGCGTGAAGCCCTGCTCCGGCCCGATGATATGGACGATGCCCTGGCGACGATCCTGCTCGTGGAAATAGTCGATGCCAAAGTCCTTGGCATTGGCGGCGAGAGTCTCGACCTGGATGCGGCTTTCCTCATCCTTGATGCCCTGCGAGCGATCCGAGGTCGGCACGTTATGATCGACGACAGCGAGCGTCTTTTGCGGTGCGCGCACTTCGCGCCCGGCAATTCGCAAACCTTCAAATGCTTGCGGGCTCGTCACTTCGTGGACGAGATGGCGATCGATATAGAGGAGGCAGGTGCCATCGTCCTGACGATCGACCACATGGTCATCGAAGATTTTGTCGTAGAGCGTGCGTAACTCGGCCATTTTAAAGCACTCTTCATCGGGTTACAGCCGTTCGCCGCTTGCCGGGGCGGCGCGTCTGGCGGAAACTGAGGCGTTATTAACCTCATCCCCCATATAGGAACAGTTATAAAAACATCATCGCCACTATGCGAAGGCGTCTTGGCTCGCAAGAGCAGAATGCGAAAAGTGGATGCCGGTTTTCGCGTAAATCCTGCTCTAAGTTTAAGAATCGATCATGTTTATGATTTTTGGATCGATTCGATCCGAAATCGTCGTGATCTAGGCCCGCAGCACCGGAGAACAGAATGCGCCCGCCCGTCGCGCCCTATCTCACCGTCTCGCCGGCCATGGCGGCCATTGCCTTTTATACGACCGTCTTCGGGGCCAAGCAGCAGGCGCTGATGCCGGCGCTCGACGGCTTGCGGATCATGCATTGCGAACTAACGATCAACGGCGGCTCGATCATGCTGGCCGACGCATTTCCGGAGTTTGGCAACACCCGCGTGCCCGTCCCCGGCGAGCCGATGACCGCCTCGGTCAGTCTCGAATTCGAGACGGCCGAAGAGGTTGACACCGTCTTCAAGCGCGCGGTCAGCCTCGGCAGCAAAGGCGAAACCAATCCGACGAACAGCTTCTGGGGGACGCGGCTTGCAACCTTCCGCGACCCCTTCGGTCATCGTTGGATCCTGAATGCCCCGATGGGATGAGGGCCGATTTAGCCCTTGCCACCCTTCTTCGGCGCACGGATGGCGCCGCCGGCCTTTTTCGGTGGCGGTGCCTTTTTCACGGTCGGCGCCTGGGCATTGGCCGCCTCGCGTGCAGCCTTCTGCGCCGGCGTCTCAAGCTTCTCGACAATGCGGGCCGACTTGCCGCGCCGGTCACGCAGGTAATAGAGCTTGGCGCGCCGGACCTTGCCACGCCGCACGACCTTGATCGAATCGATATTCGGCGAATGAACCGGAAAGACGCGCTCAACGCCCTCACCATAGGAAATCTTGCGAACGGTGAAGCTCTCGTTGATGCCGCCGCCGGTGCGGGCGATGCAGACACCCTCATAGGCCTGAACGCGGGTGCGCTCGCCTTCCTTCACCTTCACGTTGACAATCAGCGTGTCGCCAGCCTGAAATTCCGGGACCGGACGCACTGCAACGAGCTTGGCGACCTGGGCCGCTTCCAGCTCTTCGATAATATTAGCCATGGTAAAACCCTGCCGTTCCGCCTGGTTCGGCCTGGGCCGCCCGGCGAGCGTTTCGGAACGCTGTTTTAAGTTAAGCCGCGGCTTCTACACGAGACCGCAGGACTTGTCGAGACAACCCCATTTAGGTAGTGCCTTCCGTAATGGGCCTTTGGGTGTCAATCCTCGTTTATCCATCCGCCGGTATCACGCTTCCGTCCGTGGTCGGCGTCTTGCCGCCACAAGATGACATCAGATGGAAAGTCGGAGCCGATCTCAGTTGCGCGCTCGAAGCGCAAGGCACTACACGGTTTTCCGACCTTCCGCGTCCCGGCGAAGGGACCTCGGAGAACGTCCTTACGGACTGTTCAATTCATCAACAACATTACGACTTCATGCCGAAGCGGCGCCTTCCTCCCGGTTCCAGTGGAACTCGCTGCCATCGACCCACATGCGATGCAGGACAGTGGCCAGCTTGCGGGCCACAGCCACCAGCGCCCGCTTGGCGCCTCGCCGGCGGGCGACCATCATCCCCCAGGCTTTCAGCGACGATGGCCGCGCCTTGAACAGCAGGACCAGGGCGGCTTCATAAAGGGTAGCACGCACCATAGCGTCGCCAGCCTTGGTGATACCGCCGCTCACGTCCGTCTCGCCCGACTGGTATTTCCGCGGCGTCAGGCCGAAATGAGCGCCGACGGCACGCGATGATTTGAACCGCGCAGGATCGTCGATCGCCGAAGTAAAGGTCAGCGCCACCACCGGCCCAACGCCCGGTGCCGTCATCAACCGCCGACATATCCCGTCCTGCCGCACGATCGCCAGCAGTTGGCGGTGTAGCTTGGCGAACTCCGTCCGCAGCGCTTCCCGGCACCGCAACAGTGGCTCAATGACGCTTTCCAGCATCGCCTGGCCAGCGATCAGCTCATGCACTCGGCCGGCGAATCCCAACCTGCTCGCCAGACCAACCTTCAAACCGAAGCCCCGCAACAGGCCGCGGATCGCGACCTCAATGTCGATCATCTTGCCGAGCAGCAGCTTGCGCGCCGTTAGCAGGACCCGCGTTTCCTGCGCCGGCAGCGACTTGCGATGCACTGAACGAAACCAGCCCATGCGCAGCAGCTGGGCAATGCCGCGGGCATCCTTCCGGTCGGTCTTCACCGTCATTGCCGAAAGGGCCGCCTTGACGTGCCGGGTTTCCAGCAAGACCACTTCGTAACCGGCATCCGTCAACCCCGCGTGCAGCCACTGCGACAGCGGACCCGCCTCAAGCCCGATCCGGATTACAGGAAAAGCCAAGCCTGCAAACAGCGCCGCCAGCGCAGCCGGCTCGCTCGAGACCTTCGCCTCCCGGATGATCTGGCCTTTCTCGTCCACAATACACACGCTGCTCTGTTCCAACGAAACGTCGATCCCGGCATAATACTCCATGGCAGTCCTCATACTGTTTGGGGCCGTAAGGACCCCGTTGATCTACACATCATCAGTATCGGGGACTGCCACCCCTACCGGCTAGAGCCAGTGCGCCGGCCCATTACGTCATCTCAGTTTGAATTTTAGAATTTAGGAGGCCCTCGGGCCGGGATTTGTCCGAGTTTTCGATGAACGGCGTGAACCGGGATGACAACGCGAATTGTGCTTATGGAACCTTCGGATTTTCAGCATTTGCTTTTGAATACGAAGTTATTTTAAGCGAGTGTTGCCTTACGAGGTCGTCCGCCTTTTGCGCCGTTGGCGCGCGCGGCCGCCGCTTTGGCGGAAGACTTCGCCTGGCCGGCGAGCCGGGCCATATATACCTTGGTTCCGAAGATACCGGCCATGAGGCCCTGAATCGAGATATCGGTGTCCAGGGCCTCCCAATGCAGGCCATAGCCGTGGCCCAGCATCTCGACAGCGGCGAGTTGGTCGTCTGTCGCCGTTTCCAAGCCCTGTACCAGACGAGGGGGAAAGGAGAAGGTAGAGCCGTTGGTCAAATCAACCACTATCCGGCCTAGCCTGCGGTCATAGCGGGCTTTGGTCGCGCACGGCTCGTTCGCACGCGCGATCTTTCCACGCGCAAGCGCGGCGTCGATTACTGCGTCGGTCAACTCAGCCATGTATCTTGGTCCATCTTTCCAAAAACAACATTTGGTGCTCGGTCACGATCCGCATGGCGCGGCGCACGTCGTTGCGCTTCATGTTATCCGCCCAAATCAGCTCCGGATCGCCATCGGGCCCGATGAGGTTGATCTTGGCTTGGCCATCACCAAAGACATGGACATGGGCTGGCTCATGGTCGTCTACGAAGATCACGACTTGCAGTCCGTTTCCACGATAGATCGTGACCATAGTAATATAACCTATCCAGTTGGGTTTTCAACCTCGATTGGTCCCTAGCGGGGCGGTCCAGCTCGACTATTTGGTTCGGGCTATGGTGGTGCTGGCGCTTGTTTTTTATACGGTCCACGTGGTGCTGGTGGCGGTGCTATGGCGTCCATACGGGCGATGACTTCTTCCCATGACCAAAGGTGGTCTGCGATGCCGGCGGCCATGGCGGGGGAGACTCGGAGGGTTTTGTGAATCCGGATGAAGTTGTAATGCACGAAGCCTACGGCCAGCGCATTGATGTGGTTTTCGATTTTCTTGCTGAAAGCGTTTGTCAGGCGGGTGAAACGGCGCAGAGACATGCGTATGGTCAGGTTATGCCGTTCGACCATGGACGTAGAGATGTGGTCAGGATCAGGTGATCCTTCGATCCTTTTGCGCTCGGCGGCGACGATTTGCGCCGGGCTGTAGCGCGCCTCGCCTTTGGAGGCGGGGGCCTCTCCGTAGATCTTCACGAGCTGGGCGTAATCAATGTCGGCGCCGAAGGCATCTTCGACTGCCTGAAGGTAGGCGTGATAGCCGTCCGTGGTCAGTTGCACGCGATTGGCGAGACGGTTTTTCAGGTCATCGATCAGAACGCTGGCCGCTGTGGCGGAGCGGTCTCCGACAAACCAAGAGATCAGCAGCTTTGTTTGCGGGTCAATCGCAGTCCATGTCCAGACATCGCCTGCCTCTGGAGGCGGGCTTTTAGCCGTGGCAACTTTCTTCTGTTTGGCATAGCAGAATGACCAAATTTCATCGCACTGTACGCGCTGAGCGCGGACGTTCCTGATTCCCTGGTCGTGGATGGTGATACATGCTTGGCCGGCTTCTCGCGGGAGCTTGTCGACGGTGTTTGGGCTAACGTCGAGGACGCGCCCAATCGATCGCATCGATGATCCCTCGACAGTGAGTTGAAGAATTTTGACGCGCGATGCGAGAGGCAGATGGTTCATGGCGGTCAATTTGATAAGTATTTGAATTAACGGCGGCTTATACAGAACATAAAGAGAACATTTAGGAGAGTCAATTTTGAGTTTTCGTTCTCATCTATACGCCGGGCTCATAATCGGTCTGTCAGATTTGCTTTGTTCGATGATGCATTCTTTGTAGGTCGTGGGCAGTTTCGGCATCATCTTTTCGTAGCCAATAATAGTCATGACATGAATGGTGGGCTCCTTCGCGCAGCGGACGATTACGATCGAGAACTCGGGGGTGAGATTGTATTCCTTGGCGAATTCGCGCGCGACTTGGCAAATGTCCTCATGGTCCATTAGTTGGGCTGACATTATGATCTCCTACGAGAGTGACGCCGAGGCGGTCTAAGACCACCTCAATCGGCATGACGTGAGTGATCATAGTGCGAGGCGATATGGCGAAGACGATTCCAACGGCTTCCAAGGTGCCGTTGTTGTCACGTACAACGAGAGAGCCAGAGTCCCCAGGGAGCGCGAAGGGCTTCCCGCTGCTGTCATCAGTGATTGCAAACATGTCATTGAAGTAGATTGAGCTGGTGAAGTCTGGGTCTTTGATACGTACCTCAAATTCGCCGCCCGCTTTTCCGAAAAGCCATCCGCTCGTTAGGCCGGTTGTTCGTCCAACTTTCTTGACTTTGACGTTTGGCAGATCTCG
Source organism: Methylovirgula sp. (assembly GCF_037200945.1). Classification (NCBI taxonomy): domain Bacteria; kingdom Pseudomonadati; phylum Pseudomonadota; class Alphaproteobacteria; order Hyphomicrobiales; family Beijerinckiaceae; genus Methylovirgula; species Methylovirgula sp. Next base: position 796,144 of record NZ_JBBCGP010000001.1, read on the forward strand.
TTTGAATAGGTCTGCTGTGTTCGCGATTTTTGTCGGCGTGTCGTAGTGATGACCCTGAAACGATGTGACGGAGTTTTCGTTCTTTATGCGAAATATTGCTAGGTCGAGGTTGTCTTCGATCGATACGTTATCGGAGGTCCCGGGCGTCCAGGCGATTCCGCGGGTATGATGGCCTATTACGAATGGGTCTATGTTTTCCGGGCTGACGTCCATTAGGCCGGGCCCGAGAATTGGCATTCCGACTCTGTTATGGCTGAATAGGCCCGTCACATGATTGTTCGTCAGGCCGTAAAGAACATCGTCCTTTTGGACCAGACATCCCACTGTTCCTGTGGCGATCTTGTTTGCGATTGAGATTGAGGATCCGCACGGGTAGTAGCCATGGCGAAGAGCGTTAGCATGGCTAAATAATATGCTCGCAGTTGGGAAGGCTATCTGCGGCGTCTTAATTTCATGATATCGGATGGCGTGGTTGCTTGCCGTTCCAGTTGGGAGGCTATCTTTCTCCCTTGTCTTTGGAAATTTTTCGAGGCCGACTCGGATTTCTCTGAGTCCGGGAGCCACGCATACAATGTTGACTTTACACTGCCTGAGCGTATTGAGCGCGCCGGTGAGATCAAGGTTGATTGGAACTAGCTTTAGTGGCCTTGGGGATGCTTCTTCTTTGGATATATCCGAAGCTGTCGAGGCTGGAATTTCGCCTGTACGAACCCATTGCTGGAACGCCCGTGCTTCCCGCCAGATTTGATCCATAGCCACCCCCAAGTTTAAGGTGGCTTAATTGATGCTGGTTAACGATCGATCGGCGTAGGTTTGGTTCGCAGGAACTTTGCGGTCTGGGATTTCGCTGCGTCTTTCTTTTCTGACGCTATTGCCCGGGCGCTCTCTGTCGCTTCATCGCTTTCGCCTGTGGCGATCCGGACCACGGCGGCTGCAGCTGCGACCGGGTCATTCGGCCGGTATTGTCCTTTGGGGCCTCTGGGCATATCAGGCTGTCCGAATCTGTTCACAATAGGCATGTTCTTCTTCTGGGGGCGTAAATCAATTTGAATTTCAAACTGAGATGACGTAATGGGCCGGCGCACTGGCTCTAGCCGGTAGGGGTGGCAGTCCCCGATACTGATGATGTGTAGATCAACGGGGTCCTTACGGCCCCAAACAGTATGAGGACTGCCATGGAGTATTATGCCGGGATCGACGTTTCGTTGGAACAGAGCAGCGTGTGTATTGTGGACGAGAAAGGCCAGATCATCCGGGAGGCGAAGGTCTCGAGCGAGCCGGCTGCGCTGGCGGCGCTGTTTGCAGGCTTGGCTTTTCCTGTAATCCGGATCGGGCTTGAGGCGGGTCCGCTGTCGCAGTGGCTGCACGCGGGGTTGACGGATGCCGGTTACGAAGTGGTCTTGCTGGAAACCCGGCACGTCAAGGCGGCCCTTTCGGCAATGACGGTGAAGACCGACCGGAAGGATGCCCGCGGCATTGCCCAGCTGCTGCGCATGGGCTGGTTTCGTTCAGTGCATCGCAAGTCGCTGCCGGCGCAGGAAACGCGGGTCCTGCTAACGGCGCGCAAGCTGCTGCTCGGCAAGATGATCGACATTGAGGTCGCGATCCGCGGCCTGTTGCGGGGCTTCGGTTTGAAGGTTGGTCTGGCGAGCAGGTTGGGATTCGCCGGCCGAGTGCATGAGCTGATCGCTGGCCAGGCGATGCTGGAAAGCGTCATTGAGCCACTGTTGCGGTGCCGGGAAGCGCTGCGGACGGAGTTCGCCAAGCTACACCGCCAACTGCTGGCGATCGTGCGGCAGGACGGGATATGTCGGCGGTTGATGACGGCACCGGGCGTTGGGCCGGTGGTGGCGCTGACCTTTACTTCGGCGATCGACGATCCTGCGCGGTTCAAATCATCGCGTGCCGTCGGCGCTCATTTCGGCCTGACGCCGCGGAAATACCAGTCGGGCGAGACGGACGTGAGCGGCGGTATCACCAAGGCTGGCGACGCTATGGTGCGTGCTACCCTTTATGAAGCCGCCCTGGTCCTGCTGTTCAAGGCGCGGCCATCGTCGCTGAAAGCCTGGGGGATGATGGTCGCCCGCCGGCGAGGCGCCAAGCGGGCGCTGGTGGCTGTGGCCCGCAAGCTGGCCACTGTCCTGCATCGCATGTGGGTCGATGGCAGCGAGTTCCACTGGAACCGGGAGGAAGGCGCCGCTTCGGCATGAAGTCGTAATGTTGTTGATGAATTGAACAGTCCGTAAGGACGTTCTCCGAGGTCCCTTCGCCGGGACGCGGAAGGTCGGAAAACCGTGTAGTGCCTTGCGCTTCGAGCGCGCAACTGAGATCGGCTCCGACTTTCCATCTGATGTCATCTTGTGGCGGCAAGACGCCGACCACGGACGGAAGCGTGATACCGGCGGATGGATAAACGAGGATTGACACCCAAAGGCCCATTACGGAAGGCACTACCCCATTTACGCCGCGGCTTGCCTCAGGCAAACTTTTGCGGCACGTGCACGGCACGAATCAAAAACAGGCGGGAATTCATCGACATGGCTGGCGCCTGCACTGAAGGCCTCGATACTGGATTTGTCGCGCTGGGCTATGCCAAGGTCGGTTTTCTCGGCATCATCCAAGGCATTACGGAGCTTTTGCCGGTCTCCTCGACGGCGCATATGCGCATTGTCCCCGCCCTGCTCGGGTGGCGCGACCCCGGCTCGGCCTTTTCTGCCGCCATGCAGCTCGCTGCACTTGCCGCCGTCGTCAGCTATTTCTGGGCCGACGTGAAGGGCATCTCCGAGGGCGCGGTCGCAGCAGTGAAACGTCGCGATTACGAGGATTGGTCACTGCGTTTCTGCGTCTGGATCGTGCTCGCGACGCTGCCGATCATCATCGCGGGCTCGTTGCTCTCAAAACTTCTGAATACCTGCAATTCGCCGCTGCGCTCGCTTGCCGCGATCGGCGTCGCCTATATCGTCATGGGGGCGCTGCTTGCCGTTGCGGAAGTCTATTCGCGGCACAAACGCACGCTCGATCATGTCGATCTGAAGGACGCGATGATCGTCGGCCTTGCCCAATGCGGTGCGCTCATCCCAGGCGTTTCCCGCTCCGGCTCAACCTTCACCGCAGCGCTTTTCCGCGACCTCGAACGCACCGAAGCGGCGCGCTTTTCCTTCCTGCTCGGGATCCCGGCCATTGCCGCGGCGGGGATCAAAGAACTTTACGAATTGCATAAGGCGCATCTCGACGCCCACGGCTGGTCGATCCTCGCCTTTGGTCTCGTCGTCGCGTCAATTTCAGCCTTCATCGCGATCTGGGGCCTCCTGCGTATCCTCGAACGCTTCGCGTCCTGGCCGTTCGCTATCTATCGGGTCTTGCTCGGCATTTTTCTGCTCGTCGCAGTCGCCGCCCATTGGCTGCCGAATTAAGTGGCGGGCGCTGCCGTAGGCCGCAAGGTCTGGTGCCAGGGGGCGTCACCCGACAAATTTTTTGCCGCCCTTCACGCCCCCAAACGGCATCACGGTGGCGATGCGCGCCCGTTTGACTAGGCTGGCGCAAACTGGTCTACATCCGCGTCCGTTTGGGGTTTCACAGAGCCAATATGACTGACGCCGCCATCAAAAAGCCGGGCTCCGGCATCGCTGGAGAATTTGCTGAAAGTCTCGGCCTCATCACGCCGCTGGAACGGGCCTGGCATTTCCGCGAATTGATCCGCGCCGTCGTGCGCCGCGAGCTGATGGCGCGCTTCAGCGGCTCGATCCTCGGCTGGATGTGGGCGATCTTCGGACCGCTGCTGATGCTGTCGGTCTACACCGTCATCTTCTCGCATGCGGTCGGCATCCGGGCTTCGACCGCTTCGCATGGCGTCGCAAACTATTCGCTGAACATTTTCGTCGGCCTCATCATGTTCAACCTGTTCAGCGAATTGGCCTACCGCGCGCCCGGCCTGCTGCACGAGCATGTGAACTTCATCAAGAAGTCGATTTTCCCGAGCGAGACGCTGGCCTGGATCGCGGCGATCCGCGCGCTCGTCTATGCCGGAATCAGCTTTTGTGTCCTGCTGTTTTTCGAACTTCTCATCACGCACTGGATACCGCCGACGATTCTGCTGCTGCCTTTCGTCATCGTGCCATTCTTCCTTTTCCTGATCGGCGCGTCGTGGTTTTTGATGGCGCTCGGCTCGTTCACGCGCGACGTGATGCATTTGATGGCATCGATCGTCCCGGTGTTCATGTTCGCCACACCGATCTTTTATTCGTTTGATGACGTCCCGCCGGTGCTCCGCGTCATTCTCCGCGTTAATATCGTCGGCGATTATGTCGAGCTGATGCGCGATATTGTTCTGCTCAACCGGATCCCAAATCCTTGGCTCTATCTGGGGACTGTCATTGTCTCACTCCTCGTCTTCCGTTCCGCCTACCGATTCTACATGCGATACAAGAATGTCTTCGTCGACATCATCTGATATTGCGATCAGTTGCAAAGGCGTCGGCAAGGCGTTTCAACTTTATCTGAAGCGGAACGACCAGCTTTATCAGGCGCTCTTCGGGCGCTGGAAGCAGTTCTACCATCCCCATTGGGTGCTGCGGGACGTCAGCTTTGACATAAAGCGTGGCGAGACCTGGGGCATTATCGGCCGCAATGGCACCGGCAAGACCACACTTCTGCAGCTCATCTGCGGCATCAGCCTGCCGACCTACGGCAATATCGAGGTCTCAGGCCGCATCGCGCCGATCCTGGCGCTCGGCGCCGGCTTCGATCTCGAATTGACGGGACGCGAGAACGCGTTGATCGGCGGCGCGATCCTCGGCCTGCGCCGGAAAGACATTCTCCCGAAGCTAGAATCGATTGCCGCCTTCGCGGATATCGGCGAGTTCTTCAATCAGCCGCTCAAAATGTATTCAAGCGGCATGACCGCGCGCCTCGCCTTCGCCGTCTGCGCGCATGCCGAGGCCGACATTCTGATCGTCGACGAAGCGCTCTCGGTTGGCGATGCGACATTCGCCAAGAAGTGTGATGCGTACATCAAGGGCTTCGCCGCCAAGGGCACGATTCTTGTTGTTTCGCACGATCTCGGAACGCTCGAAGAAATGTGCGACAATGTCGTTTGGATCGATGAGGGTCGGATTGCCGCGGTCGGCAACCCCCAGGACGTCATCGCCGCCTACCGCCGCGCCTTCAACATCACGAAACTAACCACGCCGCGCCTCGTCGTCTAAGCGTCGTTCGCGGACAATCAATCAAAGCGACGCCGCTGCGCCACTTGGCGCGGGCGCCGCGCGTTTCCCGTTCCCTTTGACTGAAAAACGCGCTTGCTGGCGAAGGATCAGCGCGAGCGCAATCAGGAATTCGGCGGCAATCGCCACCGCGACGAGATAGACGAGAAAGGGATCGCGCCGCACGACGCTTTCCGTCCCGATCAAAATCCCGATGTGGATCGCCGGAATGGCGACGAGGGCAGCAACCGTCGTGGCATTGCGCCCCGTCGCATTGGACAAGGTCAGCACAAGGCCAATAGCCAGCAACGCATGCGCGAGCGCCAGAATGGGAATGCCGAAACGCTTGGCCGCCTCGCTCATCCAATCGGCGAGAACTCTTTTATCCGCATTGCGGCCAGGCCATGCCGACATAAATTCCGCCCCTGGCATTTCGAAGACGCCACGCCAGCCACGTTTCGGCATCCCGTTGGTGCCCTGCATATCGAGCTGGATCACATATTGGTCGAAATCGGCAGTGCGTATCTCGTCGGTGCCATTCGGCCGGCTCTGAAACGAACCGTCCGTCATCACAAGCAAGACGCCGTGGTCGTTGCGGCGGAATTCCGTCTGCTTTGCGGTGATGATTTCTTCCTCTTGTTTCTTGGTATTGTATTGATGGATGAACATTCCCTCGACAATGTCTTCGGTTTTCCAACGCTTGAAATAAAGCGTCCGCTCGCCTTTATCGAATGTATAGAATTGCGCCGGTTCGAGCATGCGGTGATTGAGCGAGTTGCGGATCACGTAAATGACATCGTGCATCTGGCCGACATTATTCGGTGCGACAAAGATCGAGACCCAATAACCAGCGATGACGCAAATGAGGGCGGCGACGGAGGCCGGGACGCAAATCGACAAGACCGAAAGACGCAGTGAATAGAGCACGGCAATCATGCCCTCAGCCGCCATGCGCGAAAATTCCAGCGCGACAGCAACGCCGACTGCCATCGGCAAGGCGAGATAAACGGCTGTCGGCAAAGTCCCCATCAAAGCGGGCATCAGAAGCCCGCTGCGAACCGCGGACGATGGCAGATAATGGAAAAGCTGCGTCATCACGACCGGCACGCAAAGGCCCACTTCGAGCATGACAACGGAGAAGAATATCCGCCGGCCAAGATAGAAGTAGAGCAGCCTTGGTACCATCATCCGTCGTCGAGTTCCCAATATTCCTATGACGATTGTCCGTCGCGCAGGAGACGCGACTCGCCTGTAGGCCCGAGGGCAAGACTATCGACCTCTGCGTCCAAAGGCGATAACGTCTTTTGCGGCGATGCGCTGCGCGTTCATCGTCGCTCAACCGGGCCTTTTCTTGACCGACGCAACACCAAGCTCATTGCAGATAGCGATACGGGCGGCAAAAAAACACCCCTTGCCGGGCGGCCGCACGAATCCGAGCCGGCCTTCGTGGCAAATTCGATCGCCGAGCATCATTTCGGGTTCGGTTACGTGGCTCGCCGCGAGGCATTGTAATAATCGGGGCGAAGGACATCGCTGCTATCCGAACGCAGGCGATGGGTACACGCGATGAACACCGCCGCTCCCATCACCGCCTCATCGCCACTCGTGGGCAAGACTGTCCTGCTTGTGCATCCGGCCTGGCATTCCTGCGGCAGCTACAATGTCTTTATGACACAGGCGCAGGCCTACCACGCGCTTGGCGCCAAAGTGTTGAGCCTGGCGATCACGGACTTCCCCGGCAACACCGCGCAATCCAGTGCCGCGAAGGCTTATTTCGATGCGACGCAAGATCTTAAGGTCGAGCGACGCTTTTTCACTGGTATGCCGCTTGGCGCCGTGGCCACGCGGCATTTCATACGGGTCGTAAACGCGTGGCTGCACGGCGATTATGCCGCGATGCTGATCGAAACCGCGCAACGCTCCGCCCTGCCGGTCGAGCTTCGTGCGACGAAGATCGACCTCATTCATTGTAACCACTTCTTCTGCATGCCCGCGGCGGCGAAGCTACGCGATGAGCAAGGCTGCCCGCTGCTACTCGAAACGCACGATCTGCAGGCCCGGCAATTCGCGTTGCGCAATCGCGACGCCTGGACTCTGTCGCCGAAGGCGAAATACGAGACGATGCTGGCGCAGGAACTGGCGCAAATGCGCGTCGCCGATATTCTCATCCATCTCAACACGGAAGAAGCAGACACCTTCAGCGCGCTTTTGCCGGAAAAACAACATGTTCTGTTGTTCCCGGCAGTCGCGCCCATGCCCGCCGGCACGGGCGATGGCATCATTATTGTGGCGAGTTCCAATTATCCGAATTATCTCGGCCTCAAATGGTTTTTGAGCGAGGTGATGCCGCAAGCAGGCGACATCCCCGTGCGCATCGTTGGCAATATCTATCGCATGGTCCGCTGGCGCGCGCCGCTTCTCTATCGCCGTTACAAGCATCTCTTCACTGGCTTTACCGCCGATCTCGGCAGCGTTTATGCGCAGGCCCGAAAGATTCTCTTGCCCACAACATCGGGCTTCGGCATTTCGATCAAAACGATCGAGGCTCTGTCCTGCGGCGTGCCGCTCGTCGCTACGCGACAAGCCTTTCGCGGCATGGGGATCAATCCTGCCACTTTGCGCAACGTGACACTTGCCGAAGATGCGATCGCCTTCGCGGAGGCGATGCGGCGGCTCGGAAAGACCCCCAATGCCCGCGACAGAGTGGATAGCAGCAGCGATACACGGCAGCTTTACGAAAAGCTGTTTGCAGCCGATGCCTATCGGCAACGGCTTGCAGAACTGGTCGAACCGCTTTTGAAAAATGGCGCCGACGCGCCGGCCGAGGTCGCGGCTAGGCGCTGAAGCGGGCTGCGGCCTTATCGGCGAATTGATGCCATAATTGGTCGACCATCCGGCGCCGGCGCGGCATTCCGATGATGCCTGGCCAATGACAGAAATAGAGCTGCTCGCCCTTATAATCGACGGGGCCTCCCGCGCCTTGCGAAATTCCTTCAGCCTTATAGTAACTCTCTTCCGACGCGGTGGGGATGATCTCCGGCAGCATCGCGATCTTCAGATTTTGCCGATGCACGACAAAATTGGTCAACGGCTGGGCGAACAGGCCGCCCCGCTGACGAACGATATGAAACGTGCGCTCATCCCTGGCGATGACGTCGTAAAAATCCTGCAGCGAGAGCACATGCCGCGACGTTACGAAAAATCCGTCGTTGAACATCAGCGCGTCGCGCAAAAAATCGTAATTTTTGTGCCTTGAATTGTAGATGTAATCATGGCACCGCGATGAGACGATAAACTCGGTTTTCCCTGGCTCGATATACCCCAGTACTTTATTGAAGTCCTGGAGCATGATCGTGTCGACGTCGAGATAAATGACCTCGTCGAGCGGAAGCGCCAAGGCAAGCAATTTGCGCAAGCGGCGGCGATGGCCCGGATTCAACGGATAGAGCCGCCGTGCCAGTGCGTCGAGTTCGCCGCTGTCGAGGGAAACGACTTCGACACCATAGGCGTCCGCAGCCTTACGTGTGCGCGTGAGGTTATCGTCGTATGGAATAAGATAAAGCGGAATCGACGCGCTCGTCGCCTTGTAGCTTTCTAAAAAAGGCAGCAGCCAGTCGATGACGCGATCATTTGCTATGATGGCGATGCCGTATTTTTTGGCCTGAACTATTTCTGACACTACGGTAGCTTCGGACATAGGCTCACTTCGCGACGACGATATCCGCCGGAATTCCGAATGCGCCGGCTCGGCCCCCCGGACCCACGACATTCCAAACCGACGAGCCGCCAGCGGTGCCGGCTCGCGAGTTCACGTCGCCGATGCATCGGGGAAAATCAAGACGGCAAATTTTATGAAGCAACGCCGACCCAAAAAGATCAGGCGGGAAAAGATACGCGCGATAGCTTGGCCTTTGCATGATCACGAACTTGGTCCTTTTAACGACAGCGGGACGCCGGATCAAGGTTTGGCCCTCGTTGCCTCGCGCTGCTCGGCGAACCGCAGCGTCGCATCGATATAGGCATCCCCACTGTGTCGCGCGGCAAAGTCGTGGGCACTGTGGGCTGCGCGCGATTGAAACTCGGTAACGCGCGGCAGCAAGCGCTCGATCGCATCCGCCAGCGCTCGGCCGGTATAGGGCGCGAAAATTTCCCCGACCGCCTCGCCCCGTTCGATCCCGAGCGCGGCATAAATTCCTTTTGCGGCAACGACCGGCCGGCCCGCGGCGACAGATTCGGTATAAATGCCGGAGCCGCGCAGACCAAAGCGTACCGGATCGTAAGGCAAAAGCGTCACGTCGACCTCGTTGATCTGTCGAGTATATTCATCAGCATCGAGCGCCCCATCGATGATTTCGAGATCGGGAATCCGGCGCAGGGCTTTTTCTGTCTCGACCGTTTCGCGCTCCCAATTGGAATGTTGGATCTGGACGACGAATTGGGCCGGCAAATTCCTGGCGCGGCAAAGCCCGATAGCTTCCGGAAGCAGATGAAATCCCTTCTCGGATTTGGAATAACCGAAAAACCCTAGCTTTATCGTACCTTCCGGCTGAGACGCCGCATGGGGTATCCGGGTGACGATCGGCAGAAGCCCTGTCTTGAGCTTGAAGACCCGCAGATAAAGCTGCGCGAGCGCGTCGTTTTCAGTCGTAAAGAACAACGACTTGCCGATCAAGGGCGCGGCGAGTTCGAAGGCCTGTCTATAATAGTCTTCTCCATGGCAGCCATTGCGATTCCATGGCGTCCAGGCCGGTGCAAACATCAACTGGCAAACGACCGTCGGCAATGCCGAGGCAGGAAGCGCCAGCAGATGTTGCACAAGACCAAGAATCTGATTTTGCGAGACCGCCGGCACGACGATGAGATTATCCCGCGTCCAGACATCGTTCGGCAAGCGCTCGAGATCGCGACGATAGGTTTTGTTGAGAACGCGTGCCGTCGCTTCCTCGCTGTAATGGTAGCCGCGGGTACCCAGACTCCGCATCAGTGATAGACTGTCAGAGACGAAATTTTGCAGCGACGGCAATCTTTGGCGGCCGCTCCAGTAAAGGCTCTTGGTGAACCAGGGAATTGCGCCGATATCCGCAATGGCGGCTGCGTCCGCGTCACGCATACCGAAAATGCGATGGGTTATTTTCCGGCGCGACAAAGCGTCCCGCACCTCAAGAAGCAGGCGGTAGCTGTGCTCGCCCTGGCTTTGAAGACCGTTATCGAGGACGATCACCTCCATCCGAGTATTTTGCCCCGTAGCGGAATTCGGCGGATTCATATAATTTTGCCGTTGAAACTACTCTTTGCGGCACGATTGCGCCGTGATCTTGACGAACACCCAAATATCCATGTCATGGAGGCTAATCACAAGGGCGTGCCCCCAAGAGGTCGTCGCGGTACAATGCAGATGACGTCGAAACGATGAAGAAGGTTGCTCAATGATATCCTCTGAAGCCGGGACAACCGCCGAAGCGCTGCGCGCTTCCCCGCGCCTATTCGACAACCCCTTGCTCGACAAGCTTTCGCGCGTGCATTGGTCAATACCGCTGTTCATCTACACCCCCGTCGTAGCTTTGTTGGCATGGCTGAGTTTTCGTAACTTTTCGCCTTTCGCCGTCATTTTCGCCACCGCGGCCGGCTACGCAATTTGGACTTTGATCGAATATTTCGGCCATCGCTATCTGTTCCATGCCGAATTTCCCGGCACATGGGGCGCCCGGGTGCATTTCTTGATCCATGGCGTTCATCACGATCATCCCAATGATCCGTTACGACTTGTGATGCCACCATTGCTGAGCGGCCCGATCATGTTGATCGCGCTCCTCGTGGCGCTCGTGATTTTCGGGCGCCCGCTCGGCTACCCGATACTCATGGGTTTTATCATCGGATATGTTGCCTACGATATGGTGCATTATTACGTGCATCACGCGACGCCGACGACGCGGCTTGGGCGTTACCTGCGCCAAGTGCATATGCTCCATCACTTCCGCGAACCAGAAGGTTATTTCGGTGTCAGCGCCCCTTATTGGGATGTGGTCTTTAAAACGCGTTCCGCTTCGCCGGCGCGTTCGGCACGGCTGCGTGATTAAGGAAACAGCGCAGCCCTATCCACCCATGCGGAATGGGTCTTCAGATTTGTTCCCGGGCCGCCGGGACGTCGGGCTGCAGCTTAAGTGTTGACGGACGTGACGCGCGGGCACCGACAAAAACGTCGAAGCGCCCGTTTTGCCAGACGACATCGTTCGTCGTCCATGCGCGCAACCATGCCGCGAGTGCCAGAACTTCGCGCCCGAGAAACGCGAGGGGCGCATAAGGCGACAATTCCCAGCCTTTGAGCCACGCGAGACCGAGTTCACCGAGAAACCAGCCAGTCAACGAAATACCGAAGGCCACAATTGCGGGTAGGCCCAGAAGCGGCGCGGCCAGCACCGCCGCCATCGCGGCCGGCAAAGGGCTGACCAGCGGCTCAAGCGGGAACGTTAGTGGTTCGTGCGTGTGGCGGATCACGCTCCAGCGAACCTGACGATCGTAGACTTCGCGCAAAGTTCGCCAGCCGGTCAGCTGGCGCAGCGTGCGATGCGCGAACACGGTGCGAAGGCCAATCGCGTCCAGGCCTTTGGCGATGGCGGTATCCTCGGCCAAAGTATAGCTCACGGCATCGATGCCACCCGCCCTAGCAAGATCGCTGCGCCGGAAAAGCATGACTTTGCCAACGCCATAGCCGAAACCAAACATCGACGCGGTGAGCAGCAAGCGTGCATGCGCGTTGATGACGGCAGATTCGATGTGGCCGGCGATAGTTTGCCCCTGTTCGGCGACCGGAACGCCAACAACCATGCCTACGCCCGCGCCGAAATTCCGCATGAGGGTCGCGAGCATATCGTGCTCCAACACGATGTTCGAATCCTTGACGAGGACGAAATCGTGCGCTGACGTGGCGAGCGGGGCATCAAGAGTATTGAGCTTGGGGCTCACGGCGAAATCGGACTGCGAACGGAGAATGCGCGTCGGCGTTTGCGGATAGTGAGCCTTCAGCGCGAAAGCCGTTTCGAGCGCAGGCGAATCCGCCTCGGCGGCGCTGAACAGAACTTCGTATTCGGGATAATCTTGACCGAAGACCGAGGCTTGGGCTTTGTCGAAGCCTGAATGTTCCAGTTTTATTGGCAAAACTGCGGTAACCGGCGGCTGCGCATTGTTGCGCGCCCGCCGCGCTTGAAAAAACGGCTGCAGCAAAGCGCCAGTGCATGTTGCGAGGAAGACGAACCACGCAATCGCAAGCCAGGCAACACCAAGGTAGGATGTGAAATGCATGCTTGTTGAGCTTGCCCCCCGCCCTCAGCTCGTTGCGATCGTACCGGCCCTGATTCCCCCGGCACATACGCAATCCCACGGCGGTGCTGAAACGTCAATGCGCCGCCACTCGACCACATTTCGAGGTCAAGCTCAAGATCGCTTATGAATCAGATGGTTATCTGCCCGTCCAGCATCTCAAGTTCGTCGATAAGGCTTCCGATCATGCTCAGCCCGATCTGCCAGAAGGCCGGATCCTTGGCATCAAGCCCGAACGGAGCAAGAAGCTCAGAATAATGCTTGCTGCCACCGGCGGCGAGCATGGCGAGGTATCGTTCGGCGAAGCCCTCGCTTGCCCGTTGATAAACGCCATAGAGCGAATTCACCAGACAATCGCCAAAAGCGTAAGCGTAGACGTAGAACGGCGAGTGAATGAAGTGCGGGATATAGGCCCAATAGGTTTCGTAGCCGGGGCCAAGCCGAATCGCCGGGCCAAGGCTCTCGCTTTGCACGCTCATCCAGAGTTCGCAGATTTTTTCGCGCGTCAGTTCGCCACTGCGCCGCTCCACATGCACCTTGCGCTCGAATGTGTAGAACGCGATCTGCCGTACGACCGTATTGATCATGTCCTCGATCTTGGCCGCGAGCATGGCCCGGCGTTCGGCGATGGATTGGGCCTTGGCGAGAAGCGCCTGGAACGTCAACATTTCACCGAAGACGGATGCGGTCTCGGCCAGGGTTAGCGGCGTGTTCGCCATCAGCGCGCCGTTTGGCGCGGCAAGCACCTGATGCACGCCATGGCCAAGCTCGTGCGCCAGCGTCATGACGTCGCGCGGCTTGCCCTGATAATTGAGCAAGACATAAGGATGCGCGGACGGCACCGTCGGATGCGCGAAAGCGCCCGGCGCCTTGCCGGGGCGCACAGGTGCGTCGATCCAATTGCGGGTGAAAAATTCTTCGGCGATGCCGGCCATGCGCGGCGAGAAGGCCGCATAAGCACCGAGCACTGTGTCGCGTGCATCGACCCAGGCGTAGGTCCGTTGCGGCATATTGGGCAGCGGCGCATTGCGATCCCAGAAATCGAGTGCGTCCTGACCAAACCAGCGCGCCTTCAATTTGTAATAGCGATGCGACAGGCGCGGATAGGCGGCATGGACCGCCGCGGCGAGCGCATCGACGACTTCACGTTCGACGCGGTTCGATAGATGGCGCGAATCGGCGACATCCTGAAAGCCGCGCCAGCGATCGGAAATCTCCTTATCCTTCGCCAGCACGTTGGTGATGAAGGCGAAGGTGCGCAGATTTTGCGAGAGCGTTTCGGCGATCGCACCCGCGGCCTCCTTGCGTGCCGCCGGCTTCTCGTCCTGCATCAGATTAAGCGTCGGTTCGATCGCGAGTTCTTCGCCGCCCACCTTGAATCTGAGGCTGGTGATCGTCTCGTCGAACATCCGGTTGAAAGCCGCCCGGCTCGTGACCGATTTTTCGTGGAACAGGCGCTCGACATCATCAGCGAGTTCGTGCGGCTTCTCCTTGCGGATATCATCGAGCCAGGGACGATAATGCGCCAACGGTTCGCGCGCGGTGAGATGGGCCAGCACCTCATCGTCGAGCCGATTGAGTTCGAGCTGGAAGAACAGAAGCTCGGTCCACGCGGCATTCAGTCTTTCCTGCGTGTCGCCGTAGAATTTCACCCGCACCTGATCGCTGGTGTCGCCGGAATAGATGAGGCTCGCGTAGGAACCGATCTTCCCCGTGAGATCGTCAAACGCTTCATAGCGGCGGATAGCTTGCGTCAGAAGATGCGATTGCGGATCGGCAAAGTCCTGCGCGGCGAGAGACGCGAGCTTGCCGCGATATTCTTCCGCGAAGGCTTTGCATTCGTCTGTCGCGCGCGAAAGGTCTGCCGCAAATTGTGGCGAGTCCATCGCTGGGTAAAGATCGCCAAGCGACCATTCCGGCAAAGCGCCCAGATCTGCCTCGCCAGCACGCGCCGCGGCCGAATGGGAGGAAACAACAGACTTGTCGTGTGAGCGCATCATCGATCCGAGCCGGCCTCAGTGTGAAAGAGAGCTTTTAGCTCAGCTCCGCGCATAGCGAAAGTAACGCGCGGAGCAGCCGCCACCTTAATTCGCAGCAGCAAGCCGCCGCGTTACCTGACCACGGGAAATTTCGATCTCACTTTTTATTGACGCGGCATGACGGCACGGCCCGTAACGCTGTACCGGCAATTTGCGAACCCTCGCGTGTACGGCTTGATCCTCTGGCCGGCCGCGGGAGCCGATCGCGCCTCGTGCATCATGAAAAGGAAGAACACTGTGAACGTGAAAGACACGATCGCCGCCGGCTCGCTCGCCCTTGCGCTTTTCGCCTCGACCGGCGCCAATGCCGCCGCCATGCATCATCATCGTCACCGCATGTCCGTCGAAATGATGGGCCATACGACCGCGACGCTCAACGACGGCACCAAGCTCAACGTCGATATCGTGAAAATGAACGGCCACATGATGGTCGCCATCCCGGCCGACGAACTGCCGGACTATTTGCATCAGCAGATTTTCCAAGTGCAACGCTAGCGCAAGCGCAACACTGGAATATGCATCAACCTGTCACGGGGCGTCTGGCGAAAAGTCAGGCGCCCCGTTTTCGTTTTATTCATAAAATTTTAAGAATTTCTCCGCCGCAAACTCGTGTCCGCCGACTGTCCCGCAATAATGCGGGCATTAACATCGCATTTACCCTGATGGGCGAGCATGGATTTGGATGGCTCGCGGCGCAGAACCGGAACTCGGCTGCGCCCCGGCCATACCGCTGGATACACGAGCAACCCCGCCAGGGGCGGCAGGTCCGTTCTGGTTCGGGCTGTCACTCATCGAAGAAAGTGCAAATGTCTTCACTCGTGCTGATTGTCGACGACGATCCAGTGCAGCGCCGCGTTCTGGAAACGCTTGTCCGCCGATTTGGCTATGAGTGCGAAACGGTCGATAGCGGCGCGGCCGCGCTGCAGCGCCTGCAATCGCGCTCACCTGAGGTCGATCTTATCATTCTCGACCTCGTGATGCCGGATGTTGACGGCATGACGGTGCTGGCACGGATGCGGGAGCAAAAAAGTCCCGTCCCCGCCATCGTCCAGACGGCACATGGTTCGATCGACGCGGTGATATCAGCCATGCGCGCCGGAGCAATCGATTTCGTCGTCAAGCCGGTCGGGGCCGAGCGGCTGCAAGTTTCCATCAAGAACGCCCTACGTGTCGAGGCATTGGAAGACGAAGTGCGCCGGCTCAACCGGCAGGCCTCGGGCACGCTGACCTTCAAGGATCTGCGCAGCAAAAGCGAGGACATGGACCGCGTCGTGCGCCTGGGCGAACGCGCCGCGAAATCGACGATCCCGGTCCTGCTCGAAGGCGAATCAGGCGTCGGCAAAGAAGTCATCGCGCGGGCGATTCAGGGCGCCTCCGACCGCCGCACCAAGCCGTTTGTCACCGTCAATTGTGGCGCCCTGCCGGAAAACCTCGTCGAATCGATTCTCTTCGGCCACGAAAAAGGTGCTTTCACGGGCGCCACCGACAAACACCTCGGCAAATTCACTGAAGCCAATGGCGGCACGCTCTTCCTCGATGAAGTCGGCGATCTGCCGCCGGACGCGCAGGTGAAGCTTCTGCGCGCTCTGCAAGATGGCGAGATCGATCCCGTCGGCGCGAAACGGCCGATCCGCGTCGATGTCCGCATCATCTCGGCAACGAATCAGGACCTCATCGATCTCGTCAAACGCGGCATTTTCCGCGAAGATCTCTATTACCGCCTGAACGTCTTCCCCATCACCGTTCCGGCGCTGCGCGTGCGGCGGGAAGACATCGCCGATCTCGCGCGCCGCTTCATGGCGCGTTTCGCGGCAGAGGAAGGCAAACCGCTGCGTGGCATCGGCGCGGAAGCGCTGGCGCTCCTTAACAGCTATCCGTGGCCCGGCAATGTGCGGCAATTGGAAAATGCCATGTTCCGGGCGGTCGTTCTCGCCGACGGCGACGAACTGACTGTCGCGGAATTTCCGCAGATCGCGGCACAGGTCGTCGGCTTCGATGTTCGCATCCCGCCGGCGCCGGCCTCGCTTGTACGCCCCACGCGGCCGGAGCGCGAAGTTGTCCGCGTCGAAGTGCGCGATCCGAACGTTCTGCCCTTGCTTGATGGGGCGGGCAACTTGCGGCAACTCGACCATCTCGAGGCCGAAACAATCAAGTTCGCGCTCGCTTATTACCGCGGCCAGATGTCCGCCGTGGCGCGCAAGCTCGGCATTGGCCGTTCGACTCTCTATCGCAAGATGAAGGAATACGGTTTCCAACAGGGCGATGACGAGAGTTTGATGGAAAAGGACACTGACGAAGGCAACGCCGCCGCCTAATTCAAGGTTGGTCGAATTCCATGTGCGACAGCGCGCCTTCGTGACGCGCGAATTGCGGCATGCCTTCGCTTTAATTTAATTTTTTATGATATCGCTGCCGCTCGTGATCTAGGCGTAAGGATGCGCATGCCCCGCGATAAAAAGTTTCGCCTTGCCTTGGCTGCTGCGCTGACGGTTTGCCTGCCTTTCGCGGTTCAGGCGCAGGCGCCGGATGCGACGCAGCCGCCCGCGAGCGTGGATGATGTCACCGGGGCCATTCCATCGGCGAGTGTGCCGCTCTCGAACGAAGCGCTTGTGCCTCCGGCCCCCATCGCGCCGCCGAATGCGCCACCGCCCAGGCCAACGCCGCCTGCGCCGAGCTCTGCTCAGAACTCCGCCAGCCAACCGAAAACAGCTCAACCCGGACCACTTGGCCCGCCACAGCCGAAGCCCTCGCAACCGGCAAATGCGCAAGCTCTGCCGCCCGTGATCCCCGTCAAGCCGCCGCTCGCCGGTTTCGCCGTAGCGGTGAAGAAAGCGCTCGATACGTGGCCCGTGCCCCCGGGCAAAGGACGCCAGACCGCCGAATTGTGGCTTGAGCACAAGGACATCACGGCCTATTACGCCGCCCGCGACTATGCGCCACTCTGGGTTGAAAATAACAAGCCGGTCGCCGCCGTCGCCCCCATCAAGGCACGCCTCGCGCTGGCAAGCGACGATGCGCTCAATCTCGCGACCATCCCGCAAGCCGATTTCTCGGGCGACACGGATCATCTCGCCGCGGCCGAAATCGCTTTTTCAGAAGAGATCGTCGCCTATGGGCGCCAAGCTTCGGGTGTGCGACTCGATCCGCAGGACATCAACCCGCTCATTGGCGCCAAGCCCGATGTCGCAGCCCCGGGCCTCATTCTCGGCGCGGTCGCCGCGGCGGACACAGATGCCGGCGCGGTTTTGCAGAACTTCAATCCGCAACAGAGACCCTATGTCGCGCTGCGCGCTAAGCTCATCGCGCTGCGCCAGAAAAGCGATCCGGTTTCAGATCGCGCGATCCCGTTCGGACCCGTTCTTAGACTCGGCATGAGCGATCCGCGCGTACCGCTGATCCGCGCCCGCTTCGGCCTCGATGTCACGCAAAGCGACGACGACCTGATCTACGACACGCAGGTTGCCGCTGCGGTCGCCGATTTTCAGCGCGCCAACGGGCTTCGCCCGTCCGGCGTCCTCACCCCCCGCACGCAAGCGAGTCTCTCAGGCGACGAGCCGAAGCCTGACGTCGGAAACGAGATCATCGCCAATATGGAAATCTGGCGCTGGATGCCGCGCGACCTCGGCCAGAACCGCATCGATGTGAACATCCCCGATTATGAAGTTCGGGTTTTCCGTGACGACAAGGTCGTCGAGGAGAACAAGGTTGTTGTCGGCAAACCCACGACGCCAACGCCGGTCTTCTCCAACACAATGAAATTCGCGATCATCAATCCGTACTGGAACGTGCCGCCGTCGATCCTGCGCAAGGAGATGTTGCCGCGTCTCGCGCACGATCCGGGCTACCTTCAGCGCATGGGCTTTGAGACCTATTATTTCCACGGTCAATTGATGGTGCGCCAGCCGCCGGGCGAAAAGAATGCCTTGGGCCGCATCAAGTTCATGTTCCCCAACCAATATTCGGTCTATCTCCACGATACGCCGGAAAAGCGCTTCTTTGCATCGACGAAACGCGCCTTCAGCCACGGTTGCGTCCGCGTCGATCAGCCGCTCGACTTTGCGCAAACGGTGCTTGGACCGAAATGGCCGCAGGACCGCATCGAAAGCTTGATCGGCGGCAAGGAGCGTTATGTGTTTCTGCCGAAGCCGCTGCCGATCCATATCGAATATTTCACCGCCTATGTGAGCGATGACGACCGGCTGATCGTGCGCAACGACGTCTACGGCTATGAGCATAAGATCGAGGAGGCGCTGGGCCTTGTCGCGGCAAAACCGACGAATCGCAATGTCGCCGCGCAATTCGTTCCGTCGCGATATTGACGGCGAGGCGTCGAATCAGCGATTCTTTTTGAATTGAAACGAAAAGCGGCGTTCGTTTCGGCTCCCGTCCGCGATTCCGGGCGCGAAGAGAAAGCTCGCTCGCCGACACAGGTTCGCCACATTTGCTGGCTTACCTGAACTGGTCTTCATCATTCGGCAACATCAAGAGTGTCAGGGATGTGAGACGACCGTTGAACGGGGGAGCGTTTCATCCCAGGAGCGCTGACGGTTCTCGGTAAATGCAGGTATAGGCGGAGACGCCCGAACGAGCAGATCGGCTTAACCGCCGTATCCGAGAACCGGGGATTTGTTTTGCCAAAACCGCGCTTAAGCACGGATTCTGCAGTATGCGCCCGGCGGCGCCGGGGCGAGGTAGTCACAAATTTGCTCAGGGTAAAATCGAGCGCGATCAAATCCGCTCTCAAGGTGCAGTCCGCGGCCGGCAAAATTTTAGCAGCTGGTCTTATCGGCTCCTGCCTTCTCCTATTTGCACCTTCCGTTACAGAATCGGCGAAAGCCAACGGCGATACGCGCACGATCTACCTCTATCACGCGCATACGGGTGAATCGATCGACGCCACATATCTCGTCGACGGCCATTACGATCCCGAAGTTCTCAGAAAGCTGAATTGGTTCCTGCGCGACTGGCGGCGCAACGAAGAAACCAATATGGACCCGCGCCTCTTCGACGCGGTGTGGGAAGCCTATCGCGGCGCCGGCGCGACCGACCGCATCACCGTCCTTTGCGGCTATCGTTCGCCGGAAACCAACGCCATGCTGCGGCGGCGCTCGCGCGCAGTTGCCGAACATTCGCAACATATTCTCGGCAAAGCCATGGACACGACGATGCACGGCATGTCGATGGAGCATGTGCGCGAATCCGCCGCCCGGCTGCAAATGGGCGGCGTCGGCTATTATGGCGATACGAATTTCGTTCATATCGATGTTGGCGGCGTGCGGATGTGGCCGCGCATGACCTATGCGCAGCTGATGCGGCTGTTCCCCGACGGGAAGACTGTCCATATCGCATCGGACGGGCGCACGCTGCCGGGCTATGACGAAGCGCGCGCGGAACTCGCCGCTAATGGCACTGCCGTCGCAAGCCTGCCGCCGTCGCAGCATTCGGGCATCGGGGCTTTCTTCGCCTGGCTCTTGGGCAAGGGCAACAGCGGCGACGACGAGGATAACGCTTCGACCGAACAGCAACCCACGGCGCCAGCGCCGACGCAGGTTGCCGCCGCGCAAGCCCCCGCAACGCCGGCAGAGGCGATGCAGGCTGACGCGACCGGCAGTATCCCCGATCGTTCGAGCGACACTCGCGCTGCCGAGGCCGCTGCGGCGCCGGACGCCGTGACCGCCTCCATCGACATGCCGCTGCCACCGCAGCGTCCCGACGATCTTGTCGCCATGGCCGACGTGCCTTTGCCCCCCGAGCGGCCGGCGTTCCAGTTCACGGCGCTTCTGTCACCGGCGGCGCCGGTTGTCGTCGCGGAAGCCGAAACCTCCGCACCTGATCTTCCTGGCATCATTACCCAGGGTCCGGACGATGGCCGCCCGCGGCAGGGACTCTCGCGGATGTATGGCGTTCCGGCGCTGGTTCTGGCCTACGCGCCGGTGGCGCAGATGGAAGGATTGCGCCGCGCGGCGCATCATTCGGAGGCAATAGCGTCCCCTCCGGCTAACGCCGTGACGATCGTCCCGGCCCGCCTTGACGGCTCGAATTTCGGCAGCCTCACCAGCGGCACCGAGGTGGCGGAACTCGCCAGCGCGACGGTTTTCGGACCCACGGCAATCGGGCTGCGAAGCGCCGCACGAGTGGAAAATACGGCTTTGTTCGCCGAGCCGCGAGCCGATTATCTTGAGCATTTCCGGCGCGCCCCTGAGACGCTCCCCGCGGATCGCTTCGCGGTGGCCTCGGTCCCGGCACTGCGCCAGGATGATGGCGCTGTCGCGCTGGACGACAGCCGCTCCGGCGACTGAACCGATTTATCGAATCGCCAAAATCTGAACTGTGGGCGCCTGCGCGGCGCCCGCGGGCGTTTCCCGTAGCGTCCAAGCCAGAGCCAGCGCGAAGGCGGCGCCGAACGAGAGGGCGCGGAACATTTGCGCCATTGTTACGACCGGACCGCGGAAGCGGCGACTACGGATTTTCAACATACCCGAATTGCTCTGTTTCACCGGCACGCGGCTTATGTCCAGAGTGTTAACCTTAATTGGTTAGCGATGCTTTACCTCGCGCCTGGCCGCGGGTCTCCGACTGACGTCCAGTTGCATCGATTTTGCTTAATATGATCCGATACTAATAATTAGCGGACCGGGTTGCGCACATGGGGCCGTGTTTTGATGAAATGACGCTGCCGGACGGCTCAACGCGCGCCGTCTATGAAAAAGTTGCTCGCTGGCTGAAGGAAGAGCCGCCGGAACATCTCGCATCGCGGCGGACGCAGGCGGAGCTTCTGTTCCGCCGGATCGGCATCACGTTCGCGGTTTATGGCAGCAAGGACGCGGCCGAACGGCTGATCCCCTTCGATATCGTGCCCCGCGTGATCGGCAGCGCCGAATGGGCGCGGCTGGAGACCGGTCTCTTCCAACGCGTCAACGCGCTCAACATGTTTCTCGCCGATATTTACGGCGCACAGGAAATCCTCAAAAGCGGTCGTATTCCGCCGGATATCATCCTCAGCAACCCGTTCTATCTGCCCATGATGCAGGGCCTTAAAGTCCCGCACAATGTCTATGTGCAGATCGCCGGCATTGATGTCGTCCGCGTCGACGCGAATGATTTCTATGTGCTGGAAGATAATCTGCGCACGCCATCCGGCGTCTCCTACATGCTCGAAAATCGCGAAGTCATGATGCGGCTGGCGCCGGATCTCTTCTCCGAGCATCGCGTCGCGCCGGTCGAGAATTATCCCGATATCCTGCTCGCGACGCTGCGCTCGGTTGCGCCGGAGTCAACGCAGGGCGAACCGAGCATCGCTCTGCTGACGCCCGGCCAATTCAATTCCGCCTATTACGAACATTCCTTCCTGGCCGACCGGCTTGGCGTCGAATTGGTCGAAGGGCGCGATCTGCTCGTGCGGGACGATATCGTCTATATGCGCACGACCGAGGGGCCGAAGCGCGTCGATGTCATTTACCGGCGCATCGACGATGCTTTCCTCGACCCGCTCACCTTTAATCCGGAGTCAGTGCTCGGCGTACCGGGTCTTTTCGCTGCCTATAAAGCGGGCAATGTGACGCTGGCAAATGCGGTCGGTACGGGCATCGGCGACGACAAGGCGATTTACAGCTATGTGCCGGACATCATCGAATTCTACCTCGGCGAAAAGCCGATCCTGAAAAACGTGCCGACCTGGCGCTGCCGTGAGCCCGAGGCGCTCGCCTATGTGCTCGCGCATCTTCCGGAACTGGTCGTGAAGGAAGTCAACGGCTCCGGCGGCTACGGCATGCTCATCGGGCCGCATGCGACGCAGGCGGAACTGGCGCTCTTCGCCGAAAAGCTCCGCGTCGATCCGAACAATTTCATCGCCCAGCCGACGCTCGCGCTTTCGACTTGCCCAACAGCACTTGATAGCGGCGTTGCGCCGCGGCACGTCGATTTACGGCCCTTTGTGCTCTCCGGATCAGACGGGGTGCGTGTTGTGCCGGGCGGCCTCACGCGCGTGGCGTTGAAGGAAGGCTCGCTTGTCGTCAATTCCTCGCAGGGCGGCGGGACCAAGGATACCTGGGTGGTCTCCGATGCAGGCCTTATGGACGCCACGGGTGTTATAGGTCAGACTCAAAGTCAGACGTCTTCGTTCTAGCTGTATCCGTGCGGATTGAAACATGCTGGCTCGCACTGCCGATAATCTCTACTGGCTCGCCCGCTACATGGAGCGCGCCGATTTTCTCGCGCGTATTCTGGACGCCACGCGGCGACTCGCGACCGTCCCGACCGTCAAAGCAGGCCCTGGCACCGGGACCGAATGGGATAGCGTGCTTGAGGCCTCCGGCGCGGCCGAAGATTTCCGTAAGACCGGCAGCATGCCGGACGAGGCGAGTGTCGTCGATTATCTGACCTTTGCGGAAGACAACCCCTCCTCCATCTGCAATTGCCTCGAAAAAGCGCGCATGAACGCGCGCGGCGTACGCACCGCGCTGACCGCGGAAATGTGGGACGCCATCAACGGCGCTTGGATCGAGATGCGGCGCTACCTTCAGGCGCGCGACAACAGTACCTACTACGATCGTATCGAGCTGACGCGCTTTCTCGATTTCGTCAAAAAAGCCTCGCTCGATTATGACGGCGCCGCCCACCGCACCATGCTGCGCAACGATTCCTACTGGTTCTCGCGCCTCGGGCTTTATATCGAACGCGCCGACAACACGGCGCGCATCCTCGACGTGAAATACAATATCCTGCTGCCGGAATCCGAGACGATCGGCGGGTCGCTCGACTATTTCCAATGGGCCTCGATCCTGCGCGCCGTCTCGGCGCTCAATGCCTATCATTGGGTTTACCGTACCAGCCTCAAGCCCTGGCTTATCGCCGATCTGCTGATCCTGCGGATGGAAATGCCGCGCTCGCTCATCGCCTGTTACGACAACATCGTCCGCTTTCTTGACTCGATCGGCCAGACCTACGGACAAAAGGGCACCGCGCAAGTTCAGGCGCATCAGGTGATGACGCGGCTGATGAAATCCTCGACCAAGGAAATATTCCAGTCAGGGTTGCACGAGTTCGTCACCACGTTCGTTGAGGACAACACCCGCCTCGGCACCACGATCTGCCAACAATATCTTTTCGAGTAGCGCTCACGCCGCCGTGAAAGCGAACTTTTAGGTCGCTTCGGCGCCCCATGGATTTTTCGCGCGGGTTGTGCGAAGACGCTCGCCGAAACACGCGGGCGGGCACTTTTGACGCAGACGCACGAAACCATCGCGAGCTTCCGCAAAGTTGAGGCGAGTTCGGATCGCAAATTCGGCCTGACGGTCGGCGCACTACTCGCCGCCGCGAGCCTGTTGCCGCTGCTGCATCATCGTGCGCCGCACTTTTGGCTGTTGATCGTGGCCGCCGTCCTTGTCGTTTTGGGCCTCGCCTTCCCGGCCGCATTGACAGGGTTGAACCGCGCATGGTTCAAACTCGGCCTCGCGCTGAATACGATCGTCAGCCCGATCGTGATGGGCCTTTTGTTCTATGGCGCTGTTGTGCCCGTCGGCTGGTTTTTGCGCAAACAGGGTGAGGACATCCTCGCGCTGAAAGCTGAGCCGGACGCGACGACCTATTGGGCCACGCGCACGCCGCCAGGCCCCGCCTCCGGTACGCTGGGTAAACAATTCTAGGGAGATCCCGGAATGTCGATTTTCGCTGAGCTTTTCGAATTCCTCGGGACCCGCAAGAAATTCTGGCTGATCCCGCTGCTCGTGCTTTTCCTCGTCTTCGGCGGCCTGTTCGTCTTGACGCAAGGTTCTGTCGTCGCACCGTTCATCTATACGCTGTTCTAATCGCCGGTGCGTGTTCTCGGGATTTCAGCCTTTTATCACGACGCCGCCGCAGCATTGGTCGAGGACGGCCGTATCCTTGCCGCCGCGCAAGAAGAACGCTTCACCCGCAAGAAGCACGATCCTGCCTTTCCGCGCCAGGCGATTGAATATTGCCTGAGCCAGACCGCAGATGGCGCAGCCGGTATCGATCGCATTATCTTCTACGAAAAGCCGTTCGTGAAATTCGAGCGTCTGCTTGAGACTTATGTCGCCTTCGCGCCACGAGGGTTTGCCTCATTCCGCAAGGCGATGCCGTTATGGATCGGCGAGAAACTCTTTCAGCGCGACCTGCTTCTGCGCGAGTTAAAGGCGATCGATCCCGCGCTCGGCGACCGGAGGAAGCTCGGCTTCAGCGAACATCATTATTCGCATGCGGCCTCGGCCTATTACCCGTCGCCTTTCACGTCGGCGCTCGTCCTGACAATGGACGGCGTCGGCGAATGGGCGACGACGAGCCTTGCGCTTGGCCAGGGCGATGATCTCAACATCATCAAGGAAATCCGCTTTCCACATTCGCTCGGCCTGCTCTATTCGGCCTTCACCTATTACACCGGCTTCAAGGTGAATTCGGGCGAGTATAAAGTCATGGGTCTCGCACCTTATGGCGCGCCAAAATATGCGCAGACGATCCTTGATCATCTGATCGACGTGAAGGCCGACGGCTCATTTCGGCTGAACATGGATTATTTTTCCTACGCGACCGGCCTGACGATGACCGACGCTCGGTTCGATGCGTTGTTTGGCGGACCGCCGCGCACGCCTGATCAGAGGCTCGATCAGCGCCATATGGATCTCGCTGCCTCGGTCCAGGCGGTGACCGAAGAGATCGTCCTGCGTTTGACGCGCGCGGCAGCCAGCGAAACCGGCGAGAAAAATCTCTGCCTCGCTGGCGGCGTCGCGCTGAATTGCGTCGCCAACGGCAAAATTCTTCGCGACGGCAAATTCGAGCGTATTTTCATCCAACCCGCAGCCGGCGATGCTGGCGGGGCGCTCGGCGCGGCTTTCGCCGGCTATTACGACGGCCGCCGCGACGACCAACGAAAATCGGTCGTGCAAGAGCCGGACGCGATGCAGGGAAGCTATCTCGGGCCTGCCTATGCGCAGGACGACATCGAGACGCGGCTGCAAAATGCCGGCGCGAAATTCGATGTCGTCGATGACACGACCTTGATCTCCGAAACGGCGGCGGCGCTCGCGCGAGGTCAGGCTGTCGGCTGGCATCAGGGCCGGATGGAATTCGGCCCCCGCGCGCTCGGCGGACGCTCGATCCTTGGCGATCCTCGCTCGCCGACGATGCAGAAGGCGCTGAACCTCAAAGTAAAATATCGCGAGAGTTTCCGCCCGTTCGCGCCCTCCGTGCTGCGGGAACATGTCAGCGAATGGTTCGATCTCGACAGCGATTCGCCCTATATGCTGCTCGTCGCCAACGTCAAAGAGACGCGCTGCCGCAAAATGTCAGGCGACGAAGAACATCTGTTCGGCATCGACAAGCTGAATATTCTGCGCTCGGAGATTCCGGCCGTGACGCATGTCGATTATTCGGCGCGCGTCCAGACGGTTCATAAAGAAACCAATCCACGCTACCACGCCTTGATCGAGAAATTCGCCGAATTGACCGGCTGCCCGGTGCTCGTCAACACGAGCTTCAATGTGCGCGGCGAGCCGATCGTCATGACGCCGGAAGACGCGTTCGCCTGCTTCATGGGAACGGAAATCGAGTTCCTCGCCGCCGGCAATTGCATTCTGCGCAAGGACGCGCAGAACCCGGCGCTCAAGCGCGATTACAAGGACGCCTTTGAACTGGACTGATGACTATTTCGCACGGGCGCAAATCGGCGCGGTACCGTCGCTGGCAAGCAACAGCGCCGTGCCGTAATGCTGTGCGATATAATCCTTGAGCCAGGCCGCGCGCAGATGATTGCCGAGGCCGGTGGCGTGATCATCACCCTGGATGATGACCGGTTCGCCTGCGGATTTCTGTTTGTCGAGCGAGACATCGATGACATCTGCACCGCCACCGCGTAGGCGTCGAATTATGTCATCGTTGCTGAAGCCGGTCGGCCGCAGATAGTCTTCTGGTGCGCGGATGAATGGGATCAACGTCGGCACGCCATATTTCGCCTTGGCGAGATCAATCGCCGCGAGCGTCATGCGGATGAACAAATCGACATCCGCATGATTGATCTTTTCAAGACGCGGCTCGATGAAGAGGCGGTAAGTAGCGCTGTGCTGCGCCCATTGTTTCAGCCAGCGCGCGAGGCCCATATCGCAGACGCCTTGGTAGGCAACCTTGTCACCGGCAAGACCATAACGTGGACCGTCCATCACCCAGGAGGCTTTGCAGGAGCTGCGGACGACATGCCAGGACGTCGTCATGAAGACGAACAGTTTCGGCTGCGGGCCGACGAGGCGATCGAAATACCCGGTCTCCAGTTCGCGTAAAAATTGCTGCGGCCCATAACCGGGGAAACCGAGATTAAGCACGCGCAGATTGTCGCCGAACGCGTCCGAGAAATATTGCGGCACTGTCTCGCTGTCGTTCACGCCCTGGCCGAATGTGAATGAGTCGCCGAAGAAGGCAACCGTTGGGCCAGCCTTGCACGCGCGTGTCGGCCGAATAAGATCGGAATTGATCGAATAGTTCGCGTCATAGATCACACGTTTGCTGCGTGGATCGAACCGCGTAGCATGAAATACTCCGGGATGTTGCGGCCCCCAGCCGATCACCGGCTCCGGCACGGTGAAGCCATGGGTTGTGCGAATATCCCAGGCGGGTGAGACGATTGTCGCGAAAGCCTCGATGGCACAGATGCCGAAGAGCAATGATGCGACGATCAAGAGTCCATCGCGCCAGATGCCGCGCGCAAACGATGTAAGAACGCCCACCAGCAGCGCGAGCAACACGAATGTGCCGAGGCGAAAGGCGCCAAACGGCCGCGCAATCTCCAGATAGACGATGCCACCCATCAGAACGAGAATGGAAAGAGAGCGGAAAACTGGGAAGCGTCGGATCATGCGACCATGTTTTTGTGGCGCCTGCGGGCGCGATGGCATGGCGTCATTAAAAGGAAGATTTGGGCGGCGAAGAGGCTGGGACTCCTAACTGCGAAGTCCTGGAGCCTCATGGCCCGTGCGGGCGACGTATTCCGCATAGCCACCACCGTAATTGTGAACGCCATCGGGTGTCAGTTCCAGCACCCGATTGGACAGCGCGGCTAGAAAGTGCCGGTCATGCGAGACAAAGAGCATCGTCCCCTCATATTGCGACAGCGCCGTAATCAGCATTTCCTTTGTCGCCATATCGAGATGGTTTGTCGGCTCGTCCAGCACAAGAAAATTGGGCGGGTCGAAAAGCATTTTCGCCATGACGAGCCGGGCTTTCTCTCCGCCCGACAGCACCCGGCACTTTTTCTCCACCTCGTTACCGGATAATCCGAAACAACCGGCCAGCGCGAGGAGCGAGCCACGCCCCGCTTGGGGGAAAGCATCTTCCAGCGCCTGAAAAACCGTGTGGTCGCCGTCCAGCAAATCCATCGCGTGCTGCGCGAAATAACCCATCTTGACTGTGCCGCCGAGGGAGACCGTGCCTTCATCCGGCTGCGTGAAACCCGTCACCAGCTTCAGGAGCGTGGACTTTCCGGCACCGTTGACGCCCATGACACACCAGCGTTCCTTGCGGCGGATCGCGAAGTTCAGGCCCTCATAGATGCTCAGGGCGCCGTAGCTCTTATGCACATTCTTCAGACTCACGACGTCATCGCCAGAGCGCGGCGCCGGCCGGAACTCGAAAGACACTGTCTGGCGTCGCTTCGGCGGCTCGACCTTTTCGATTTTGTCGAGCTTCTTCACGCGGCTCTGCACTTGCGCCGCGTGCGAGGCGCGCGCCTTGAAGCGCTCGATGAATTTGATCTCCTTGGCGAGCATCGCTTGTTGACGCTCGAACTGCGCCTGCTGCTGCTTCTCGTTTTGCGCGCGCTGCTGCTCATAAAACTCGTAGTCGCCCGAGTAAGTCGTCAGGCCGCCGCCGTCGATCTCGACAATTTTGGAGACGACGCGGTTCATGAACTCGCGGTCATGCGATGTCATCAGCAAGGCGCCATCGTAGCCCTTGAGGAATTCCTCCAGCCAAATGAGGCTCTCCAAATCCAGATGGTTGCTCGGCTCGTCGAGCAACATCGCGTCGGGACGCATGAGGAGGATGCGACCGAGCGCAACGCGCATCTTCCAACCGCCGGACAGTGCGCCGACGTCGCCGTTCATCATCTCCTCGCTGAAACTCAGGCCGGCCAACACTTCTCGCGCGCGGCCTTCGAGCGCATAGCCGCCAAGTTCCTCGAAACGGCCCTGCACTTCGCCATACCGCTCCACGAGCTGTTCGATTTCGTCGATCCGGTCGGGATCAGCCATGGCAGCTTCGAGTTCCGCCAATTCCGTCGCTACGACGCTTACGGGGCCGGCACCATCCATCACCTCGGAGACAGCACTCCGGCCGGACATCTCTCCGACATCCTGGCTGAAATATCCGATGGTGACGCCTCGATCGACGGCGACCTGGCCCTCGTCCGGAAGCTCTTGTCCCGTGATCATCCGAAACAGCGTCGTCTTGCCGGCGCCATTGGGACCGACGAGACCTATCTTCTCGCCTTTCTGGAGCGCGGCGGCGGCCTCGATAAAGAGGATTTGGGAGCCATTCTGCTTACTGATATTTTCAAGACGGATCATGGACACACGGGATTTGAAAAGCTGCGAAGTCCTTATCCCATGTAGCGAAGCAGCTGAAGGGTCGCGGGCAATCGCAGGCCGCGACAAATCTCCATGTCGCGATCGTCGTCGGTCACCGAGATAAGCGGCGATGTGATGAGGCCTGCTTCGGAAACGTTTGGCTCTGAGTAAAACTCAGACCCGCATCGGCATCAAAACATAGAGAGCCGTTGCGCCCTCGTGGTCGAGCACGAGCGTCGGCGAGCCGGGGTCGGCCAGCTTGAAAAGTGCCGTGTCGCCGTCGAGCTGGTTGGTGATATCGAGCAGATAGCGCGCGTTGAAGCCGATCTCGAGCGGCGCCGCGTCGTAATCGACTTCGAGCTCCTCGACCGCGGAGCCGGAATCGGGATTGGTGACAGAGAGCGTCAGCTTGCCCTCCCCCATCGCCAGCTTCACCGCGCGGCCGCGCTCCGACGAGATCGTCGAGACGCGATCAACGGCTGCGGCAAACGGCTCGCGGTCCACCGTCAGCAGCTTGTCATTTCCAGCCGGAATGACGCGCCCATAATCCGGAAACGTACCGTCGATAAGCTTGGTGATAAGCACAACATCGCCGAAGCTGAAGCGCGCCTTGGTCGGTGAAATCTCGATCGTAACGTCGGCGTCGAGGCCTTCGATCAATTTCTGCACTTCGGCCACGGCCTTGCGCGGCACAATCACGCCCGGCATGCCCGGCGCGCCCTGCGGTGCCGGAATTTCGATCCGCGCCAGACGGTGCCCATCGGTCGCCACGGCGCGCAGCGTCGTCTTACCATCGGACTCGGCCGTGTGCAGATAGATGCCGTTGAGATAGTAGCGCGTTTCTTCATTCGAGATCGCGAACTGGGTCTTCTCGATAAGCTTCTTGAGATCGGTGGCCGACAGGCTGAAACGGTGAGTGAAGTCGCCCGCGGCAAGATCGGGGAAGTCGCTTTCCGGTAGCGCTTGCAGATGAAAACGCGAGCGGCCCGAACGTAAAAGCAATTGCGTCGCCTCGCCCGTCACATCGAGCGAAACCTGTGCGCCGTCCGGCAGTTTGCGCACGATCTCGTAGAGAATATGCGCCGGCAGCGTGGTGCCGCCCGCCTGAGTCACATCCGCCGGCAGCCGGTCGGTGACTTCGAGATCGAGATCGGTCGCCTTGAGCAGGACCGAACTGCCTTCGGCACTGAAGAGTATGTTGGACAGGATCGGAATCGTCGTGCGCCGTTCGACGACGCGGTGCACGTGGCCGAGCGCCTTTAACAGAGCGGCGCGTTCGAGAGTGACTTGCATGAGACGAATCCGGACTTTTGAGCGAGCTGGTCAAATTGGCTGGCAGACGGCGGCGAGGGCCGCGCAGGGGGCGCAACTGTGGCGCGGCTCAAGCCAAATCGCAAGCGCCGCTGCGCCCGGTATCCCCGTTTTCGAGCTTGGCCGCCGCCGTGGCTGGAGTGCCGCGCTTTTGCCGCGCACCCTACGGCTTTCGACGACTTTACCGCGCCTTAATCGCGCCGGCCTAGAATCGCGCCGTCCGCCAGGCAGAACCGATGCGGCGGCATCCGAGATGCGGGCACGCGAGAGACATGGCCAAAGGCTGGACCGGGGAACGGCGGGAACCGACCTTCGACGCCTTTCCTGAGCCTCAGGACGCGCCGCGCCGCCGGCCGCCCAAAAAGCGGAAATCGAAGAAACGGCCGCGCCGGTCGATCCTCAATCGCCTTGTCTATTGGGTGCTGATGCTCGGCGTTTGGGGTGCCGTCGGCGCCTCGCTCGTCGTGGCCTATTACGCCGCGCAATTGCCGCCCATCGATCAGCTTACCATCCCCAAACGGCCGCCCAATATCGCCATCCTTGCCGAAGACGGGACATTGCTCGCCAACCGCGGCGACACGGGCGGCGCGGCGGTTCATCTCGCCGAATTGCCTGCCTATCTGCCGAAGGCGTTCGTCGCGATCGAGGACCGGCGCTTTTATGACCATTGGGGCGTCGATCCGATCGGCATTCTGCGCGCGCTGGTCCGCGACGCTTTGCATCGCGGCGGCATGGAGGGCGGCTCGACGCTCACCCAGCAGCTCGCCAAGAATCTCTTCCTGACCCAGGAACGAACGCTGCCGCGCAAAATCCAGGAAGCCATTCTCGCCGTCTGGCTGGAGCACAAATATTCCAAGGACCAGATCCTCGAACTCTATCTGAACCGCGTCTATTTTGGCGCCGGCGCCTTCGGCGTCGAAGCCGCCGCGCAGAAATATTTCGGCCATAGCGCGCGCAACGTGAGCCTCGCCGAGGCGGCCATGCTCGCCGGGCTGATGAAAGCACCCTCGCGCTACGCGCCCAACCATAATCTAGCTGCGGCGACCCAACGCGCGGGTGAAGTGATCGGCGCGATGCGTGATCAGGGCTTCATCACGCCGGCCATGGCGCAATTGGCGCTCGATGAACCAGCCAACCCGACGAAACCCAAAGCCGGCGGCACCATCAATTACGTCGCCGATTACGTCATGGACCAACTCGACGATCTCGTCGGACCCGTCGATGAAGACATTTCCGTCACCACGACGATCGCCGCGCCGCTCCAGGCCGCGGCGGAAAAAGCGTTACGCGAATCGCTCGCCGCCAAGGGGGCGCATTACGATGTGAGTCAGGGCGCGGTCGTCGCGCTCGATCCGGACGGCGCCTTGCGCGCACTCGTCGGCGGCCGGGACTATAACGAAAGCCAATTCAACCGCGCGACCACGGCCAAGCGTCAGCCGGGCTCGGCGTTCAAGCCCTTCGTCTATCTGACAGCGCTGGAACACGGGATGACGCCGGACACGATCCGTAACGATGCGCCGATCTATCTGCGCGGCTGGCATCCGGAAGATTACGAACATCGCTACATGGGCCCGGTGACGCTGACGACGGCGCTCGCCAATTCGCTGAATACGGTCGCGGTTCGACTCGCCCTCGAGGTCGGGCCGGCCAATGTCGCGCGGACCGCGCACCGGCTCGGCATCACCTCGAACCTCGACGCCAATCCGACGATTGCGCTTGGCACGTCGGTCGTCACGCCGCTTGAACTCGTCTCCGCCTATGTGCCGTTCGCCAACGGGGGTCTCAGCGTGACGCCCTATGTCGTCACCAAGGTTGCGGCAGCGCACGGAAAGCTGCTCTATTTTCACCAGCCGCTGGCGGGCAGCCGCGTGATCGCGCCCGAATATGTGGCCATGATGAACCGGATGATGGCCGAGACACTGGCCACCGGCACGGCGCGGCGCGTGGACCTGCCCGGCTGGCCCGCGGCCGGCAAAACCGGTACCAGCCAGGATTTTCGCGACGCGTGGTTCGTCGGCTACACAAGCCATATGGTTTGCGGCGTGTGGCTCGGAAACGACGACAATTCCCCGACCAAACGCGCTTCCGGCGGTTCGTTGCCGGTCGTCGTCTGGTCGCAGTTCATGCAGGTCGCCCATGCTGATGTCGCGCCAGCACCGCTGACGGACGGTGTCTGGGCCGGACCGAATCCGGCAGAGCCCGTTGCGAGCGCCACGAACGCAATCGTGAATTTCTTCACCGGGCAAAATCAGCCGGCGCCCGCACCCCAGCCGTGGCCGCAACGATCCCCGCAGCAAGCTTGGCCGCGCGCGGCCCAAACGCAAAGCGCACCGTATCGTCCGGCGCGCCGTGACAACGAGGATGACGGCCTGCCACCGGCCTCGATTCCCGGCCCCGGCCATGAAGCGAGCCAGCAGCCGGCGCGGCCGTTTTTCGGATTGTTTTGAGAATTTCGGGGGCAGCTATCGACGGCTTTAATATCCAGGCCGGTCAAGACGCATGGATTTTTTATGCGCTTCCCGCCAAGTGAAAGCCCGCAGCCAATCCTCGGCTTCGGAGATTTAAATGAGAACAAAAACGCAGACCCAAAACATCGCGGGCGGGCACACCTCAGGCCAACCGAGTGATACTCCCGAGCTCGCGCTGATCGCGATTTTGGTGGCGATGGTCTTGCTGCGAATTTTGGATGTCTATTCGCCGCCGGCGTCGGAAAATGAGAGCTGCACCCCGACCCACGCCAGTCGCGCCGTCATATCCTGTGCTGTTCGTGGCGATCAGGCTTGGGACGCTTCATCCGCGCAGGCCAGCGACACCCTTACTGGCCGCCGCTGAACACGTGAATGGATCGCTCGCGCAGGCATAGGCGCGAGCGATTTTGGATTTGGGCTTAGTGAACGCTAACCGTCTGCAGCTCCTGCTGGAGCGCATTGGCCAAAGCGGCGTCACGTGAATCCGTCAGCATGATCGGCGTGCCGTCGGCACCCAGCAAGGCAAACAACTGGAGTCCGGGCTGAAGCGCCGGCGCCTGCGGGAAAAGCCGTGCGACATCCTCGGAACTGATCGGCCGCACATAGGCGAGAGACCCGCCGCCCAGATGGGCAAACTGCTCTTCGGTCAAGGGCGTCACTGTCTCCTGGACTTCTTTGAATTCATCCAACATTCTACACTCCTTCTGCGGTCTCCTTGAGACCCGCATGGATGCGAACATTCAGTCTCGCATCATGATATCGATCTTCTTAACCACTCGTATCGGCTCCGGCCGGACGAGATCCACCGTCAGCAACCCATGAGCCAGATCGCAGGTTGCAACGCGCATGCCTTCGGCAAGAAGGAAGACTCGCTGAAACTGCCGCGCCGCTATCCCCCGGTGGAGAAAATCGCGGGGCTTATCGTCCTGCTGGCGGCCGCGAATGACCAATTGGCCTTCCTCGACCGTCACTTCGAGCTGATCACGCATGAACCCGGCCACGGCCAAGGTGATACGTAGCCTCTCCGGCTCCGCATCGGTCTTTGCGACCCGTTCGATGTTGTAGGGCGGATAGCCATCCAGACCCGCCCGTGTCACCCGGTCGACCATCCGCTCGAAGTCTTCGAAGCCGAGCAGAAACGGCGAGTTGATGGTCAACATGCGCGACATGGGCGAAGCCCTCAGGCCTTCGTGTCTGGGAGGCCCAATGTGGCACCTCCGCTTCACGAAATATGGCGATTGGGACGGCGCCTTCAAGGGCGGGCGCATGGGGCTTGGAACGTCGGCTTTAAGCGTGGGCTTGGCAGCGGAGCACTAGACCGCGCTCGGCAAAACCCGGTCGGGCGGCCGGTGGCCGTCCATGAACATCTTGACGTTGATGATGACCTTCTCGCCCATGTCGATCCGGCCCTCGCGCGTCGCCGAACCCATATGCGGCAGGATCGTCACCTTGCCGGCTTTGGCGAGTTTGACCAGCCGCTCGGAAACCGCCGGTTCGTGTTCGAATACATCGAGGCCGGCACCGGCGAGTTCGCCCGCCTCCAGCATCTCGATCAGCGCCTTCTCGTCGATGATTTCGCCGCGCGCTGTGTTGACGAGGATCGCCTGCGGCCGCAAGTGCTGCAGCCGTCGCGCCGAGAGGAGATGGAAGGTCGCCGGCGTGCGCGGGCAATTGACGGACACGATATCCATCCGCGCCAGCATCTGGTCAAGCGAGTCCCAATACGTGGCCTCAAGCTCTTCTTCGATCGAAGACGCGACGTGACGGCGGTTGTGATAATGGATTTGCAGGCCGAAGGCCCGCGCCCGATAGGCGAGCGCCTGACCGATACGGCCCATGCCGACGATGCCGAGCCGTTTGCCGGTGATTCGCGTGCCGAGCATCCAGGTCGGCGACCAGCCGGTCCAATTGCCCTCCGGAATGACTTCGGCGCCTTCAACAATGCGCCGCGCGACGGCGAGAATCAGCGCCATCGTCATGTCGGCGGTGTCCTGCGTCAGGACGCCCGGCGTGTTAGTGACAGTGATGCCGCGCTGCACGGCGGCCGCGACATCGATATTGTCCACGCCATTGCCGAAATTGGCGATGAGCTTGAGCTGGCTGCCGGCCTTTTCAATGAGTTCGGCGTCGATCCGGTCCGTCACGGTCGGCACCAGCACATCGGCGCTGCGCATCGCGGCGACGAGATCGTCCTGACTCATCGGCTTGTCATCGACATTAAGGCGGGCGTCGAAAAGCTCGCACATCCGCGTCTCGACGACATCCGGCAGTTTGCGCGTAAGCACTACGAGCGGTTTTTTCCTGGACATCTCAATCCCGTTATCCCGTCCGTCCGCCGCCGAAGGCAGGCCCTGGGGCCATGCTTTCACGCGGCCTTAACTCAGCGCAACGCACCTAATATGGCGACCAATTCGGGCGAGGTCGCGCGGCAAGGTTCCGCGCCTCTCTAGCAGATGGCGGTTCAAACACAAGAATGCCAAGCGGGACGCGCGGCGACATAAAAACGTCGGCATCCCCGGCCTCTGGTGAGTAAAATTGGATATGGATTTGGGGATAAAATTTCTGGGCATGAAGAGCTGTATTATTTTCCCACGTGCATTGCTCGTCGCCACGCTCGCCATCTCCAGCTGGCTGCACGGCCAGATGCCGGCCGATGCCCAGACGGCCGATTCCAACGGCCAAACGACCGGCAGCGTCAGCGGCCTGCCCGTACCGCGATTCGTCAGCCTCAAGGCGGACAAGACCAATTTGCGCGAAGGCCCCTCGAAGGATCACCGCACCACCTGGGTCTACCAGCGCGCCGGTCTGCCGGTGGAGATCACCGCGGAATTTGGCATGTGGCGCAAGGTTCGCGATTCGGACGGCACGGAAGGCTGGGTTTTGCACAATTTGCTGTCCGGGCGCCGTACGGCCATCGTCGCGCCGTGGAAGAAGGACAGCATTTTCACGCTTTATATTCGCGCAGCCGAGGATTCCTCACCCGTCGCCCGTCTGCAACCGGGTGTGATCGGCAATATCAAGACCTGTGATGGCAACTGGTGTGAAATCTACGGCGAGGGATTTGACGGCTTTATTCGCCAGAACAATCTCTGGGGGGTCTATCCGAGCGAAAAGGTCGAGTAAGCGAACGCCAGCACTCAGGCTGTCCCGAATGCTGCTGAATTAACAAAACTTAATCACGGCCCTTGCCCCGCATCCGGACGCGGTGTTTACCGCGTTGCAATATAACGGATCCGGCGGGCGGCCCTCGGCAAAGACCTTGACCGGGACCCTTTTCAGCGCGGCGGGGGCTATGTTAGAAGCCGCCATCTTCGCTCGCGCAGGTGCGCCTTCGGGGCGACATCTCGAACCTGAAAGACAGAATGAGCGAGCGACGCTCCAGCTTCGATTACGAAGACCTCATTGCCTGCGGACGCGGCGACCTGTTTGGTCCCGGCAATCCGCAATTGCCCCTGCCGCCCATGCTGATGTTCGACAGGATCGCTGAGATCTCCGATCACGGTGGCGCCAATGGCAAGGGCACGATCCGCGCGGAATTCTCGATCAAGCCGGATCAATGGTTCTTCAATTGTCACTTCAAGGGCGACCCGGTGATGCCAGGCTGTCTCGGCCTCGATGCGCTGTGGCAATTGCTCGGCTTCTATCTCGGCTGGCTCGGCTTGCAGGGCCGCGGCCGGGCGCTTGGCGTCGGCGAGGTGAAATTCACCGAACAGGTTCTGCCCACCGTGAAAAGATTGATCTACGGAGTTGATCTGAAGCGCGTGTTCAACACCAAATTAGTGCTCGGCATCGCCGACGGCTGGCTGGAAGCCGACGGACGCCGTATCTACGAAGCAACGGACTTGAAAGTCGGCCTTTTCAAAGCCGCGACTCCATCATCCGCAGCCTAAACCCAACTGAATTCGCACAGACGGTTTAAAGGCCGCTGAGGCGGCCCGAGGCAGGAGATTGTAATGAGACGCGTCGTCGTAACCGGCATGGGCATCGTCTCTTCGATTGGCAACAACACCCAAGAGGTGCTCGCGTCCTTGCGCGAGGCCAAATCCGGCATCGTCAGAGCCGATAAATACGCCGAGCTTGGCTTTCGCAGCCAGGTGCATGGTGCCCCGACGCTCGACCCCGAGCCGATGATCGACCGGCGCGCCATGCGCTTTCACGGCGGCGGCACCGCCTGGAATCATGTCGCGATGGATCAAGCGATCCTCGACGCCGGTTTGTCGCCGGCCGAAATCTCCAACGAGCGCACCGGCGTCATCATGGGGTCGGGCGGCCCTTCGACCCGCACGCTGATCGAGGCCGCCGATATCGCCCGCACCAAGGGCCCGAAGAAGATCGGCCCTTTCGCGGTGCCAAAGGCCATGTCCTCGACCGCGTCGGCGACGCTCGCCACATGGTTCAAAATCCGCGGCCTGAACTATTCGATCTCCTCGGCCTGCGCGACCTCGAACCATTGCATCGGCAATGCCTATGAAGCGATCCGTTACGGCAAGCAGGACCGGATGTTCGCCGGCGGCTGTGAAGAACTTGACTGGACGCTGACCGTCCTCTTCGACGCGATGGGTGCACTCTCATCCAACTACAACGACACGCCGGCCGTCGCTTCACGCGCCTATGACAAGAACCGTGACGGGTTCGTCATCTCCGCCGGCGGCGGCGTGCTGGTGCTCGAAGAACTCGAAGTCGCCAAAGCCCGCGGCGCGAAAATCTATGCCGAGATCGTCGGCTATGGCGCAAGCTCGGACGGCGCCGATATGGTCGCGCCCTCCGGTGAAGGCGCGGCGCGCTGCATGACAATGGCTTTGCAGGACGTGAAAGTGCCGATCGATTACATCAATCCGCACGCAACCTCGACGCCGATCGGCGATCTAAAGGAAATCGAAGCGATCCGCGCCGTCTTCGGCAACGAGGAGAAATGCCCGCCGATTTCGGCGACAAAATCGCTGACCGGCCATGCGCAGGGTGCCACTAGCGTGCATGAGGCGATCTATTCGCTCCTGATGATGCAGAGCGGCTTCATCTGCAAAAGCGCAAATATCGAGGAACTCGACCCCGATTTCGCCGACATGAACATCGTGCGCGAGCGCATCGACAACGTGCATCTGCGGGCGGTTCTGTCCAATTCCTTCGGCTTCGGCGGCACCAACGCCTCACTCGTCTTCAAGCATCTCGATGCCTGAGCAGCGCCAAGGTCTGATGCAGGGCAGGCGCGGCCTCATCATGGGGGTCGCCAACGACCATTCAATCGCCTGGGGGATTGCATCGGCGCTTGCCAGGGAAGGCGCGGAGCTTGCCTTCACCTATCAGGGCGAGGCGCTCGGCAAGCGCGTCAAGCCTTTGGCACAAAGCGTCGGCTCGTCAATCGTCCTGCCGTGCGACGTGGAAAATATAGCCGACGTCGATGCCGTCTTCGCGTCCCTCGCCGAGACATGGGGGACGCTCGACTTTCTCGTCCATTGCATCGCTTATTCGGACCGCAACGAATTGCGCGGCCGCTACGCCGACACGACGCGGGAGAATTTTCAGCGCACGCTCATCATCTCGGCCTTCTCCTTCACCGAGGCGGCGAAACGCGCCGCGGCGCTGATGCCCAACGGCGGCGCTCTGCTGACGCTCACGTTCGGCGGCGCGACGCGGGCCATGCCGAACTATAACGTCATGGGCATCGCCAAGGCGGCGCTGGAGGCCGGCGTGCGCTACCTTGCCGCCGATTTCGGCGCGTCCGGCATTCGCGTCAACGCGATCTCGGCCGGCCCGGTGCGGACGCTAGCCGGCGCTGGCATCACCGATGCGCGCGCCATGTTCAATTACGAGAAGCTGCACGCGCCGCTGCGCCGTGCCGTCACGATCGAGGATGTCGGTGGCGCCGCGCTCTATCTGCTCAGCGATCTCTCGAACTGTGTCACCGGCGAGATTCATTACGTCGATGCCGGCTATAGCGTCATTGCCATGCCGCGGCCGGAGCGCCTCAAGCTCGACGCGCAATCTGAGGCGGAGAGTTCGTGAGCCGATGAGGCTTTATTCGAAAAACTCCTCCCCGTTTTCAGCGCCCGTACGCGTCGTTATCTACGCCAAAAATCTCGACATCGAAATCGTCGCCCCGCCTGGCGGCGTGCGCTCGACGCAATATCACGCCATCAATCCGCTCGGCACGATCCCCTGCCTGATCCTCGAGGACGGCGCGCGGCTGCCGGAATCCTCGGCGATCATGGAATATCTCGAAGAGAAATTCCCTACGCCGCCGCTTTTGCCGGGAAATCCGGAGGCGCGCGCGCGGATTCGGATGCTTCAACGCATCGGCGAATTGCATCTCACCGCACAGATGGTCGCGCTGAAGATTGCCCCCGCGCAAAGTGAAGAAAGCGCTGTCCGGCTCACGCGCCTCGTGCGCGGCCTCTCTGCCTTGCAAAACATATTGAGCGGCGAGAATTTTGCCGCTGGCCCGGAACTGACGCTGGCGGATTGCCAATTGGCGCCCGCGCTCTTTCGCGTGCCGCGCATCGTCGAACCTCTCATGCACCGCGATCTGATCGGCGCCTATCCAACGGTCGCACGCTATGTCGAAACGAGCCGGACGCATCCGGCCATTGCCCGCGTACTCGACGAACTGGTGGCCACCCCGGCATAGAGCATCTTATCTTCAGGTGCATTCACCCGAAGATAAGATGCCCGATATTCAAAGATATAGAGCGTCGTCTAACGCGCAAAACCGCACACACTTTTGCGCACGACACTCTAGCCGCGACAGAAAAGTGACGCCGCGTTGCACCGGGGACACAACTTAAACGCCCTTTTTGCCGTATTTTCAGGTCAGGTATCGCAACGTGCTCTTCGTATTGCGGCCCGGCCGACCGGCGTCGCACGGCGCGCTTCATCGATTTTTCGCGGGTATCGTTCATGACTTTCATCAACCGCCGCAATCTTCTGGCTGGCGCCGCCGCGGCAGGTGCCGCACTCACCCTCGCCGGCTGTACGACCACCCAATCCGGGCCGGGCTTCGAGGCCGATGCCTCCGTCCCGCAGCAGGCCGCCAAAACGCCTGACGCCGCGCCATCGCCCGACCTGATCGCCAAGGCCAACGAGGCCAACGGGCCGATCGACTATCAGGCGATGTATACGGGCTTCCAGGACGGCGGTTTCCAGGTGCCGACGGTCAAGCTTTCGCAGATCAAGAAAGGCTTCATGCGGAAGCTGGTCGATTATCAGACGACCGAGCCGCCGGGCACGATCGTCATCGATCCCGCCGCCCGCTATCTCTATCACATCCTGCCCAACGGCCAGGCGATGCGCTACGGCATCGGCCCCGGCCGCGAGGGCTTCGCCTGGTCGGGCGTCGCCGAAATCCATTCCAAGCAGGAATGGCCGGACTGGTATCCACCGAAGGAAATGATTGCCCGTGAGCCGCAATTGCGCAAATCGCTGGCGCAATTGCAGAGCGGCATCGGGATGCACGGCGGTCCGGGCAATCCGCTCGGCGCCCGCGCCATGTATCTCTGGCAGGGCAATAAGGATACGCTTTTCCGTATCCATGGCACGGTTGAGCCGTCGTCGATCGGCACGCATGCCTCTTCCGGCTGCATCCGCATGATCAATCAGGACGCCATCGACCTCTTCCAGCAGGTGCCGGTCGGGACGCGCGTCGTCGTCCTCGGCCACGCCCAGCCGCGGGTCAGCTAAAAGCACGCTTGTAAAAGGTGCGCTCGTAAAAACCACGCTTGGCGAATCACGATTCGCCTGCGATAAAAGTGCGTCGTCAACCCATCGAAAGGAGGTGATCCAGTGTCTCAATGTCTGATCGCAAAGTCGCTGGAACTCTCCGCCGCATATCCTGCGGGGGCTCAGCGTCTGCGCTGACATTGCGGGCTTGCCTATAAGCCCACGAACGCGAAAGCCCCGGCTTCGGTCGGGGCTTTTTATTATGGTGCAGCGATGATCAAGACCTTTCAGATGAAGCTGCTGATGCGTTTGAGCCTACTCGCACTAGCTCCAGCCTCCTTATCCGGGACAGCCCAGGCCGAAAGTGCGCCAAAAGTTCTTTTCACCTGCATGATCGGCGCAAAGACGGTCTCAGTCACCACCGCCGGCAAAAATCTGATCTACCATTACGGGACCGGGACCGCCAAAAAGAACGAGATGACGATCGTCGGCAGCCCGGCAGCCAAGAACATTTTTCAGATGGCGCAGCGTTATGCCGGTATGGAATATCAATTGCGCTTCACGAACGGGGACATCAGCTACCTCGTCTACAGCGCCGAGGGCAATCCGCAGGTGGGCGCCGCGGCCATATCGGGCCTGATGGTCATGCGCGGCACGAAGACGATCGCCGACAAATCCTGTGCGCAATGGTCTGAGCTGACGCTACCCGACGACCTCCCGATTCCGCAGGACAGCGTCGCCTATTCGGCGATGTAAGGCGCCCCTAATTCCTTTCCATCGATAACCGCGCGCACCTTGCGGGCCAATTGATCGAGCGTGAACGGCTTCGGCAGAAAGGCCGTGCCCGGATCGACGATGCCGTGGTGGACGATCGCGTTCTGTGTATAGCCGGTCGTGAACAGGACTTTGAGGTCCGGCCGTATCGCGGTCATGCGCTCGGCGAGTTCGCGGCCCGTCATTTCCGGCATCACGATATCGCTGAAAAGCAGCGCGAGATCCGGCTGCGCCTTGAATTTCTCCATCGCCTCAGACGGGCTTTGCGCGTGGATGACGACGTAACCCAGCTCGCGTAACGCATCGACGGACATTTGCTTGACCTTGAGATCGTCCTCCACCACGAGGACAATTTCGCTGGCGTCCCCGCGCGGCATCTCACCGTCGGCGCTTTCCATTTCGACGGTCGCGGCCTGACCCAGATAGCGCGGCAGATAGACTTTGACCGTCGTACCCTTGCCTGCCTCGGAATAGATTTTGACGTGCCCGCCGGATTGCTTGACGAAGCCAAAGACCTGGCTGAGGCCGAGGCCGGTACCGCGGCCCGCGCCCTTGGTGGAGAAAAAAGGCTCGAAAGCGCGATCGGCCACGTCCGGCGGCATACCCGCACCGGTATCCGTCACCGACAACATCACATATTGGCCGGCGGCGACTTCGTTATGTGCGGCGGCGTAGCGGTCGTCGAGATAGGTGTTAGCGGTTTCAATCGTCAACTTGCCGCCATCTGGCATCGCGTCGCGCGCGTTGACCGCGAGATTGAGCAACGCAGTTTCGACCTGTGCCGGATCGGCATACGTACGCCAGAGGCCGCCGGCGAGAACCGTCTCGACTGCGATCTGTTCGCCGATCGTGCTGCGCAGCAATTCCGACATGCCGCCGACGAGCTTGTTGGCGTCAAAGACCTTCGGCTCAAGCGGCTGCTTGCGCGAGAATGCCAGCAGCCGCGACGTGAGGACTGCCGCACGCTGCGCACCGTCATTGGCATTGCCGATATATTTGCCGACCGCCGCATATTGGGCGTCGGCCAGCCGGCGGCGTGCCATGTCGAGCGAGCCGATGATGATTGCCAGCATATTGTTGAAGTCGTGCGCGATGCCGCCGGTGAGCTGGCCCACCGCTTCCATCTTCTGCAGCTGGCGAACCTGTGTCTCGGCCTCGCGGCGGACGCTCGCCTCTGCCTGCAGCCTGTGGTTGGCAAGCTGAAGCGCCGTCACGCGCCGACGATTTTCGAGCAACGTCCCAATTCCGAGCACAATGACCAACAAAACGCTGGCGAGTAGGAGAGTGCCTCGGCTCCGGTTGAGCTGCGCAGCTTCGACAGAACGGTTTTCAAGCAACTTTTCCTGCGTGGCGTGCATGTCCGCGAGAATGGCCCGGATGCGATCCATGAATGCCTTGCCGCTGTCGTTATTGACGACGGCAAGCGCAGCATCGGGCTTGTTGTTGGAGCGAAGGTCTATGGTGCTTTGCAGTTCGGCGAATTTCGTATTGACCGCCGTGCGCAGTTCATCGAGTTCCGCCAAGGAGCGATTGCCGGCAAGCTCGGACCGCAGCGCGTTAAGCTCGTTCGGAAGCCCGCGCTTTGCGAAATTGTAGGGATCGAGATAGCTGAAGCGGTCGGTAAGTAGATAACCACGCTGTCCCGATTCCGCATCCGTCACCAAGGTCTGGATACGCTCGAGTTCATCGTTGACCTGAAACGTGTGGCGGATTTGGGCGTCAATGTCCTGCTGCTGTTGTGCGAGAACGACTGCGCTTATCGCCGCGACAAGAAGGAGGACGAAACCGATGAGCAGAGGAACCGATGAAATCAGGGACGCTCTGCGCGCTGGCATTTTGTATGAGACCCTTTAATACCCGCGCAGAAGATACGTAAATGACCCGCACGTAAAGCCAAAGTTCTTGAGAAACAGGTCACTAGCCCGAGAGGCAAGAGCGTGGCCCCTACCCTGGGTTTACGGTAAGCTTAGCGAATGATGCGATTCTCCCTTACTCTTGTTCTCGTCGCAGGTTTCTGCGCGGGTCCCGCCTATGCCGACTTTCACACCTGTGTCGCGGGTCTTGCGGCCGAGGCCGAGGCGCATGGCGTTTCCGCGCAGGTCGCGCAGGCCGCCACGCGCGATCTCACGTTCAATCCGGACGTGCTCACCGCCGAGAAGTCGCAACCGGAATTCAACACGCCGGTCTGGGATTATATCGCCGCTCTCGTCGATGAAGAGCGTGTGACCGACGGCCGGGCCGCGATGGCGAAATATTCGCGCTGGTTTGGCGTTGTGGAGCGCCGGTTCGGCGTCAGCCCCTACGTTGTCGGCGCAATCTGGGGGGTCGAATCGAACTTCGGCCAGAACTTTGGCAACAAGCCGGTGCTCCAATCGCTGGCGAGCCTCGCCTGCTCCAATTCCATGCGGCCCGGCTATTACCATCGCGAATTCAAGGCCGCGATGGAGATCGTCAACGAGGGTGGCGCCAATCCAGCCAATTTCAACGGCTCCTGGGCGGGCGCCTTCGGTAACACGCAATTCATGCCCTCGACTTTCCTGCGGCTCGCGGTCGATCTCGACGGCGATGGGCGGCGCGACGTCATCAATTCGGTGCCGGACGCCTTGGGCTCGACGGCAAATTATCTTCACCACAGCGGCTGGGTGCCGGGTCTGCCCTGGGGCTTCGAGGTGAAATCGTCGTCGGGCTTCGCCGCTCGGTCCAACTGGCACGCGAAACAGCCGTTATCGGCCTGGGCCGCGCACGGCATCACGCATGTCAACGGCGCGCCGCTGACCGGCGAGGGCGCCTACGGCCTGTTCTTACCGGCGGGTCCGCGTGGCCCCGCTTTTCTCGTCAGCCGGAACTTCAGCGCGATCTATTCTTACAACGCCGCGGAATCCTACGCTTTGGCGATTGCGCTTCTGTCGGACCGATTGCGCGGTCTCGGCCCGATCGTGACGCCCTGGCCGACAAACGACCCCGGCCTGTCGCGTGCCGGACGGCGTGAAGTCCAGCGCCTGCTCACGCAGCACGGCTACGATATCGGCGGCAAGATCGATGGCGTCCTAGGGCATAAAACGCAGGATGCCATTGCTGATTTCGAGCGGCGCAATGGCATGAAGACGGACGGGCGCGCAAGCCAATCCGTCCTGACGGCCCTGCGTAGCCATTGACCGGCGCGATCCGATTTGAGTAGCGTGTTTTCAGGAGTGTTTCTGCGCTCAAAATCGTAACTGTGGCGGCGTGAAATCTTCACTTGGAAGTGTTCTAGAACCTAAGAATTTCACTCGGAATTGACTGGCACAGCCCCCAGCTTGTTTTAAATTAGATGCTGGCGGAAATAATTTAAGCGCATGAAATATATCAGCTTTATCAAAGACATCTGCTTGGGCGGCTGTTTGGTCGCGGGGTTTTTCAGCTCCGCCGCCTTTGCTGCGCCCTC
The DNA here is from genome assembly GCF_037200945.1 of Methylovirgula sp. NCBI lineage: Bacteria > Pseudomonadati > Pseudomonadota > Alphaproteobacteria > Hyphomicrobiales > Beijerinckiaceae > Methylovirgula > Methylovirgula sp. The sequence continues at coordinate 840,898 of NZ_JBBCGP010000001.1, forward strand.
GCCGGGCGCGGTTCAAGGCGTGGTCGAATTGTTCACGTCGCAAGGCTGTTCATCGTGCCCGCCCGCCGACCGCCTGCTGACCGCGATGTCGCGCAAGGCGGATACCATTACGCTGACCTTCGCCATCAATTACTGGGATTATATCGGCTGGAAAGACACGCTGGCGGCGCCTGAGTTCACCGCACGGCAGAGGGCCTATGCCGCTACGCGTGGCGACCATGTTTATACGCCCGAGGCGGTCGTTGACGGGATGTTCGATGCTGTCGGTAGCGACAAGGATGCGATCGAGCGCGCTATTGCCGAGGGGCTGAGCAATACCCATGCCCTGAGCGTGCCCGCGTATCTGCACGAAGAAAATGGCGTCCTCGAAATCGACATCGGCCGCGGCACCGGCTCAGCCGGCGTCTATGTCTTGCGGGTCGCCAAATCGCGCTCGGTCGAAATTTCACGCGGCGAAAATTCCGGGCATCAGGTCACTTATACCAATGTCGTGCGCGCCATCCGCAAGATCGGCGACTGGACCGGCGCGCCGCTGAAACTCAAATTGATGGAATTGCGCGCCGACGACGAAGGCTATGTCGTGCTGCTTCAACGCGGTTCAGAGGATCGGCCCGGCGCCATCCTCGCAGCGGCCAAGAGCGGCGGCCTTTAACGGCTGAATATCCGCCTGTCGTCTCTGAAGCCGGAATTTTGCCCTGATCCGCCCGTTTCATAGCCTGAAGATATGAGCCCCAAGGCTCGCTTCCCCGCCTTGAAACAGGATATGTTGCCCTCCATGATTCGTAAGACCCGCTTGGCTCTGTCGGCCGCGTTCATTTTGTCATGCGGTTTTGCCGTCGTGCCTGCCATCGCGCGCAGCGACGCGCATCACCATGCGCGGAGCCATAAAGCCGCGACCAAAGCCAAAAAACCGAAAGAAACTCACGACACGAGCGAGAGCGCCAAGCCGACCCAGGTCGGCAGTTTTGGCGATTGGGGCGCGTTCGTTGCGGCAACCGACGACACAAAGACCTGCTACGTCCTCGCCCAGCCGAAGACGCGCGAGCCTGCCAAACTGAGACGGGACCCGGCCTATATCTTCATCTCGAACCGTCCGGGCGAGCATATCCATAACGAGATTTCGATTACGATGGGCTTCCCGATGAAGGACGGTGGCGAAGCCGAAGCCGACGTATCCGGGACAACCTTCGAACTCGTTTCCAAGGGCAAGAACGCCTGGATCAAGAACCCGGCCGAGGAAGGCCATTTCGTTGCCGCGTTGCGGCATAATGCCAGCCTCGTCGTCAAGGCAGCTTCGAGCCGCGGCAAGGTGACGACCGACACGTATTCCCTCGCCGGTCTGCGTCAGGCGCTCGACAAGGTTCTGCACGAATGCCGCTGACGCCCCGGCATCCCGGCGTCTGACGCCACAACGCTCCTCCCCCGTTTAGCTGTCTTGTTAGGCGGCTGCCGCTGGCTCATAATGGGCGCGGAAGTTTGCAACCGGGCCGTTCCTGGCGAATTGCGCCAACCTGATTGCGAAAATGAAGTGACGACGCGGCCTGCTTGCGCGGACGCCGTATAAAAAGTCACTGGGAGGAAGTATGTCTCAGTCTCACGTCTATCCGGTAAGCGCGGAATGGGCTGACCGCGCCTTTATCGACGCGAAGAAGTACAAAGAGCTTTACCAGCGCTCTATCAGCGATCCCGACGGCTTCTGGCGCGACGAGGGGCAACGCCGCATCCATTGGATCAAGCCTTTCACGAAGGTCAAGAACACCTCGTTCGGTCCTGGCGAAGTCTCGATCAAATGGTTCGAGGACGGCGAGACCAATGTCGCCATCAATTGCATCGACCGGCATCTCAAGACGCGCGGCGATCAGGTCGCCATCATCTGGGAAGGCGACGATCCGGCACGCGCCGAACACATCACCTATAAACAATTGCACGAGCGCGTCAGTCGCTTCGCCAATGCGCTGAAGGCGCAAGGCGTCGAATGCGGCGACACTGTCACGATCTATCTGCCGATGATCCCCGAGGCGGCCTATGCGATGCTCGCCTGCGCACGGATCGGCGCCATCCATGCGGTTGTCTTCGGCGGCTTCTCGCCCGACTCGCTCGCCGGCCGGATTCGCGATTGCGGCTCCAAACTACTGATCACCGCTGACGAAGGTCTGCGTGGCGGCAAGAGAGTCCCGCTCAAAAGCAATGCCGATCTGGCCCTGGAAAAAGCGCCCGACGTCGTGAAAACAATGATCGTCGTCAAGCACACCGGCGGCGACATCAAATGGCGCGACGGGCGCGATCTCTGGTATCACGACCTTGTCGAGGAAGCTTCGGCCGATTGCCCGGCAACGCCTGTCGATGCCGAGCATCCGCTTTTCATTCTCTACACATCAGGTTCGACCGGCACACCGAAAGGCGTCGTCCATACGACCGCCGGCTATCTCATCTACGCGTCGATAACGCACCAATACGTCTTCGATTACCACGACGGCGACATCTACTGGTGCACGGCCGACGTCGGCTGGGTTACCGGGCACAGCTATATCCTTTACGGCCCGCTCGCCAACGGCGCGACGACGCTGATGTTCGAAGGCATCCCGACCTATCCGTCGATCTCGCGGTTCTGGGAGATCGTCGATAAGCATCAGGTGAATATTTTCTACACAGCGCCGACGGCGATCCGCTCGCTCATGGGCGCGGGCGAGGCGCCGGTGAAGAAGACGAGCCGCGCATCGCTGCGGCTTCTCGGCACGGTCGGCGAGCCGATCAATCCGGAAGCCTGGGAATGGTATTACAGGGTCGTCGGCGACAGCCGCTGCCCGATCATGGATACGTGGTGGCAGACGGAGACCGGCGGCCATTTGATCACGCCACTCCCTGGCGTGACGCCGCTCAAACCCGGCTCGGCAACCAAGCCCTTCTTCGGCATCAGGCCGGAGATCGTCGATGGCAGCGGCCAGGTGCAGGAGGGCGCGGCCGAAGGCATTCTCGTCATCGCCGATTCCTGGCCCGGTCAGATGCGCACGATCTATCGCGACCACGAACGGTTCGTGCATACCTATTTCGCGTCCTTCCCGGGCAAATATTTCACCGGTGATGGCGCGCGGCGTGATGCCGATGGCGACTATTGGATCACCGGCCGCGTCGACGATGTGATCAACGTCTCCGGACATCGCATGGGCACCGCCGAAGTCGAAAGCGCGCTTGTCGCCCACGATCATGTTGCGGAAGCCGCGGTCGTCGGCTTCCCTCACGATATCAAAGGCCAGGGCATTTTCGCCTATGTCACTTTGGTGAACGGCCGCGAGCCAAGCGAGAAGTTGCGCAAGGATCTCGTCGCCTGGGTGCGGCAGGAAATCGGCCCGATTGCGTCGCCCGACATCGTCCAATTCGCGCCGGGCCTGCCGAAGACGCGCTCCGGCAAGATCATGCGGCGGATTTTGCGCAAGATCGCCGAAAACGAATTCCACGCTTTGGGCGATACATCGACTTTGGCCGACCCGGCCGTGGTGGACGACCTGATCAGCGAGCGTAAGAAACACTCGCTTTAGGTTAAAAACAAACTCTTGAGGTGTGCTGCGGCAGGTGAGCCACACCTCAAGAGGATTTTAAGACGCGCCTCACAAAGTCAGCTCCAGCGCCGCAGCCCTTGCTAGAGTCGCGGCGGACCGGAGTTTGTTGCGTAAGGGGGCGTTATGAGCACCTTGAGTTTGCGGATCGGCGTCGCGCCGGCCTTGTTTGCCTGCGTTGTCGCCGCTTTGACCGTCGCCGGACCTGCCAATGCGGCACGCCGGGACGTCGTCTTCTCGCCGGAATATCCGGCCGGCGAAATCATCATCAGCCAGCGCCAGCGCGCACTTTACTTCACTGAAGGCGACGGCCGCGCCATCCGCTACCCGGTCGCGATCGGCAAGCGCGGCATGGCGTGGCTAGGGTCGGCCGAGGTCGAAGGCAAATATATGGCGCCGGACTGGTCGCCGCCGGCGATCGTCGCGCACGACCACCCGGAACTGCCGAACTTCATCCCCGGCGGCTCGCCGCATAATCCGATGGGCGCCGCCGCGATCACGCTGTCGCGCTATCAGGTCGCGATCCATGGTACCACGCAGCACATGCGTCGCTCGATCGGCAGCGCCGCCTCCTATGGCTGCATCCGCATGTATAACGAAGACGTGGTCGATCTTTACCAGCGCATCAACGTGGGCACGCCGGTTCTCGCCGTTCCTTAATCCTGTCGGCTTGTGCCGCCCTGCCCTATGATGCGCGCGGGAGGCTGACATGGACACGATCGAGACGAGTTGCGTCATCGTCGGCGGCGGCCCCGCTGGCATGATGGCCGGGCTACTGCTGGCGCGCAAAGGCGTCGATGTCGTTGTCCTCGAGAAGCACGCCGACTTCCTGCGCGATTTCCGTGGCGATACGATCCATCCCTCCACCTTGCAGGCGATGGATGACCTTGGTCTTTACGACGAATTTCTGAAATTGCCGCATCAGGAGGCGACGATTCTCTCTGCCCAGTTCGGCGATGAAAGCATCCCTCTCGCCAATTTCTCGCATCTGCCGACGCGCGCAAAATTCATCGCCTTCATGCCACAATGGGATTTCCTCAACTTCGTCTCGTATGAGGCGGCGAAATATCCGAACTTCCGGCTCATCATGCAGGCCGATGTCGATGGTCTCATCGAAGCCGATGGCAAGATCGCCGGCGTCAAAGCCAGGACGCCGCAAGGATCGCTCGAAATCAGGGCGGGGTTGACGATCGGCGCCGACGGCCGCCACTCGACCGTGCGCGCCAACGCTGGCTTCACACCGCTCGACATTGGCGCGCCGATGGACATTCTCTGGTTCAAACTCACGCGGCGCGCCAGCGACCCGTCGCAGCTTCTCGGCCGCATCGCGGCCGGCAAGTTCTTCATCATGATCGACCGTGGCGACCATTGGCAATGCGGTTATGTCATCCCCAAGGGCGGCTTTGAGGCTTTGAAGGCGCAGGACATCGCGGTTCTGCGCAAGAATGTCACCGGTCTCGCCCCGTTCATCGGCAACCGGGTGGATGAGCTTGCCGGTTGGGACAGTGTCAGCCTTCTCAGCGTCGCGGTCGATCGTTTGCCCCTCTGGCATCGACCGGGGCTGCTCTGTATCGGCGACAGCGCGCATGCCATGTCGCCGGTTGGCGGCGTTGGCATCAACGTCGCGATCCAGGACGCCATCGCCGCGGCAAACATTCTGGCCCCGACGCTCGCGCGCAAGGAAATACCGGGCGACGCTTTGCTGGCGCAGGTGCAGAAGCGGCGCGAACCCGCGGTCAAGATCACGCAGGCGTTCCAGGTCTTCGTACAGAACCGCGTGATCTCGAAAGTGCTGGCGGACCGGGGCCGGCCACTCACGCCGCCGTGGCCTCTCCTCCTCTTCAAATACATCCCCTGGCTGCGGCGCTGGCCGGCGCGTTTCGTCGGTCTCGGTTACAGGCCGGAACGCATCCGGGTCTAACGCCGTTATCCGTCCAGCCCACGCCTGTGATAAGCCTTCCACACACGCTCTCGCCGGATTTACGATGAAAAGCCCCGAAGTCTCCGAAGCGCTCTATGCGCTCGAAGCGCATCGCTCCGATTTCCACGATGTGACGATCGCCGACCTTTTTGCGCGAGACCCACAGCGCTTCGCGGATTTCCATGTCGCGTTTGGCGATCTGTTGTTTGACTTTTCCAAGCAGCGGCTCGACCGTGAGACGCGCAAGCTTCTGATCGATCTCGCCTGTGCGGCGAAGGTCGAGGATCGTCGCGCCGCCTTCTTCGCCGGAGAGATCGTCAATCCGACGGAAGGCCGTCCTGCGCTGCACATGGCTCTACGCAATATGAGCGGCACGCCAATGCAGGCTGACGGGCACGACGTCATGTCGGATGTCATCGCCGAGCGGCAGAAAATGCTCGCCTTCGCCGAGGCGGTGCGCAGCGGTGCGTTGAAAAGCGCGTCGGGTGAAACTTTCACCCATGTCGTCAATATCGGCATCGGCGGTTCTGACCTCGGCCCGGCGATGGCGGCGCGGGCACTCTCACCCTACGTCGCGCCGCACCTCACGCTGCATTTCGTCGCGAACGTCGATGGTGCCGATCTCGCCGACACATTGAAGCGCGTCGATCTCGCGCGCACGCTCTTCATCGTCAGTTCGAAAACCTTCACCACGCTCGAAACCATGACCAACGCCCGCGCCGCGCGTCAGGCAGTCATCGACAAGCTCGGCGGAGCCGCTGTGGCAGCGCATTTCTGCGCCGTCTCGACCGCGGCGAAGGAAGTCGCGGTCTTCGGCATCGGCGAAGATCGTCGCTTTCTATTCTGGGATTGGGTAGGCGGGCGTTACTCGCTCTGGTCGTCGATCGGGCTGTCGCTTGCCATTGGAATCGGCAAGGAAAATTTCGAAGATTTTCTGCGCGGCGGCGAAGACATCGACAAACATTTCGTCGAAGCGCCGCTTGCCGGAAACATCCCCGTGCTGATGGCGCTGATCGAAATCTGGTATCGCGATTTTTGGGATTATGCCACGCAAGCGGTCATTCCCTACGACCAGCGCCTCGCGCGATTTCCTGCCTATCTGCAGCAGCTCGAAATGGAATCGAACGGCAAGTCCGTCGATCTCGCGGGCGAACCGATTGAGACTTCGACAGGCGCGGTGATTTTCGGCGAACCGGGCACCAACGCGCAGCACGCGTTCTTCCAGCTCTTCCATCAGGGCACGGAGATCGTACCGGTCGATTTTCTACTCGCCGTCAATCCCATCGCGAGCGATCCCGAACAGCATCACCTGCTCGTCGCCAATTGCCTCGCCCAGAGCGAAGCCTTGTTTCGCGGCCGCACGCAGCCGGAAGTCGATGCGAAACTGAAGGCGCAAGGCCTCGACGCGGCGGCAATCGCCGCCCTCGCCCCGCACAAGGTCTTCAGCGGCAATAGGCCATCGAGCACATTCCTCTATAAAAGCCTGACGCCACGCACGCTCGGCCGCCTGGTTGCGCTCTATGAGCACAAGGTTTTCGTACAAGCCATCATCTGGAACATCGATCCGTTCGACCAATGGGGCGTCGAACTCGGCAAGGAGTTGGCGCTACGGCTGGCGCCGCTCGTCGCCGGTCCGCAAGCCGCGACGCAAGACCTCGATGCCTCGACCGCAGGATTGCTGGCGCATCTGCGATCTCTCGCCGGGACTTGAAGGCCGCGGCGGAAAAGACCAAAACCTTCCGGGCAACCAAACCCGGAAGATCAGCCTTGCACAACCGCTATAATTTCATCGCCGGGCAAAGCGTCGAACGGCTCGCAGCGATCAGCGATGGCGTCTTCGCCGTCGCGATGACATTGCTTGTCCTCGATCTCCATATGCCGGCCGCCGAGACGATCCACAGCGAGGCCGGACTTTGGCAGGCCGTCGTCGCACTTGCACCTCGCGTGCTCGTCTATCTCATGAGCTTTCTGACGCTCGGCATTTTCTGGGTCGGCCAGCAGACCCAGCTCAATCAGCTCGAACGCAGCGACCGTGACTTCACCTGGGTGCATCTGGCGTTTTTGTTCGCGGTCTCGCTCACGCCGTTTTCGACATCGCTGATGGCGGAGTTTATCTCCTACCGCATCGCGCTCATCATCTATTGGGCGAACATCTTGTTGCTCGGTGTAATCCTCTACGCCGCGTGGGCCTTCGCCCGTCGCGCGCGGCTGTTGAAGCCCAACGTCACGGAAGATGTGGATGAGGCTGTCAAACGCCGGATCATCGGCGCGCAGATGCTCTACGCCTTCGGCGCGGCGCTGTGCGTGATCAGCACCACTTGGGCGCTGGGCTTTATTCTGCTTGTGCAGTTGAACTATGCGCTGGCGCCGCGCCTGCGATTTCTGCAGCGTCTGTAATTGGCTTTGTGCCAGATACGAGCGCGAAGCAGCCCTGCTTCTACAGGGTTGCTTCGCTCGCCCGCATGACTCGGGGCGCTTTTATTTCAGATGTTTGGCGAGATATTTGTTCATCTCGAACATGGTGACGGACTTCTTGCCGAAGACGGCTTCGAGTTTGTCGTCCGCCAGGATCTCGCGCTTGTTGGTCGGGTTCTGCAGCTTGTGCTTCTTGATGTATTCCCAGACCTTGCTGACGACTTCCGTGCGCGGCAGCGGTGCGGCGCCGACAACGGCCGCCAGCTCCTTGGAGGGCGTCAACGGCTTGTTGAAGGCCGTGGTGCCCGATGCCGTCGTTTTCTTCGCAGCCGGGGCCTTGGCTTTGGTGGCAGTCTTTTTCGGTGCGGTCGGCATCGCTCTCTCTCCAATCGAATCGTACGCGGGCTCATAGCCCTAGTACCTAAAATCGCTGCCCTCGCAAACGGACCGCAAGGAGAATTGGCGATTTAGCTGCATTTATTCAGGGCAATTGTCGTTCTTCGCACTGCGGCAACGAGCAAATGGCCGTGAGGGTATCGCTTGACGCTCCCCACCGCCGTGAGCCATGCTAAAAACACATAGCTTCGGGGCGGTTGGGAAGCGCAGACTTATTTCGTGGCCTTGGCCTTGCGCCGCGCCAAAGTGCGCAGCCGCAGCGCATTGAGCTTGATGAAGCCTGCCGCATCCTTGTGGTCGTAGGCGACGGCACCATCCTCGAACGTCACGAGATCCTGATCATAAAGCGAATAGGGACTCGAGCGCCCGACGACACCAACCGAGCCCTTGTAGAGTTTCAGACGGACTTTGCCGGTGACGAACTCCTGCGACTTGTCGATCAGCGCCTGCAGCATCTCGCGCTCGGGCGAGAACCAGAAGCCGTTGTAAACGAGCTCGGCATATTTCGGCATCAGTTCGTCTTTCAAATGCGCGGCGCCGCGATCGAGCGTGATCTGTTCAATGCCGCGATGCGCGGCGAGCAGAATGGTGCCGCCCGGCGTCTCGTACATGCCGCGCGATTTCATGCCGACGAAACGGTTCTCGACAAGATCGAGCCGGCCGATACCATTGACGCGGCCGAGCGCATTGAGATGCGTGAGCAGCGTTGCCGGCGACATCTCCTTGCCATCGACAGCGACTGCATCGCCGGATTTGAAATCGATCTCGATGAAGGTCGGCGTGTCCGGCGCGTCCTCCGGATTGACGGTGCGCGAATGGACATATTCCGGCACTTCCTGCGCCGGGTCTTCAAGCACTTTGCCTTCCGACGAAACGTGCAACAGGTTTGCGTCCACGGAGAACGGCGCTTCGCCGCGTTTATCCTTGGTGATCGGGATCTGGTTCTGCTCGGCGAAATTGAGCAGCGCCGTGCGCGATGTCAGGTCCCATTCGCGCCACGGCGCGATGACCTTGATGTCCGGCTCGAGCGCGTAATAAGCAAGCTCGAAGCGCACCTGATCGTTACCCTTGCCGGTCGCGCCATGCGCCACCGCATCGGCGCCGACCTTGCGGGCGATTTCGATCTGCTTCTTGGCGATCAGCGGACGCGCGATCGACGTACCGAGCAGATAAAGCCCCTCGTATTGCGCGTTGGCGCGGAACATCGGGAACACGTAATCGCGGACGAATTCTTCGCGCAAATCCTCGATGAAAATATGCTCGGGCTTGATGCCGAGCAGCAGCGCCTTCTGGCGCGCAGGCTCAAGCTCCTCACCTTGGCCGAGATCGGCGGTGAAGGTAACGACTTCGCAGCCATAAGTGGTCTGCAGCCATTTCAGGATGATCGACGTATCAAGGCCGCCGGAATAGGCAAGGACGACGCGTTTGATCTTTTTGGGATCGGACATTTTCTTCTCAAAAAAAGGGATTTGAAGCGGCGCGACTATAGAGGGGGCGCTTCAAGGCGCAAGCCGTCATTCCACGCCGGCGAACGTCGTACCGCTGTGAGACGCGGAGCGACGAAGCAGGACCTTCGATCCCTCAATCTCAAGATCAGCCGGCATATCGTTCCGACATGTAGCGACCCGGCGAGGTGCCAAGCGCTTTTCTAAACATCGTCACGAAGCTGGGCACGCTTTCGTAGCCAAGGTCGGCGGCGACTTGCTGGATCGATGCCCCGCCGGCAAGCCACTTCACGGCAAGGATAATTCCGAGCTGCTGGCGCCAGCGGCCGAAGCTCATGCCTGTCTCGCGGCTGATCAGTCGCGCCAAGGTCCGCTCGCTCAGACCTGCCCGCTTCGCCCAGACATCCAAGGTCCCCCGATCCGCTGGCGAGGCCATCATCAGATCGACAATTCGGCGCAGGCGAGCATCCGCCGGCATCGGCAGATGAAGGTCCTCGACCTGCGCCGCCGCGATCTCGTCGAGAAGCACCGCCATTAGCCGCGAGTTCGCGCCACCCTCTTCATAAAGGGCGGGCAGATGCGCCGAGCGGACCAGAAGCTCGCGCAGCAGCGGCGTCACCGACACGGCGCAGCAGACCTCGGGCAGGCCCCGGCTGACAGCGGCATCGACGAAGGCGGCGACGCCTTCGAGCGCACCAGTGGCGCTGATGGCATGAAACGCCCCGCCAGGTATCCACACGGCGCTGCGCGGCGGCACAATCCACAACCCGCCTTCCACCTCGCAAGAGAGTGCGCCCCGCTGCACCAGCAGGATCTGTCCCTTCATGTGTCGATGGCGGTCTAATTCGATCCCGCTAACCTCCGCCATCGCGGCGCCAAAGGTCACAACCGGACGGGGCACCTCGTCGGGATCAATCCAGCCGGAAGTGGCGCTCAGGATGGGCATAATCCGCCTTCAGACAAAGCCAAATTGGCAAGATTGGATAATATTCTGTCTAGACTTCGGAATGACGCCATGGCTCGTTCCCTTTATCCGATCGCGACAGGCCAGTCGAGGCCTCTACAGCCTCCACGATCGGGGAAGGAATCCTCATGAATTCGCTGAGCAGCGGGCGCATCGCTCAGATTTTGGACAAGCTTGATCAGGACGCCGAGGCCACGGACCAAGCCTATATGACGGAGGTCATGGCGGACATCGAGGCTTCCGGCGCGACCCTGGAGCAGTTCATCGCGGGAAAGCTCGCCGAGGAACGGGCGGACTATCGGGCGATCTATCGCGGCCGCGCTGACAATTTCCTTGCCGTCTCGCCGGCCTATGGCCGCTTCCTCTACGCGATCGCGCGCACTCGCAAGGCAACGCGGATCGTCGAGTTCGGCACGTCGATGGGAATATCGACAATTTATCTCGCCGCCGCACTCCGGGACAATGGCGGCGGCCATCTCATCGGCAGTGAGCTTGAGCCCGCCAAGGTCGCGCGAGCGCGTGCCAACTCGACGCGGCGGGCCTCGCCGATCTGGTGGACATCCGCGAAGGCGACGCGCTCCAGACGCTCCGGGATGTCGGCGGCGAGGTCGATCTGCTGCTGATCGACGACGCATTCAGCCTTTACCTTCCGGTGCTCAAACTGATCGAGCCGCGGCTGAAGTCTGGAGCAGTGATCCTCGGAGAGAACGCCTTCGAGCCCGGATATCTCGACTATGTCCGAGACCCCGCGAACGGTTACGTCTCGCAACCGCTGCCGGTCGACGAAGGTCGCGGCAACGAGTTCAGCGTGAGAACCTTGTGATGCTCGCGATGGAAGCTAAACTGGCGGTTCGGAAACCTTGCAAATCCGCCGTGGAAATGTATATTCCGCTTCGTTGGAATTTCTCATAGCGGTCATCGTCCGGTGATCGAATTTTGGGAGTGGGCCGCCCGCCGGACCCGCTCTTTTTTATTGCCTTCAGCCGGACGGGCCGTGGCCCATGAAAAGTCACTGAAAATCAATACGTTAACCCCATCGGCCGCGCCGAAAATGGACTTGAGCTTGCAGAGTACGTTGGACGAAAAGCGTTTCACCTCGGAGACGGGTCTGGCCGCGCGGATTGCTGCGGTGAGCCAGCCGGTGCTGGCCGATTTCGGCTTCCGCCTCGTGCGGGTCAAACTTTCGGCCCAGGCCGGCGCGACCATCCAGATCATGGCGGAACGGCCGGACGGCAGCATGTCGGTCGACGATTGCGAGACGCTGAGCCAGGCTTTGTCGCCGGTCCTCGATGTCGAGGACCCGATTCCCGAGGGTTACAGGCTGGAAATTTCCTCGCCCGGCCTCGACCGGCCGCTGGTGCGCGCTTCGGATTTCCGCCGCGCCCTGGGGCATGAGGCGAAGATCGAAATGGCGGCGCCGGTCGGTAGCCGCAAGCGCTTCCGCGGTCTTATCGAAAGCCTTGATGGCGAGGCCACAGAGGTCAAAATCCGGCGCACCGACGCGAAACCGGATGAAGAACCCGAAGTCGTGCTGAAGCTCGCCGACATCGCGGAAGCCAAGCTGATGCTCACCGAGGATTTGATCCGCGCATCGCTACGCGCGGCAAAACAGGCCGAAGCGGACAGCGCCTCAGCCGAGGAAGCACCCCGGCGCGGCCCTGGCCGTTTTGCCAAGGGAAAAGAAAAGCCCGCGCCAGCGCCAGCGGAAAAGACACCGAAAGCAAAGAAAACCAAAAGCTAACCCGAAACTAGTCCATTGGGGCGCCAAGATGCGCCGCCGGATTTCAAGGAGACTTTTCATGGCCGTCAGCGCCAACAGGCTCGAACTTCTGCAGATCGCCGACGCGGTCGCACGCGAAAAATCGATCGACCGGCAGATCGTGCTGGCCTCGATGGAGGACGCGATGCAGAAGGCCGCCCGCTCCCGCTACGGACAGGAGACGGAAGTGCGCGCCGACATCAACCCGAAGACCGGCGAGGTGCGCTTCTCTCGCCTGTTGCAGGTCGTCGAGCAGATCGAGAATGACGCCAAGGAAATAACACTCACCGAGGCGCACAAGAAGAACCCGGCCGCGCAGGTCGGCGACTGGATCGCCGAGACTCTGCCGCCGTTCGACTTCGGCCGCATCGCCGCGCAATCGGCGAAACAGGTAATCGTGCAGAAAGTGCGCGAAGCGGAGCGCGATCGGCAATATCAGGAATTCAAGGATCGCATCGGCGAGATCGTCAACGGTGTCGTCAAGCGCGTCGAATACGGCAATGTCATCATCGACCTTGGCCGTGGCGAAGCCACCATTCGCCGCGACGAGATGATCCCGCGCGAACAATTCCGTCCCGGCGATCGCGTCCGCGCTTATGTGTATGACGTGCGGCGCGAACAGCGCGGCCCGCAGATTTTCCTGTCGCGCACGCATCCGCAATTCATGGCCAAGCTCTTCCGTCAGGAAGTGCCGGAAATCTATGACGGCGTGATCGAAGTGAAGGCGGTCGCCCGCGACCCCGGCTCGCGCGCCAAGATCGCGGTCATCTCGCGCGATTCCTCGATTGATCCGGTCGGTGCCTGCGTCGGCATGAGAGGTTCGCGCGTGCAGGCGGTCGTCAACGAATTGCAGGGCGAGAAGATCGACATCATCCCCTGGTCTGCCGATGCCGCGACCTTCATCGTCAACGCGCTGCAGCCGGCGGAAGTCGTCAAAGTCGTGCTCGACGAGGATTCCGAGCGCATCGAAGTTGTCGTGCCGGATGATCAGCTTTCGCTCGCCATCGGCCGGCGCGGCCAGAACGTCCGTCTTGCCTCGCAACTCACGGGCTGGGACATCGACATCCTGACCGAGGCCGAGGAATCCGAGCGCCGCCAGAAGGAATTTGTCGAGCGCACCAATACGTTCATGAATTCGCTCGATGTCGACGAAGTTGTCGGCCAATTGCTGGCGTCAGAAGGTTTCCGCTCGGTCGAAGAACTCGCCTTTGTCGAGCCATCGGAACTCGCCTCGATCGAGGGTTTCGACGCCGATACCGCGGAGGAAATCCAGAACCGGGCGCGTGACTATCTGGCGAAGATTGAGGCGGAGCTCGAAGCAAAGCGCAAGGAACTCGGCGTTGCCGACGAGTTGCACGAAATCGATGGCCTCACCACCGCGATGTTGGTCAAGCTCGGCGAGAACGACGTTAAGACGGTCGAGGATCTCGCCGGTTGCGCCACCGACGATCTGACCGGCTGGAGCGAGCGCAACAAGGACAACGAGACCGTCAAGACCGCCGGCTATTTCGACGGTATGGACATCTCTCGCGAGGACGCCGAAGCCTTGATCATGAAAGCCCGCGTCAAGGCGGGCTGGATCGATGAATCGGCGCTTGCGGTGCCGGAAGCGGCGGTCGAAGCCGAAGACGCCCAAGCGCCCGCGGCGGATTAGCCCCTGCAGCGGATTGATTGGAGATGTGCTTTTGGACCGCCAGACGAAAGCCGAACTTGCCTCCGAGCGTACCTGCATCGTCACGCGGACGAAAGGCGCGCCGGAGACCCTGTTGCGCTTCGTCTGCGCGCCGGATGGCGCCGTCGTGCCGGATTTACGGCATAAATTGCCCGGACGCGGCGTCTGGGTAACGGCAGACGCCGCGACTGTCGCCAAGGCGGTCAAGCGTAAGGCTTTCGCGCGGGGCTTCAAAGCCGAGGTGCGGGTCGCGGAAAGCCTGGCGGCGGATGTGGCCGACCTGATGCGGCGCGACTGCCTGAATTCGCTCTCGCTGGCCAAAAAAGCCGGACAGGTCGTCGCAGGCTTTGCCAAGATCGGGGCCGCGGCACAGGACGGAAGCGTTGCGGCGCTGATAAATGCCACCGATGCCGCTCAAGATGGCACCCGCAAGCTGCGCCAGGTCTTGCGCCGTGCCGGCGCAGATGTTCCGGAAATTAATCTCTTTACCGAAGCACAATTGAGCTTGGCACTCGGCGGCGCAAATGTGGTACATGCTGCGCTCGCGCGCGGCGCCCTGGCGGCTAATTTTATGTCCCAGTGCCGACGTCTCGATCTTTATCTGTCGCCACCCTCGGTGGAGGCGGTGGAGCCGATCGAGAGCGCGCTTTCGGCGACGGTCGATGAGAGCATAGGGTAACGGCGGCTTAAACGTAGTAGTATTCCGGCCAATTTTGCAGGCGCTTCTTCGGGCGGCTTCTTGTAGTAAGGCTTGGGAAAAACGACATAGGTTCTAGAAAGTCGCCCGATAGGGCGCCTCGCAGTTTCTGTGAGATGTGTCGAGGCTCCGCTGAAGGTCGAAGGATCTGAGGGGCCGGGGCCGGCCGTTGCGCCGGCTTTTGGTTTTGATCGCCGCGCGCTTTCCGGCCGGATAAACATCTGGCCGATCGGAAATCGCGCCAGACCTTGATGTTGGGGCCTGTTCCGAAAAAGTCGTACAACTTTTTCGGAACAGGCCTGGAGCTTTTGATTGGGCTTAAGCCCGGATTGGGAACGAATGACTGACTCGAAAAATTCCGGCGACAGCACACTGACCGTCGCCCCGTCGAAAACACTGTCGCTGAAGCGGCCGGTGGAAGCGGGGATTGTGCGGCAGAGCTTCTCGCACGGCCGCACCAAAGCGGTCGTCGTCGAGAAGGTGAAGCGCCGGACGCTAGGCCCAGGCGAGGCGCATCCGCCACGCGAGGCGACGCCGGCGCCGGCCCCTGCCGCGCCGCCCGTGCAGGCGCGCGCTCCGGAACGCGTACGTCCCGAGCCGCAACGTCCCGCGCCGCGCAGCGGCGGCAGCGGTGTCGTCCTGCGCACCCTCACCGAGGAAGAGCAAGAGGCGCGTGCCCGCGCCCTCTCCGGCGCGCGTGAGCGTGAGGAAGAGGAGCGTCGTCAGGCTCTGATCGATGCCAAGGCACGCGAAGAACGCGAGGGGCGCGAACACGAGGAGCGCGTTGCCGCCGAGGAGCGCAAGCGCGAGGAAGACACGCGCCGCGCCCATGACGCCGAAACCAAACGCCGCTCCGAGCAGGAAGCTAAACGTCGCCTCGAAGTTGGTGGACCGCCCCCGGCGCCTGCCGCGACCGCGGCCCCCGGTGCCCGCCGTCCGCTCGGCACCACGACACCTGCGACCGCGCCTGCGACCGCCCGCGCGGCGACACCCGCCGAGGAAGAGGAAGCCAAGCGCATCATCCGCCGCCCCGGCATGCCGACGAAGGTCGTATTGCCGCCGCGTCCGACCCGGACTGGCCCGCAGAAGGATCGCGGCCGCCTCACCGTGGCCAGCGCCACCGGCGAACAGGACGAGCGTACGCGGTCGGTGGCCTCGTTCCGCCGCCGCACCCAGCGCCTGAAAGGCCATGTCGCCGAGCAGAAGGACAAGCTATCGCGCGAAGTCATTCTGCCTGAGACGATTACCATCCAGGAACTCGCGAGCCGCATGTCGGAACGCGGCGTCGATGTCATCAAGCTGCTGATGCGCCAGGGCCAGATGGCCAAGATCACCGACGTGATCGACGCCGATACCGCCGAGCTCATCGCCGAGGAAATGGGCCACACGGTCAAGCGTGTCGCCGAATCCGATGTCGAGGAAGGCCTCTTCGATACGCCGGACGTTGACGAGCATCTGGTCCCGCGGCCACCCGTCGTAACCATCATGGGCCATGTCGACCACGGCAAGACCTCGCTGCTGGACGCGATCCGGCACAAGAATGTTGTCTCCGGCGAAGCCGGCGGCATCACGCAACATATCGGCGCCTATCAGGTGACGGCGCCGAACGGACGGCTCATCACCTTCATCGATACGCCCGGCCACGCCGCCTTCACGGCGATGCGCGCGCGCGGCGCCAAAGTGACGGACATCGTCATTCTGGTCGTCGCGGCGGACGATGGTGTCATGCCGCAGACGGCCGAGGCGATCATGCACGCACGCGCTGCGGGTGTGCCGATCATTGTCGCGATCAACAAGATCGACAAGCCGGACGCCAAGCCCGAACGCGTGCGCAGCGAGCTTCTGCAATACGAAGTGCAGGTTGAATCGCTCGGCGGCGAGACGCTCGAAGTCGAGGTTTCGGCGACCCAAAAGCTCAATCTCGACAAGCTGCTCGATCTGATCGCGCTGCAGGCCGAAGTTCTGGACCTTAAGGCGAACCCCGACCGGGCGGCCGAAGGAACCGTGATCGAGGCGCGGCTCGACCGCGGCCGCGGACCTGTCGCGACCGTTCTCGTCCAGCGCGGCACGTTGCATGTCGGCGATCTTATCGTCGGCGGCTCGCAATGGGGCCGCGTGCGTGCGCTGATCGACGATCAGGGCGTGACGCGGGACAGCGCCGGACCCTCGACTCCGGTCGAAATTCTGGGATTCTCGGGTTCGCCCGAAGCAGGCGATCGCGTCGCCGTCGTCGAGACGGAAGCGCGGGCGCGCGAGATCACCGAATATCGCGAGCGTGAGAAGCGCGACAAGGCGGCGGCACGCGGCGCTGGTGCGCGCAGCTCGCTTGTCGACATGATGAGCCAGTTGAAGACGGCGGGCCGTAAGGAATTCCCGCTCGTCATCAAGGGCGATGTTCAAGGTTCAGTCGAAGCGATCGTTACGACGCTGGAGAAGCTCAATACCGATGAAGTCGCGGCGCGCGTGTTGCACGCGGGTGTCGGTGGCATCACCGAATCCGACGTGACCCTGGCGGAAGCCTCGAACGCAATCATCATCGGCTTCAATGTTCGCGCGCATAAAGAGGCGCGCAACCTGGCTGAGCAGGCGGGCATCGAAATCCGTTACTACAACATCATCTACAATCTCGTGGATGACGTGAAAGCGGCGATGTCCGGCCTCCTGCCGCCAACGCTGCGCGAAGACATGCTCGGCAATGCGCTCATCCTGGAAGTGTTCAACATTTCCAAGGTCGGCAAAGTGGCGGGCTGCCGCGTAACGGACGGCAACGTCCAGCGCGGCGCCAATGTGCGCCTGATCCGCGACAATGTCGTCGTCCACGAAGGCAAGCTGTCGACGTTGAAGCGGTTCAAAGATGAAGTGAAAGAGGTCGTCGCCGGGCAGGAGTGCGGCATGGCCTTCGAGAATTACCAGGACATGCGCGTCGGCGATGTGATCGAGTGCTACACAGTCCAGGAGATCAAGCGGAGCTTGTGAGGCGCACGCTCCGAGGGGCTTGAAACGATCGCGCCATAATTTCCCCGAACCAAACGAGATGCGCGCCGTTCGCGGCGCGCATGGATAGAGGCATTACCGAAAATGTCGAGAGTACATCAGAGTGGCGGTGAGCCGTCGCAGCGCATGTTGCGCGTGGGCGAAGTCATCCGCCATACCGTCTCCAGCCTTCTCAGCCGCGGCGCCATCAACGATCCGGTTCTGGATGGTCATGTCGTCACCATCCCCGACGTCCGCATGAGTCCCGATCTCAAGCTCGCGACGGTCTATGTCATGCCGCTCGGCGGCAAGGATATGAACGAGGTTCTCGCCGCCTTCGATCGCAACAAGAAGTTTCTGCGCGGCGAGATCGCCCATTGCATCAATCTAAAATTCGCGCCGGACATTCGTTTCAGGCCGGACCAAAGCTTCGATTGCGGGGCGCGCATCGATGCGATCCTCGATTCGCCGCAAGTGAAACGCGACCTTATCAAGGATAATGAGACCTAATGAACGCCCCCCGCTCCAAACGCGCCGAGGTCAACGGCTGGGTCGTGCTCGATAAGCCTGTCGGCATGACCTCAACCCACGCCGTCGCGCGGCTGAAGCGGCTGTTCAACGCCAAGAAAGCCGGCCATGCGGGAACGCTCGATCCGCTGGCGTCGGGTGTTCTCCCGGTTGCTTTCGGCGAAGCGACCAAGACCGTGCCTTTCGTGCAAGATGGCGAGAAGGCTTACCGCTTCACCATTCAATGGGGTGCGGAAACCGATTCCGATGACGCCGATGGCCAGATCGTCGCGCGATCAGACGTGCGGCCGGAGATCAATGCGATTCTCGCCGCGCTGCCGCACTTCATCGGCACAATCCTGCAAACGCCGCCGGCCTATTCGGCGATCAAAATCAATGGCGAACGCGCCTATGACATCGCGCGCGACGGCGAAACACCCGAACTTTCGCCGCGGCCCGTGACGATCCACGAACTGGTCATGACGGAATCGAGCGCCGATGACGCGACCTTCGAGGCGCGTTGCGGCAAGGGCACCTATGTGCGCGCGATCGCCCGCGATCTTGGTCGGGTTCTCGGCTGTCTCGGCCACGTCTCGGCCTTGCGCCGCACGCGCGTCGGGCCATTCAGCGAGACAGATGCCGTGCCTCTGGCTCAGATCGAAGATGCCACAGTGCCCGATGCGATGCGGCGGGTCGAAGCCGGGCTTCTGGAATTGCCGCAAGTCGTGGTCGATCGGGATTCCGCAGCGCGGTTGCGGCGCGGCCAATCGATTTTGCTGCGCGGCCGCGACGCGCCCGGCGAGGGCGCGGCCTATGCCTGCTGCGGCGGCGTAGTGGTCGCCATCGGCGCGATCGAGCGCGGCGAACTCGTGCCGGGACGCGTATTCAACCTGCCGTTTTAGGGGAGAGCTGCGGGCCGCCCGTCTGCCAACAGCAAAAGATCGGATTCGTCCTTCAGCGCGACGCCGGTGAGCTTGCGTTTCAACGCCTCATCGACGAGCCACGCGAGCTTGAACGCCGCAAGTTCATGGCTCAACCCTTCATTACGGACGTTGGAAATGCAATTGCGCTCACCATCATTGCGGCCGGGCTTCGGATCGTAAGTCAGATAGATGCCAAGCGAGTCGGGTGACGAGAGACCCGGCCGCTCGCCGACGAGCAGGACCAAAACGCGGGCATTGAACAGCGCGCCGATCTCATCGCCCAAGGCGACGCGTGCCTGACTCGCGATCACGACAGGCGCGACGCGCCATTCGGCGCGAATGAGATAGGGTTTGAAGGCGGCGAGCAGCGGCACGACTTGACTGTGAACCGCCGTTGCCGAGAGGCCATCCGCGACAACGATCGCGATGTCGCAAGTCTTGTTTTGACGATCCGCGAGCAAAGCCCGGCTTTTCTCGCTGAGGGTACGGCCCCAGTCCGGCCGGCGAAGATAAGCGGCGCGATCCGGCGCCTCGCTCTCGACGCAGATCGTCGCAAACCCGAGATCGGCGATTTCGGCGGCGAGTTTATCGTGATCGAGAGGCGTATGAACGGCATCGCGGGCGCGGGCATGCGCCAGCGAAAAATTCAGGACCTCTTGTGTCGGCAATGAGACGCCGGCGCGGCCCAGCGCGATACGCGCCTGCGTTGTCGAAGCGAGCCTCTTCCAGAAATCCTCAACGACCGGCGGACGCATATTCAGCTTTCGTGCCAGGCGAGCAAGGGATGCGCCGCTTCCTGCCGCACAAGGCGCCCCGCGCCATCGGCGATCTGCATGCGTTGCAGCCATGCTTCGAACTCCGGCGCCCGCCTGAGACCGAAGACCTCGCGCAAATAGAGCGCATCGTGGAATGAGGTCGATTGATAATTCAGCATGACGTCGTCAGCGCCAGGGATGCCCATGATATAAGTAATTCCCGCCGCCGCGAGCAGCGTCATCAGATTATCCATGTCGTCCTGGTCGGCCTCGGCGTGGTTTGTATAGCAAACGTCACAGCCGAGCGGCAGGCCCATCAGCTTGCCGCAGAAATGATCTTCGAGCCCGGCGCGGATGATCTGCTTGCCATCATAAAGATATTCCGGCCCGATGAACCCGACGACTGTGTTGACGAGCAACGGCTTGAACGGCCGGCACGTCGCATAGGCGCGCGCCTCGAGCGTCTGCTGATCGACACTATGATGTGCATTGGCAGACAGCGCGCTGCCCTGCCCGGTTTCGAAATACATCACATTGTCGCCGATGGTCCCGCGATTGAGCGACAGCGCCGCCTCGCGACCTTCTTTCAGCACGGCGAGATCGATGCCGAACGAGCGGTTGGCGGCTTCTGTGCCCGCGACCGACTGGAAAACGAGGTCAACCGGCAGGCCGCGATTGATGAGTTCGATCGAACTCGTCACATGCGTCAGAATGCAGGCCTGCGTCGGGATCTCGAACCGCGCGATGACGCCGTCGATCAATTGCAGGAGATCGCCAAGCACCGGCAGACTGTCCGAGGCGGGATTGAGGCCGATCACGGCATCGCCGCTGCCATACATCAACCCGTCGATGATCGAGGCAGCAACACCGGCGCGGCTGTCAGTCGGATGATTGGGTTGCAGCCGCACCGCCATCGTGCCGGGCAGCCCGATGGTGTCGCGAAATTTCGTCACAACGCGGCATTTCTTCGCCACCAGGATCAGATCCTGATTGCGCATGAGCTTGCTGACAGCCGCCGCCATTTCCGGCGTGATGCCGGGTGCGAGCGCGGCAAGCGCGGCGGACGTAGTTTCATCCGAGAGCAGGAAATTGCGGAATTCGCCGACAGTGAGATGCGAGATCGGCGCGAAGGCCTCTCTGTCATGCGTATCGAGAATGAGCCGCGTGATCTCATCGCTCTCGTAAGGCACGAGCGTTTCTTCGAGGAAGCGCTTCAGTGGCATATCGGCGAGGCAGAGCTTGGCCGCGACATTTTCTTCGGCGCAGCTCGCGGCGATTCCGGCCAGCATGTCACCCGAACGCGGCGGCGTCGCCTTGGCCATGAGATCGGCCAGCGACCCGAACGCCCAGCGCGTCGTGCCTGTCGCATAATGATAACCCATACTTACCTCCAGAAGCTTCGCGCCGCGCGATAATAAAGCCCCCGGCGTAGGGACGCGGATTTCCCGCGCCCCGTTCTTTCAAAGCCCCGCGTGTACTGTTTCGCCGACGGCCTGCTCTTCCGCAAGAATCTCATCGTGACGTTTGGCGATCTCCGCGGCGCTGATCGGCGGTCCCGGGAAGCGCTTGCGCTCAAGCGCGAACCAGCCGACGAGAAGCAGTACGAGAATGCCGATCGCGTAATTGATCACGATATCGTTTGGCGGTTGCAGACCGATCCAGGTGACGACCACAACGCCGAGACAGGTGATGACGGCGAGCGGCTTCGACCAAAGACCGAGCTTGAACGGACCGGAGGGCAGCCAGCCTTTCGATTCGGCATAAAGGCCTGCCCCGACCGGCATTGCATAGGAGATGTAGAGGAAGACCGCCGAGCCCGCCGCCAAAGCATTATAGGCCGAGGAATAGAGAGTCGCGGCGATGGCAAGGATGACCGTTGCCCAGATGCCGCCGATCGGCGTGCGATAAGTTGGGCTCACCTTGCGCAACAGTGGTGAAATGAACGGCACGCCGCCATCGCGCGAAAAGGCGAAGATCATCCGCGACGTAGAGGTGACGCACGCCAGCGAACAGAGATAATTGGCGATGACAATCAGGACGTAGAGCGCATTCTTCAGCAGCAGGGGAACGGGTAAGCCGGCCAGGAGATTGAAGAACACGTTGCCGCCGTCCTTCGCGGCGGCAACGGGATCGCCCATCGCCAGCACGAACGAGCAGACCATGATGTAGCCGAAGAGCACCGAATAAAGGATCGAGTTGATGATCCCCTTCGGCACCGCGACACGCGCGTTCAACGTCTCTTCCGCCGTATGCGCCGACGCATCAAAGCCGGTGATCGTGTAGAGCGGCAGCAGAAGACCGAGCAGGAAGGCATAGACCAGATTGTTCGTGTGCGGCACGACACCGCCGCCCGCATCGCCGGTGTTGTTGACGATATGGAACAGCCGCGAAAAGTCGAAATGGTGGACGCTGAACAGCATCGTCGCGGTGAGGAGGAGCGCGACGGCAAAGATCAGATAGCCGGAAAAATCAGTGAGCTTGCTCGTCAGTTTGATGCCGAAATGATTACACAAGCCCTGCGCGATGGCGATGATCGAGACACCGGCCAATTGCTGCCAATAGCCCCATTTCGAAATATCGATATGAAAAATATTGGTGAGGATCAGGCTGGTGAACAAAGTATAGGCGCCAACCGTGACCGCGGCCGTGACGAAGATGAGCCCGAGCAGGTTCATCCACGCTGTGGCCCAACCCCAGCCGCGGCCGCCAAGCAACGATGACCAATGATACAGGCCGCCGGCCGTCGGATAGGCCGAGCCGATCTGCGCCATCGACAGGCCGACGATCAGCGAGAACACACCGCCGACAAGCCAGCCGACACCGATGCCGAACCCGCCAGTCGTTGAAAAGCCGGTCTGAAAACTGGTGATGCCACCAGCAAGAATGCAGATGATCGAAAACGAAATCGCGAAATTCGAAAAGGTCTTCATGCCGCGCGCAAGCTCCTGCGCGTAGCCCATCTGGTGCAGCACATGTACGTCTTCGGCGAGTACGGATTGGTCGGCGGATTCGGGTGTGGCTGACATGAAACGTCTCCTCGGGGCTCTCTTGCGGAGCCTATGGCTTCAACTGGACGAGGCGAGCGATGCGATTTGTGTGCCGAGCCTCGGCAATATCGCAGCGCAGTCTGAACTGCGCCGAAAGATATGTTCTTGACATTTTCCCCCTGAGATTTGACCTTCGTCCGTCCTTAGCCGGAGAATTGACGTGCCGGTCCCGCAGCATGCCCTTCAGGACACCAGCGCTGGCAGTTCAGTGGTGCTGGCCGCGGCTGCACATGGTGCTGTCGACTTCATCACCGCGCGCGGCGGTGATCCGGAGCGCGTCGCGGCGGTCGCAGGCCTCGATTTGCGGCGACTGGAAACGCCCACCGATCCGATCGATCTGCATGGCTATTGCGGCCTCTTTGAAGAGGCGGCGCGCCAGACGAAGGAAGACAATTTCGGGCTTTGGTACGGCCAGCAATTCGAGCCGCATATGCTCGGCCTCATCGGCTTCATCGCACTCGCGTCGCCGACTTTGGGCGAAGCGGTCAAGAATCTCGCCCATTACTTTCCCCTGCATCAATCCGGCACGCGCACGCGGCTGTTCGCGCACGACGGCCTGCTACATCTCGAATACCAAATCGTCGATGGACGGATCGCACATCGGCGTCAGGATGCCGAATTGACGATGGGCATGTTCACCAACGTCTTCCGCCATTGTCTCGGCCGCGGCTGGGCGCCGGAAGAAGTGCATTTGGAACATGCTGCACCGCAGGCGCCGGACGCGCACGAACATGCGTTTCATGCGCCGGTCTTTTTCGGCCGTGGTAGCAATCGGCTGGTGTTCCGCGACGATCAGCTCGACCGGCCGATGCCGGGCGCCGATCCGCAATTGCTCTCGCTTCTGCGCGCGAGCCTGACGCGCGTCGCACAGACAACGCAGCTTGCCTTCAAGGACCGGCTGACCGGCGAAATCCGCGCCCATCTTGCTATTGGCGACGTGAAGTTTGCCGACATTGCCGCGGCGCTGAAAATGTCGCAATCGGCGCTGTTGCGGCATCTCGAAGACGAAAACATCGGCTTCGCCCGGCTTGTCGAACAGGTGCGGCGCGAACAGGCGCGCGCTTATCTCGCGCAACGCCATATTGCGGTGAGCGAGATCGCGCTGTTGCTCGGCTATTCGGAAATCAGCGCTTTTTCGCGGGCGTTCAAACGCTGGGAGGGCGTTTCGCCCAATCAGTACCGCGCGACGGCGCAGACGCAGGCTCTTTAGCCGCACGATTTTTACGCGTCAGCGCACGGCCCCAGAGATGGGTCCCGTCTTTCTTGAGGCCGAGGGTGCAGAGCAGTTTTGCTATCTCAAGTTCGATGCGCCACGGCAGTTTCGCGAATAGCGGCGCATAGGCCGGCGTCGTTTCGCCGAAAGCCATATGTGAATCGTAGATCTGCGAATAATTGTTGGTTTGCGCGAGACCGAGATGCGTCAGATCGGCGTTGACCGATTTCGCCCGCCAGGCGATCAACCGCCCATCCGGCGCAATGAACGACATGCGTGGGACATCCTCGCCCTCGAATGTCACTAGGCGCGAATCTCCGCTCCAGTAATGCGCGAGGTCGTTTGCCATCGCGAAGACGCGCCCGAACAGCGCCGGCCCGCTGATGGTCTGGACATCGGCGCCGTAATTGCGCGTCTCGACATTCTCGACGATGAGGTCGATCGCCAGTTTAAGTTCCGCGCGCCCGGGCGCCGCATAGATCAACCCGTTCGAGACTGCCCAGGCCGCGCCGCCCGGAACATATTGATCGCGGAAAACGACGATCGCTTTATCGGCCGGAATTTGGGGCGCTTCCACCATCCGGACGCCGAGATCGACATAAAGGCCGCCGAATTTATGGAGCAGGCACAGCCGCGCGAGATCAGCCTTGAACGCATAGGGCAAGAGCGTGTCGTAGGCGGCGAGGACGCGCGCGTCGAAATTGTCTTTGAGGAAGGCGCGCAATTCATCGCCGCCAAAAAGATGGTGATTCGCGTTGGGGTAAAGCCGGCGGATGCTGGCGACATTTTCCGCGATCCGCTCGGGCAGCACGTCCGGGCATTGGCCGTCATGCTGGATCAGGATTTGAAAGATCGAATCGATCTGCATCGGTCACCGACTCATCGGGACGCCAGCGGCGTCAGAGCCAGGGTGGAAACGAAATGGTCGGAGTGAGAGGATTCGAACCTCCGGCCCCCTCGTCCCGAACGAGGTGCGCTACCAGGCTGCGCTACACTCCGATTTTTGCCGATTTTGCAGGGCGAGAAGGCCTGCGGCCTGTGCCTTATAGCCATACCGCCCGCGCCCGACAAGGGCGCGAGACCGTAATAGCGTGAAGTTAAACGGCCGGCGCGTGGCGTGGCCCAGTGGGGGGCAACGCCGGCGTCGCTTCGAGCCTGGCGACGCCAGCCTTGACGGCTTCCTGCACCTTCTCAAAGGCGCGGACCTCGATCTGACGGACACGCTCGCGCGAAATGTGGAACTCGTCCGACAATTGCTCGAGCGTGATCGGGTCCTCGGCGAGACGACGCGCCTCGAAGATGCGCCGCTCGCGATCGGAAAGAACCCCGAGCGCGCTATGCAGCGCATCGAGCCGGTTGTCCGTCTCTTCGCGCGTCGCGAGCAGGTTTTCCTGGCTTGCGCTGTCGTCGACGAGCCAATCCTGCCATTCGCCTTCGCCCTCCTCGCGCAACGGCGCGTTGAGCGAAGCGTCGCCCGACATGCGGCGATTCATATCGATCACGTCTTGCTTCGAGACGCCGAGGCGCGTCGCGATCGTCGCCACCTGATCGGGATGCATGTCACCGTCTTCGAGCGCCGAAATCTGGCTCTTGGCCTTGCGCAGGTTGAAGAACAGTTTCTTCTGGCTGGCGGTCGTACCCATTTTCACGAGCGACCACGAGCGTAGGATATATTCTTGAATCGAGGCGCGGATCCACCACATGGCATAAGTGGCAAGGCGGAAGCCACGTTCGGGCTCGAAACGCTTGACGGCCTGCATGAGACCGACGTTGCCTTCCGAGATGACCTCGCCGATCGGCAAGCCATAGCCGCGATAGCCCATGGCGATTTTGGCGACGAGCCGCAGATGCGACGTCACGAGCTTATGCGCGGCGTCACGATCTTCATGCTCGCGCCAGCTCTTGGCGAGCATATATTCTTCCTGCGGCTCCAGCATGGGGAACCGGCGAATTTCGCGGAGATAACGCGATAGACCATTTTCCCCAGAGATCATGGGGAGTGCGGCTGATGAAGCCATTTTGAAAATCCCTCCTGTCAGGCTCCCAAAAAGGCAAGCCCAAAACGGCGACCGAAGCCCGCCGTACACCCCAATATATGAGCCCTAACCTCCGCCTGAAAGGGTGGTTCGCGGATCAGAGATTACAATTGGGTAAGCAAGACACAGCGATTTGCCATAAAGGCCTTGCGCCGCAGCCGCTCAGGCCGCGGCCGCCAGCGCCCGCTGGAGCGTCTGCAAGTCATTCGGCAGCGGACTCTCGAACGCGAATTCCTCAGAGGAAACAGGATGTATAAACCCCAGCGTGGCGGCATGAAGCGCTTGGCGACCAAGCCCTTCGAGCGCCGCCTGAGCTTCGGGTCCTAGCCGCGACGCTTTGGTTTTAAAGCCGCGACCGTAGACCGCATCCCCTAAAAGCGGATGGCCGGCATGCGCCAGATGCACCCTGATCTGATGCGTCCGGCCCGTCTCAAGGGCACAGCGCAGCAGGCTCGCAACCGGTCTGCCGTCGGCCCCGTCATAGGTTTCGACGATCTCCCAATGCGTCACCGCCTCACGGCCGTCACCCTCCCGGACCACGGACATTTTCTCACGCTCGATCTTGTGGCGGCCGAGAGGGAGGTCGATGATTCCCGCCGACCGATCCGGCACGCCCCAGACGAAGGCGAGATATTCGCGCGTCAAATCATCCCGGCTGTGATCGGCGAAGAGCTTCGCGAGCCGTTTATGCACGACATCGGTCTTGGCCACGACAAGCAGCCCCGACGTGTCTTTGTCGAGCCGGTGGACGATGCCCGGACGCCTCACCCCGCCGATGCCGGAGAGGCTGTCGCCGCAATGGGCGATCAGCGCGTTGACCAGCGTACCGGTCGGATGGCCCGGCGCCGGATGGACGACAAGCCCGGCCGGCTTATCCACGACGACGAGATGCGCATCCTCATAGGCGATCGAGAGCGGGATCGCCTCCCCCTGTGGCACCGCATCTTCGGCGGGCGGTACAGCGACTTCGATATTCTGCCCGGCTTTGACCTTTTGTCCCGCATCAAGAGCCGGCACGCCGTCGATCTCGACCGCGCCAGCTTCGATCAAGGCTTTCAGCCGCGTGCGCGACAGCGAAGCTTCCAGCGCCTCGGGGCGTGCCGCAAGCAGCGCGTCGAGCCGCCGGCCGGCCGTCTCTGGCTCGACGGCGAAGGCAAATCGCTCCGCGACAATTTCGTCGAATTCCGTCAAGCCGGTGTTCATTTCAATTGCTGTTTGCTTCGCCACTGGGGCATGACCTCATTTGAACGATGTCAAAAAATGCCCACGTCGCGGCACCTCTCCGATCGATCTCTAGCGCATGTCTGACCCCAAGCACCACACCAACGACCTCTCGCTGTCGCGGCTTTATTTCCGCGCCCTGGGCCTTCTCGGCACCGAGACGCATGTGGCGATCTTTCTCGCCTTTGCCAATTTCGCGCTCGCCGCGGCGCAATTCGCCGAGCCGGTTCTCTTCGGCCGCATCATCGACCGGATGAACATTGGCGAGGCGCAACATCAAAGTCCCGGCCTCCACGCGCTGGCGCCGCTGATCGGCCTATGGATCGGCTTTGCGCTGTTCTCGATCATCGGCGCGGTCTTTGTCGGCCTGCGCGCCGATCGGATGGCGCATCGGCGCCGGCTGGCCGCAATGGGCATTTTCTTCGAGCATGTTCTCAACCTGCCGCTCTCGTTTCATGCCTCGATCCATTCCGGGCGGTTGCTGAAGGGGATGCTGGAAGGCGCCTCGGCGCTCTTCTGGCTCTGGCTCTCGTTCTTCCGCGAAAAATGTGCCGATTTCGTCGCGCTGACCGTGCTGCTGCCGCTGGCGCTCTTCATCAACTGGCGGCTCGGATTGCCGTTGATCATCCTCGTCGTGATCTTCGGTATCATCATCATCTTCGTCGTCCGCCGCACGCATACGCTGCAAACGCAGGTCGAGGGTTTCAACGCCAATCTGTCCGAGCGCGCCTCGGACGTGCTCGGCAATATCGCCGTCATCCAGAGCTTCACCCGCATTCAGAGCGAAGCCTCGGCAATGAATCAGCTGATTCAGGCGGTGCTCAACGCGCAGATGCCGGTGCTCTCGTGGTGGGCAGTCGCGGTTGTCGCGGCCCGTGCCGCTTCGACGCTGACGCTGTTGACAATCTTCATCGTCGGCGTCTGGCTGCATCAGCGAAATCTGGCGACGATCGGCCAGCTCGTGACCTTCATGGCGCTCGCCACGATGCTGATCGGCAAGCTGGTCGAGATCGTCAATTTCATCAATGGGCTGTTTTTGCAGGCCCCGAAACTGTCCGAATTCTTCAATGTCCTTGACACCTCACCCGGCGTCGCCGACCGGCCCGGCGCCAAGGATCCCGGCAAGCTCAAGGGCCACGTCGTCTTCGATCACGTCACCTTCGCTTACGTAGACGGCAAGGTCGCGATCGAAAATGTCAGCTTCGATGTTTCGGCGGGTGAGACGATCGCGCTCGTCGGCGCAACCGGTTCAGGCAAATCGACGACGCTCAGCCTGCTGCACCGGGTGTTCGATCCGCAATCCGGAGCGATCTCGATCGACGGCATCGACATTCGCGACATGACGCTCGCGGGCCTGCGCCGCAATATTGGCGTCGTCTTCCAGGAGCCCATGCTCTTTGCCCGTTCGATCGAGGAAAACGTCAAGATCGGCAATCTCGACGCCACCCAGGCCGAACTCGACGAGGCGCTGGACCTTGCCCAGGCGGACGAATTCGTCGCACGCCAAACCGACGGTCTCGCGACAATTGTCGGCGAGCGCGGCCGCTCACTGTCCGGCGGCGAACGCCAGCGCCTTTCAATCGCCCGGGCGCTCTTGAAGAACCCGCCGATCATGATCTTCGACGAAGCGACCTCGGCGCTCGATGTCGAAACCGAGCGGCAATTGCAAATCGCCATGGCGCGGGCAACCAAGGGGCGCACGACCTTCATTATCGCGCATCGGCTCGCCACCGTGCGCAACGCCGACCGCATCTTCGTCTTCGACCGGGGCAGGATTGTCGAACGCGGCAGCTACGAAGAGCTTCTCGCGCTTGGCGGCCGCTTCGCCAAACTCGCCAATGCGCAAAACGTGCTGCAGACGCCAGAATCGGATTTCGAAGCGGTTTCCAGCCACGGCGCACGCCCGGAAGAGGTTTGAATTGATCGTCCGTCCCCGCCCCAACGCATTCAGCCTGCTCTTCATCATGCGCGGCTCCATTCTGCCCATGATCGCGCCACGAGTTCTTTGCGTGCTGGCCGTTTCGGCCGCCGTCGTCGTCTGGCATCATTTTTCGCCAGCGTCCTTCAACAATGTCTCGGCAGCCCCCTTCACATTGCTCGGCTTGGCGCTTTCGATCTTCCTCGGCTTTCGCAACAACGCCTGCTACGAGCGCTGGTGGGAGGGTCGCAAGCAATGGGGGCAGCTCGCCGCCGAGGCGCGCAACCTGACCCGCGAATTTCTGGTCCTGCTGCCCGACGACGCCACATTGCAGCGGCGCTGCGCGCATCGGCTCGTCGCCTTTGCCCATGCGCTCCGCAATCAATTGCGCGCCGGCCAATTGAACGGCGATGACGGCAAGACACCGCATTGGCTGCCGACAGACGAAGCGCCGATCGTGGCAGGGAGCATGTGTCAGCCGGACGCCATCCAGCGCGCGCAGGCGATGGAACTTGCGGCGCTTCGGCAGGTCGGGAAGCTTGCCGACATCCCCTATTCGATCCTGTCGCGCCATCTCCAAGCTCTGACCGAGGTCCAGACCGCCTGCGAACGGCTGCATACGACGCCGACGCCCTTCACCTACACTCTGCTGCTTCATCGGACGGCGTGGCTGTTCTGCCTTCTCCTGCCGTTCGGCCTCGTCGGAACGGTCGGCCTAGCGACGCCGGTTCTGACCGCGATCCTCGCCTATTCCTTCTTCGGCCTCGATGCCCTGGGTGAGGAGCTGGAAGAGCCGTTCGGCGGCACGCAGAATGCCCTGCCGCTCGACGCCCTGGTCCGAAATATCGAGATCGCTGTCGGCGAAGCTTTAGGCGATACGGCCCTGCCGGAACCGCTGAAGCCGAAGAATTTCATTCTCGACTGAGCGCCTTCCATCCCTCGCGATTTCCTGTATAAAGCCCGGGTCGCTGGCCCTTTGGCTGGCGCGCTCCTCCAAAACCTTGCTGGACGACATCCCGGCCTGGCCGCGGCGGAGGCATTTTCAAAAATCGAAAGGATTTACGATGTCGATCACGGCAGAGCGCAAGGACGCGCTCATTAAAGAATATGCGACAAAATCCGGCGACACTGGCTCGCCTGAGGTGCAGGTCGCGATCCTCACCGAGCGGATCAGCAATCTCACCGGCCATTTCAAGACCCATATCAAGGATAATCATTCGCGTCGCGGGCTGCTCAAGCTCGTCTCGCTGCGCCGCCAGCTTCTCGACTACGTGAAGCGCAAGGATGAATCGCGCTACAAGACGCTGATCGAGCGGCTCGGCATCCGCCGGTAAGGCTGTTTGGCTCGTGCTTCATGGCGGAGCGCCGAAAATCGCCGCTCCACCTATGACCAAGCTTGAAAGCCGCCGCCCGCGGGCGGCGGAGAAAAGTGGCGACGCCGCAGGTTTCCGGCTCGCGAAAATGTTCTAAACTCGGCTGGTGCATTGCGCACCGGGCGGAGCGGGCCCCCGCTCCATCGAGAAGACGGCAGGGCGGCATGGGGCCGCCGCTGTCGGTGAAAGACCGGAGCCATGGCAGGATCGCCAGGCGCTTCTCGGAAGCGAGAAGCCTCTTGCCATTCTGCACATGGCCTTGGGTCTTTGCCCTCACGCAAAGAGAATGACCAATGTTCGAAATCCATCGTGAAGAACTGGACTGGGCCGGGCACAAGCTCGTGCTCGAAACCGGGCGCATCGCCCGTCAGGCGGATGGCGCCGTGCTCGCGACCTATGGCGAGACCACCGTGCTCGCCACTGTCGTTGGCGCCAAGGCGCCGAAGCCGGGGCAGGATTTCTTCCCGCTCACCGTCAATTACCAGGAAAAGGCATTCGCCGCCGGCCGCATCCCCGGCGGTTATTTCAAGCGCGAAGGCCGCCCCTCCGAAAAGGAGACACTGGTCTCCCGCCTGATCGACCGGCCGATCCGCCCGCTGTTCCCGGACGGCTACCGCAACGACACGCAGGTGGTCGTCACCGTGCTCTCGCACGATCTCGAAAATGACCCGGACATTCTGTCTCTGGTCGCAGCCTCGGCCGCGTTGACCCTGTCCGGCATCCCGTTCATGGGCCCAGTTGGCGGTGCGCGCGTCGGCTACATCAACGGCCAGTTGAAGGTGAACCCGACGATCGAGGAGATGAAGACCTCGACCCTCGATCTCGTCGTCGCCGGAACGGGCGATGCGGTGCTGATGGTCGAATCGGAAGCCCAGGAGCTGTCCGAAGCGACGATGCTCGAAGCCGTCATGACCGGGCATCGCGGCTTCCAGCCCGTCATTGAAGCGATCATCCGCCTCGCGGAGAAGGCGGCAAAGGAGCCGCGCGATCTCACCACCGTCGACAAAACCGAGGTCGAGACCGCCGTTCGCGGCGTGGCCGAGACAGAACTGCGCGAAGCCTACAAGATCACCGCCAAGGCCGTGCGCTACGCCGCCGTCGACGTGGTGAAGGCGAAGGTCACGGCGGCGCTGTTGCCCGCCGAAGGCGCCAAGTTCACCAAGGAGCAGGTCGGCGAAGCCTTCCACGATCTCCAGGCGAAGGTCGTGCGCTGGAACATTCTCGACAACGGTATCCGTATCGACGGGCGCGACGTGAAGACCGTGCGCCCGATCCTGGCGCAGGTCGGCATTCTGCCGCGCACGCATGGTTCGGCGCTCTTCACCCGCGGCGAGACGCAGGCGCTTGTCGTCGCGACCCTCGGCACCGGCGAGGATGAGCAATACATCGACTCGCTTGAAGGCACCTACAAAGAGCGCTTCCTGCTTCATTATAACTTCCCGCCCTATTCGGTTGGCGAGACGGGCCGCATGGGTTCGCCCGGCCGGCGCGAAATCGGCCATGGCAAACTGGCCTGGCGCGCGATCCGCCCGATGCTGCCGACGGCGGCAGAATTCCCCTACACGATCCGCGTCGTTTCCGAGATCACCGAGTCGAACGGCTCGTCATCGATGGCGACGGTCTGCGGCTCGTCGCTCGCGCTGATGGACGCCGGTGTGCCGCTCAAGGCGCCGACGGCTGGCATTGCCATGGGCCTCATCCTCGAAGGCGAGCGCTTTGCCGTGCTCTCCGACATTCTCGGCGATGAAGACCATCTCGGCGACATGGATTTCAAGGTCGCGGGCACCGAATCCGGCATCACCTCGCTGCAGATGGACATCAAGATCGCCGGCATCACCGAGGAGATCATGCGTGTCGCGCTCGGCCAGGCGAAAGACGGCCGCTTGCACATCCTCGGCGAGATGGCGAAGGCGCTGACCGGCGCCCGCGCCGAACTCGGCGAATTCGCGCCGCGTATCGAGAGCTTCAAGATCGCGACCGACAAGATCCGCGAAGTCATCGGCACGGGCGGCAAGGTGATCCGCGAGATCGTCGAAAAGACCGGCGCCAAGATCAACATCGAGGACGACGGCACGGTGAAGGTCGCTTCGAGCGACGCCAATTCGATCAAGGCGGCCGTCGCCTGGATCAAGTCGATCGCGATGGACCCGGAGATCGGCCATATCTATGACGGCACGGTCGTGAAGGCCGTCGAGTTTGGCGCCTTCGTGAACTTCTTCGGCTCGAAGGATGGCCTTGTCCACATCTCGCAGCTTGCCAAGGGCCGCGTCGCCAAGACGACCGATGTCGTCAAGGAAGGCGACAAGGTGAAAGTAAAGCTGCTGGGCTTCGACGACCGCGGCAAGGTGCGGCTCTCGATGCGCGCCGTCGATCAGCAGACGGGCGAAGACCTCGAAGCCAAGGAAAAGGCTGAAGACGCCGGCGCCGCGGAATAAGCTTTTCGCACGATAAGTTTCTTACAGATAAAGATCATGCGCGGAGCAATCCGCGCATGATTCATTTTCAGGCCGCTTCGACCGCGATCGCCGCCGACTGGATGATCGCAGCAAAACGCACCGCCGCCTGAATGCTCTGCGAACTGACGCCGGCCTTGCGCAATTCGGCCTCATGCGCATCGATGCACATGCCGCAGCCATTGATAGCCGAGACCGCCAGCGACCAGAGCTCGAAATCCTGCTTCGGCACGCCCGGATTGGCGATGACATTCATGCGCAGCTTCGCCGGCATGGTGCGAAACTCCTCGTTCGAGGCGAGATGCAGGAAGCGGTAATAGACATTGTTCATGCCCATGATCGCC
Source organism: Methylovirgula sp. (assembly GCF_037200945.1). Lineage (NCBI taxonomy): Bacteria > Pseudomonadati > Pseudomonadota > Alphaproteobacteria > Hyphomicrobiales > Beijerinckiaceae > Methylovirgula > Methylovirgula sp. Next base: position 874,484 of record NZ_JBBCGP010000001.1, read on the forward strand.
GCGGCAGATTTGGCGGCGTTGAGCGACGTCTCGTCGAGATGCTGCGCAGCCTCGGCGACAAGCGCCTGGCGCACCTGCGGATTGCGCGAAGCGATGCCGCAGGCGGCAAAGATGCCGTATTTCTGCAAGGGCGTCAGCGTCTCGTCGCTCGCCATCGACGAGAGATTGAGCCGCACGTCCTTGGCGAAATCGGCGATTTGGTTTTTCAATGCGTCGAGCGACATTTCGAAATCTGTTCCTTCATCCAAGCAATTCCAGCAAAAGCGTGGTGCGGTTTTGCGTACGGAATTGCGTCAAAACACAAGAGGGGGCACGAAACGAAACGGCGGAGCTTTTGGCCCCGCCGTATCGTTGCGAAATTTGCGTAAGGCTTACGCGGCCTTCAGCGTCTCGCCGCCGACTTCCCGGTTGCACGGGCAAAGTTCGTCAGTCTGCAACGCGTCGAGCACGCGCAGCGTGTCCTTCGGGGCACGGCCGACATTCAGGTTCGTCGCATAGACGTGCTGGATGACATTGTCCGGATCGACAATGAACGTGTAGCGATAGGCAACGCCGTCGGGCGAGCGGACGCCAAGGCCGTCAGTCAGCGAACCATTTGTGTCGGCGAACGACCAGATCGGCAGCTTGTCGAGATCCTTGTGGCTGCGGCGCCAGGCGAGCTTGACGAATTCATTGTCGGTCGAGCCGCCGAGGACGACGGCGTCGCGATCCTCGAATTCCTTGCCGAGCTTGGCGAATTCCGCGATCTCGGTCGGGCAGACGAAGGTGAAATCCTTCGGGTAGAAGAAAATGATCTTCCACTTGCCGGGGAAGCTCTCTTGCGTCAGCGGCTCGAACGCCGAGACGCCGTTTTCCTCGTGATTGTTGAAGCCAGGCTTCACGCCCGTCACCGAGAACGAGGGCAGTTTATCTCCGATTCCAGCCATTCCAATATTCCTTTGCGAGCGTGTGATTGTGGGAGGAGGCATCCGCCGGCACCCAGAGCATGTTCCGAAAAATTGCAGATTTTTTCGATAAGAACATGCTCCCTTCCGGTTGGCGCGATTTCCGATCGACCAGATGATTTCATCTGGTCGGAAAGCGCGCAGGGTGATGCTGCATCGCACTGTGCGAGGTTTAGAAATTTCGATCAAGCCGAATGTTTTTGTATCTGCGTTCGTTTTTTCCGATATAAGGCTGCCATGAACGTCAATGTGAACCTGCGCCATCTGCGCTATCTGGTGACGCTGTCCGAGAGCAGCACCTTTGCCGCGGCAGCCAAGGCGGCAGCTATCACCCAATCGACGTTAAGCGCTGCAATTCAAGGACTTGAGGCCGAGTTCGGGCATCCGCTCATCGACCGGTCCGGGCGGCGGATGCAGCTCCTGCCGTTCGGCGAGGCGATGGTGCGCCGCGCTCGGCATATCCTCGCGGAAATCCAGGAATTGCCGGAATATGCCGCCCGCGAAATCTTGCCATTGGGCACACGGCTGCGGCTAGGTGTCATCCCCTCGGTCGCGCCGTTCGTGCTGCCGAGGCTGCTATCGAGCCTCAGCCAGAGCTATCCGCAACTTCATCTTCGCGTCCGCGAAGGGATGACCCAGTCCCTGCTCACCGAACTCTCAAGCGGCCGGCTCGACGCCGCCTTCATCGCGCATGTCCCGGCGCTCGATGGCATCGAGATGATCGAACTTGCCAAAGACCCCTTCTATCTCGCGGTCAAAGCCGGCCATCCGCTCACCCGCCTCAAGGAGGTGACGATGGCGCAGCTTGCGCACGAGCCGTTGCTCCTGCTCGACCAGGGCCATTGTCTGCGCGAGCACGCGATGGAAGCACTGGGCCGCGACGCCATCGCCGAAGAAAACGACGTGCGCGCCTCATCGCTGCTGACCCTAGTGCAACTCGTCGAGGCCGGCATGGGCATCACGCTGCTGCCGAAGATCGCGCATGAAGCCGTCGGGGGCACGCGGGTCCAGCTCATCCCCTATGCCGCGCCGAAGGCAGAACGGACGTTGGTGCTCGTCTGGCGCAAAGGCGCGGTGCGCGCCGACGATTATCGGCTGCTCGCGGCGCATATCCGCGCGCATTGCCTGCCAGTTTTGACGGAGGCCTGAGAGGCGGCTATTCCGCCGCCTTCTTGACCAGCTCGGGGAAGGTGCAGTGCGCGTCATCCGCCTCGCGGCGGAACGCTACGACGTTGCCCGTCGTTTCGGTGAACGGCAGTTTCAGCGCCTGCCAGACATCGACCAAAGCCTCGACGAGATGGGCAATATGGCCGTCGGAATGCGCCGGCGACGGTGTAATGCGCAGGCGCTCCGTGCCACGTGCGACAGTCGGATAATTGATCGGCTGGATATAAATGCTGTGGCGTTGGAGCAGCATGTCGGAAGCAGCCTTGCAGCGCTCGGCATCGCCGACGAAGACCGGTACGATATGCGATTGATTGGGCATCACCGGCAGGCCGGCGGCGGACAACGCATGTTTCGTCAGCATTGCCTGGCGCTGGTGCCGGGTGCGCAATTCAGCACCCGATTCGCTCTTCAGCAATTGCACCGCCTTTTGCGCCGCGGCGGCAAGCGCCGGCGACAGAGCGGTCGTGAAGATGAACGAGGCCGCGTAGGAGCGCACGGCATCGACAATCGGCAGATCCGCCGCGATATAGCCGCCCAAAGTGCCAAAGCCCTTGGCGAGCGTGCCCTCAATGACGTCGATGCGATCCATCTCGTTGTCGCGGTCGGCAATGCCACCGCCACGCCGGCCATAGAGGCCAACGGCGTGAACCTCATCGAGATAGGTCATCGCATTGTAGCGCTCGGCGAGGTCAGCGATCTTGCCGATCTGCGCGATATCGCCATCCATCGAATAAAGGCTCTCGAAGGCGATCAGCTTCGGCCGTTCGCGGCCGGCCGCCTTCAGCAGGTCTTCGAGATGGTCGAGATCGTTGTGGCGGAAAATCTGCCGCTCGGCGCCGGAGCGCTTGATGCCCTCGATCATGGAATTGTGATTATAGGCGTCGGAGAGGATCAGACAGTCCGGTAGCAGCGAGGCGATCGCGGACAGCGCCGCGAGATTGGAAATCCAGCCTGACGTGAAGACGAGGCTGCCCGGCTTTCCATGCAGATCGGCGAGTTCGGCCTCGAGCGCGACCAGAGGATGATTGGTACCGGCAATATTGCGCGTCCCGCCCGCACCGACGCCGTGGCGGCACGCGGCGGTACACATCGCCTCGATCACCTGCGGATCAAGACCCATGCCGAGGTAATCGTTCGAACACCACATGATGACGTCTTCGGTGGTGTCGGCATCGCGGTGCCAGCGGGCATAAGGAAAATGCGCGGCGTCGCGTTCGAGATCAACGAAAACGCGGTAACGCTTCTCGGCTTTGAGACGGCCCAAAGCGTCTTCGAAAAATGCCTTATATTCCATAGACGAACCCGGTCCTTATAAGGCGCCTATAGCCAACTTTTGCGCCTTCTGGGCTCTCCCGGTCTGCACCGCGGACCTGCCTGAACTGGCTCGTCGCTTCCCCAAGATTGGTTTTCGCCTAATTCTAAATACGGCGCAAGTGGACGAAGAGTCCCAGCTAAAAATGCGAAATTCTTGATCCTAATCAAGGCAGTCAAATCTTAAGGAAATGCGCTGGCGAAGCCTCGCCAGCGCCTGTTTCTGCTTGCTCTTTATTGACCTTGCAGAACCGTGACCCGGCCGCGGCCGCCGCTGCATGAACAGCGCGACCCCGGCGCCCGTGCCGCATCAAGACCGCACATATGCGCCCTTGTTACGCAATATAGGCCGCCCTCAGGCTGCGGCGGAGGTTCGTAAGCATAACCGTAGCTATAAGGCGTGCCATAAAGATAGGGCGAGCCCCAACCGTAGTCCCAACCCCAATAGGGGTAACCCCAGCCGCCCCAACCCCATCCACCGCCGTACCAGCCGCCGCCGCGCCAACCTCCACCGCCCCAGCCGCCGCCGTGCCATCCGCCGCCACCATGAAAACCGCCGCCGCCATGAAAGCCACCACCACCCCCGTGGAAACCGCCGCCACCGCCATGGCCTCCAAAGGCATGAGCGCTCTGCGCGCCCACCAGGCCGAGCGCGAGAGCCGCCGCCGCCAGCCCCTTCATCATGCGATGCATCGAAGTCCTCCTCATTGAATCCCGGGCACAAGGCCGCAGCAGACTTGTTAAACTGTGCATGAGCTAAGCCAAGTATATTTACCGCTGCGCCGGCCAAGCTTTTATGAGCTAGGTCAAAGTGCGGTTTCCGCGTTCGGCTAAATTGGAGTCGTTGGGATGCGTATTCTCGTCACCGGCGCCGCTGGCTTCATCGGTTTTCATATGGCGCGTCGCCTTCTCGAGCGCGGCGACGAGGTCGTCGGCATCGACGGGTTTACGCCCTATTACAATGTGGCATTGAAACATGCGCGTCAGGAAATTCTCGACCAGCACGGGCTTTACACCGGCCACCGGCTGATGCTCGAAGATGCCCCCGCCCTTGAGCGCGCTTATGGCGACGGCTTCGACATCGTCTATCATTTCGCCGCCCAGGCCGGCGTGCGCTACAGCCTCGAAAATCCGCGCGCCTATACCGACGCCAATCTCGTCGGCACTTTCAATCTGCTGGAATTGCTGCGGGCGAAGCCGCCACGCCACGCGCTTCTCGCCTCGACGTCATCTGTCTACGGCGCCAACGCGAAAATCCCGTTCTTTGAGACCGATTCTGCCGACCATCCGCTGACGCTTTACGCGGCCAGCAAGAAAGCGAACGAGGAAATGGCGCATTCTTACGCGCACCTTTTCGCCATCCCGACGACGATGCTGCGCTTCTTCACGGTCTATGGACCCTGGGGCCGGCCCGACATGGCGCTGTTCAAGTTCGTCGAAGCGATTTTACGCGGCGAGCCGATCGATCTCTATAATCACGGCAAGATGCGGCGCGACTTTACCTATGTCGCCGATCTGGTCGAGGCGATGCTGCACTTGTTGCATAATGCGCCGCCAGCGCCGGGAAGCACGCACGGGCCGATTGCAGGCGACAGCCTGTCGCCGGTTGCGCCGTGGCGCGTCGTCAATATCGGGGCTGGCCAGCCAGTAGAACTCGAGGATTTCGTCGCGTCCGTCGAACATGCCCTCGGGCAAACGGCCAAGCGCAAACTGCTCCCGATGCAGATCGGAGATGTCCCGGCGACCTTCGCCAACACCGATCTGCTCAAGGCGTTGACGGGCTATCGCCCCTCAACGCCGATTGATGTCGGCGTGCCGCACTTCGTCGATTGGTATCGCGCGCATTATCACGCCTAGTAGAAAGCCACGCTGCTTCGTCCAGCCACCGAGTACTAGGGCGTGACCTGACCATAGGCGCGCGATGTGCCGTTACGGCAAGAGCATCCCGCGCCGACATTCGAAGCATGATAGAGCTGGCAGACTTTCACCTGGGTTCGGCAATATTGGCCGAGTTGGCCATTTGCCTGTGGCGGCGCGGTGTAAGCACCGGGATTTTGACCATAGCCTTGTTGTCCGTAGACGCCCGGACCATAGCCATACCCATTATCATAACCATAATCGTAACCAGGATCGCCATAATCGTAACCCCAATCTGAATAACCGTCATCGTACCCGTAGGGATATCCATAGCCGTAACCGTAGCCAGGATAACCCCATCCGCCGTAGCCGCCGCGCCAACCACCACCGTGCCAGCCGCCACCGCCATGCCACCCGCCACCGTGAAAACCGCCGCCGCCAAAGCCACCGCCATGAAAGCCGCCGCCACCGTGGAATCCGCCACCGCCGAAACCACCACCATGACCACCGCCACCGCCGTGGCCGCCGCCAAATGCAAGCGCAGGAACGGCGAATGCTACCGCTGCGATGAAAGCCGAAGCACGCAAAACATGAGACACTTGCATCTTTGAAACTCCAGTTCTTAAATGTTCAGATGCGGCTTCGGTTGCATCCATACATTGACGAACGTCAAACATAGGCGTGAAGTCGGGAGTTAAAAGAGGCGTCAAGCGCCGTCGCGAGGCGAACACAAGGTCAATATCCGGGCTGTGCGTTTGCACACGGTGGAGCCGTCGAACGGGTCGGTGCTGCGCAATGAGCCTCGGCGACGAGGTGTGAGATGGAGAAGATGTTCCGGCGGTTCATCGCCGCCCTTATCAAGACGGGATCGCTCGAAGTCGAAACTGCGTCAGGAGCGAGATACAAATTCGGTGACGGCAGCGGCAAAAATGTACGTTTGCGCTTCGCCGATAAAGCCGCACAAACGGCAGTCTTGCTCAATCCCACGCTGCGATTCGGCGAGCTCTATATGGATGGCCGGGTCGCGGTCGACGAGGGCACGATTTACGATGCGCTCGCCGTCATTTGCCAGAACATCGACCATCTCGAACGGATCTGGTGGCTGCAAGCGTTGACGACCACACGAGGCCGTTTGCAGCATATTTTCAAAGCCAACTCTTCGGTGCGCGCGCGCCGCAACGTCGCGCATCACTACGACCTCGATCGGCGGCTCTACAAACTCTTTCTCGACGATGACATGCAATATTCCTGCGCCTATTTCGAGAATGGCGCCGCGACTCTCGATGACGCGCAGCTGGCGAAGAAGCGCCATATCGCTGCGAAACTGATGATCGAAAAAGGTGACCGCATCCTTGATATCGGCTGCGGCTGGGGCGGCCTCGCGCTTTATCTCGCCCGTATCTGCGGCGCCAAAGTCACCGGCATCACATTATCGCGCGAGCAACTCGCCTTCGCACGCGAACGCGCCGGCGAAGCGGATCAAACGAGCGCCATCGAATTCCGGCTGCAAGACTATCGCGAGATCGACGAGCGTTTCGACAAGATCGTTTCGGTCGGCATGTTCGAACATGTCGGCCCGGAATTTTATTCGACCTATTTCCAACAGGTCGCCAAGCTTCTCCAGCCCGGCGGTATGGCGCTGATCCACACGATCGGTTCGTCGCGTGCCCAATACGAGCCGGATCCGTGGATCAACAAATACATTTTCCCGGGCGGTTATATCCCCGCCCTCTCGACAATCATGCCGGCGATCGAGCGGGCCGGCCTTTACGTGACCGACGTTGAGGTTTTGCGGCTGCATTATGCCGAGACGCTGAGAGCGTGGCGCGCACGCTTCCTCGCGCATCGCGCCGACGCCGCGGCGCTCTACGATGAGCGTTTCTGCCGGATGTGGGAATATTATCTCGCCGCATCGGAAGCTGCCTTCCGCTACACCGGCGAAGTCGTGTTTCAAATCCAGCTCGCCAAAAAGGTCGACGCCGTTCCGCTGACGCGAGATTATATGTTGCGTGCCGAAGCGGAATTGCGGCGTCGCGATAGCGCTGGCTCAGGGCTTCGAATCGCTGGCTAAACGGTACGCAAAGCTGACCTGAGGCTTTCCATACGCGGGCGCGCGGCATTGCCTTTCACAGGGCTCCCCCGCAGGATGCGAGGCGATTCTCGCTCAGATCGCTCTTGCTCAGATCGCACTTGGGGCCGCCATGACACAAAGACCGCTGCTGTTTATCGCGACGCCATGTTTCGGTGGTCTCGTCTCGCAGCATTATATGCAGTCGGTGATCAGCCTCATCCAGTTCGCCGGACAGTCCGGCTTCGATGCGATGCTGGCGATGCTTGGCCACGATTCGCTCATCACCCGCAGCCGCAACACGCTGGTGACGCAATTTCTCAGCACGCCGGCGACGCACATGCTGTTCATCGACGCCGACATTTCCTTCGATCCGCAGCAGGTTTACGACATGCTCGCGTTCGATGAGGAATTCGTCGCCGGCATGTATCCGTTGAAGGTTATCGACTGGGGCGCGCCCGCAATGAAGCGCCTAACCACGGGGGAATCGTTTCAAAGCGCGCCGCTGCTTTACGTTGGCACGCCGTGTACCGGCAGCGATGCCGAACGGAAGGGCCGGTTTGTCTCGGGCATTTATTCCGGCGGCGGCTTCATGATGCTCAAGCGCCAGGCGATCGAGAAAATGATCGCGGCCTATCCCGAGTCACGCTACGCGGGCGTTCACGCCTACAGCAACGCCAAGGGCGGTGAAAGTTACGCGCTCTTCGAATGCTCGATCGATCCCGAGACGAAGACCTACATCAGCGAGGATTTCGGCTTCTGCCAGAAATGGCGCGACACCGGCGGCAAGATCTGGCTCGATACCGAGGGCAAACTCACCCATATCGGCGCCTATAATTTCGTCGGCCAGCCACAGATGCGTTTTCAGACGACGGCGCTGCAAGCGGCCAGCTAGAGCGTCCGCGGCCGCTAAGCCGCGATCCCGTTCGGCAGAAGCTTCGGCGCCTCAGCGACGGCGAAATCCCACATAGCCTGTGCAATCGCCGTCGGCGCGCGATCGGCGCGGCGCACGACAAACCATTGCCGTAGCAGCGGCAGGCCAACGACATCGAGGATCGCCAAGCGGCGGCTCGCAATCTCCGCTTCGATCGTATGGGCCGACAGCAGCGCCAAGCCGAGCCCGGCCATCACCGCTTGCTTGATCGTCTCGTTGGAGCCGATCTCGATATTGACCGTCGGAAGCCGCACCGGCACGTCGGAGAAAAAATAATCGAACACCGCCCGCGTGCCGGAGCCGGTTTCGCGAATGATGAAATTCTCTTTGGCCAGATCGGCCTTCGCGATGCGGCGGCAGTTTGCAAGCGGGTGGTCAGGGGCGGCGACAATAACCTGCGGATGCTCGCCAATGGCCACGCTCTCGACTGGAAAGTCGCTCGGCGGCCGGCCCATCAGGCAAACGTCGATTTTATAGTCGCGCAATTGACTGACCATCTCCATCCGGTTGCCGACTGTGATCGTCACCTCGATGCGAGGATTTTGCCGCGCGAACGCCGCAACGAGCCGCGGCGCGATATATTTCGCGGTCGAGACAATGCCGACGGCGATGCGGCCGCTATGCGTGCCGCGCAGCGACGCGATCGTCACATCGAGATCGGTCAAAACGCGCTCGATGCGGTGCGCCGCGCTCACAACCTCTTCCCCGGCGACAGTCAGCCGCAGGCGCCCGCCGGTGCGATCGAATAAAGCAACGCCCGCGTCTTGTTCAAGCAATTGAATTCGTGAGGTCAGCGCCGCAGGCGTGACGTTAAGTTGTTCTGCTGCTTTCACAATCGTCCCGGCTTCGGCAACGGAACGAACACTTTCGAGTTGTTTGATGGTGGCGCGCTTCATCCTCTATTATTAGATTTTTTTTGATGCTATCTCAACGCAATTCACTTTTCTTTGGGCCCACGCGGGCTGACTTCAGGCCATAAGACTCAACATAACAAGCGCAGGGTGGGACATGCTCAAAGTCGCGCAGAGCCATCATCTCGAAGACGTCTTGCAGGACTTGACCGCGCAGGATGCCTCGTTTGCGCCCGTCGCCGCGCTTGTCCACGAGATCGCCCGCGCCGCCTTCGAAATGGCGGATCTGATTTCGCTCGGCCTGCTTGGCGGTGACGGTGCCGCTGCCGTCGGCGACGTCAACGCTGGCGGCGATGTGCAGAAGCATCTCGACGTGTTCGGCAATGACCTCTTTGTCAACGCGCTCCGCCGCGCGCCTGTCGCCGCTGTCCTGTCGGAAGAGTTGGACGAGCCGCTGGTTCTCGACCCGCAGGCGACGCTTGCCGTCGCGATGGATCCGGTTGATGGATCGTCCAACATCAATGCCAATGTTTCGATCGGGACGATCTTCTCGATACTGCCCGTCGTGCCGGGCGCCAGCGACCCCAGAGCGCATTTTCTGCAGCCGGGCCGTAACCAATTGGCCGGGGGGTTCGTCATCTACGGGCCGCAAACGGGACTCGTTCTCGGGGCAGCGGGAACGACGCAGATTTTCATTCTCGACCGGCGCATTGGCGCCTTTGTGCGGACGCATGACGGCATCAATATTCCGCGCAAGTCGAAGGAATATGCGATCAACGCTTCGAACTACCGGCACTGGGCCCCATCGGTACGCACGTTCGTCGACGATTGCATCAAGGGCACGGAAGGCCCCCTCGGGCAGGAACAGAACATGCGTTGGATCGCGTCGCTCGTCGCGGAAGCCTATCGCATCCTGGCGCGCGGCGGCGTGTTCCTTTATCCAGGCGATATGCGCCAAGGTTATAGCGCGGGTCGGCTGCGGCTTATCTATGAGGCAAATCCGATCAGTCTGATCATCGAAAACGCGGGCGGCACGGCGACCGATTGCGCCCGTCGCATTCTCGACATTCAGCCGACCGACATTCACGCGCGTACACCTTTCGTCTTCGGCTCGGATGAGGTCGTGCGTCTGATCACGCGCTATCATACCGATCCGCAGTTTTCGGCGGAACATTCGCCGCTTTTCGGCCGCCGCGGTCTGATGCGGTTCTGACGGGGACGCGATGTCGGCAAAACACCCCATCATCTCTGTTACAGGTTCTTCCGGCGCCGGTACGACCTCCGTGCGGCGGACCTTCGAGCACATTTTCCGGCGCGAGGAGATCGGCGCCGCCTTCATCGAGGGGGACGCGTTTCATCGCTTCGACCGCGACGAGATGCGTCGCGTCATGAACGAAGAAGAGCAACGCGGTAATAATCATTTCAGCCATTTCGGGCCCACGGCCAATCTTCTCGAAGAACTCGAATCGGTGTTTCGTACCTATGCCGAGACGGGTCAGGCCAAGACGCGCCACTACGTTCACGATGCAATAGAAGCGGACCTCTATCGCGGAACGCCGGGCCAGTTCACGGATTGGGGGCCGCTGCCCGCGCAATCCGAGGTGCTTTTCTATGAAGGGCTGCACGGCGCGATCGTAACCGACAAGGTGAATGTCGCGCGTTATGCCGACCTCAAGATCGGCGTCGTGCCGGTCATCAATCTCGAATGGGTTCAGAAGATCCATCGCGACAAGGCAGCACGCGGCTATTCGAAAGAGGCCGTCACCGACACGATTTTGCGGCGGATGCCGGACTATGTGAATTACATCTGTCCGCAATTCACCGAAACCGACATCAATTTCCAACGCGTGCCGACGGTCGATACGTCTAATCCGTTCGCGGCGCGCTGGATTCCGACCTCGGATGAATCGATGGTCATCATCCGCTTCAAGGATCCCCGCGGCATCGACTTCTCGTACTTACTGTCGATGCTTCACGATAGTTTCATGTCGCGGGCCAATTCGATCGTCGTTGGCGGCGGCAAACTCGACCTTGCCATGCAGCTCATCCTGACGCCGATCATTCTGCAATTGGTCGAACGCGCGCGGCGCGCGCTGTAAAGGAGAATTCAATGAACGTGTTCGCCAAGGCTGAAGCTGCCGTCACACACGACGAGCTTGCCAATGCGATCCGCTTTCTTGCCGTCGATGCGGTGGAAAAAGCCAATTCCGGCCATCCCGGCATGCCGATGGGCATGGCCGATGTCGCGACGATCCTCTTCACACAATTTTTGAAATTCGATCCGGCCGATCCCGCATGGCCGGACCGCGACCGCTTCGTGCTGTCGGCCGGTCACGGCTCGATGCTGCTTTATGCGCTTCTCTATCTCACCGGCTATCCGGAGATGACGATCGAGGAGATCAAGAATTTCCGCCAGTTCGGTTCGAAGACACCGGGTCATCCCGAATATGGCCATACGCCGGGCGTCGAGACGACGACCGGCCCGCTCGGCCAGGGTCTTGCCATGGCGGTCGGCATGGCGATTGGTGAAAAGCTTCTCGCCGCGCGTTACGGCGACGGCCTTGTCGATCACCGCACCTATGTGATCGCCGGCGATGGCTGCCTGATGGAGGGCGTCAGCCAGGAGGCAATCACGCTCGCCGGCCATCTGAAGCTCTCGAAACTCGTCGTGCTCTGGGATGACAACAAGATCACCATCGACGGCGCGGTGAACCTCGCCGATTCGACCGATCAGATCGCGCGTTTCAAAGCCGCTGGCTGGGACGCGTGGCATATCGATGGGCACGATCCCAAAGCCATCGCAGAGGCATTGAGCGAGGCGCAGACGTCCGACAGGCCGGTGTTCATCGGCTGCAAGACGACAATCGGTTTCGGCGCGCCCACGAAGGCCGGCACGCATGGCGTCCATGGCTCGGCACTCGGCGCCGCAGAGATCGCGGCCACGCGCGAGAAGCTCGGCTGGAGCGCGCCGCCCTTCGAAATTCCAGACGCAATTCTCTCAGCCTGGCGCGGCACGGACGTGCGCGGCAAGGCCGCGCACGAAGCATGGACTGCACGGCACGCGAGCGGCGATGCTGCCGGTTTCGATCGCGACATTGCAAGCACGCTGAGCCCGGCGCTCGCCGAAACGATCAACGCATTCAAACGCAAAGCGAGCGACGCCAATGCACCACAGGCGACGCGCGTCTCCTCGCAAAAAACGCTTGATGAGCTGGCAAAAATCCAGGGCAATCTGCTTGGCGGCTCGGCCGATCTGACCGGCTCGAACAATACCAAGGCCGCCGATATGAAAGCGGTGACGCCGGGGGATTTCTCCGGCCGCTATCTTCATTACGGCATCCGCGAATTCGGCATGGCCGCGGCCCTGAACGGCCTCGCATTGCACGGCGGCTTCATTCCGTACGGCGGCACGTTTCTGGTGTTTGCCGATTATGCGCGCCCGGCGATCCGCCTTTCCGCCCTCATGCGCCAACACGTCGTCTATGTGTTGACGCATGATTCCATCGGTCTCGGCGAAGATGGGCCGACGCATCAGCCAGTCGAGACGCTCGCCTCGTTGCGGGTGATTCCGCATCTAAATGTCTTCCGTCCAGCCGATGCGATCGAGACGGCGGAGGCTTGGGAGCTTGCTTTGCAGCTTTCCGAGGCGCCGTCTGTGCTGGCCCTGTCGCGGCAAAATTTGCCGGTTCTGCGCCGCACGCATACCAACGAAAACCTTTCCGCGAAGGGCGCCTATGTGCTGCGCGAAGTGGCTGGCGAACGCGATGTCACGCTCATCGCCACTGGCTCCGAGGTCTCGCTCGCGGTCGCTGCAGCGGACGAACTCGCAAAAGATAGTGTCAAGGCCGCGGTCATCTCGCTGCCGTGTTTTGAACTTTTCGCCGCGCAGGAACCTGGCTATCGCGCCGCCGTTCTCGGTCAGGCACCGCGGATCGGCATAGAGGCTGCATTGCGCCAGGGATGGGGCGCAGTTCTGGCGCCTGAGGACTATTTCATCGGCATGAAGGATTTCGGCGCCAGCGCGCCTGCCGGTGATCTCTACAAACATTTCGGCATCACAATTGAGGCCATCGTGAATGCGGCACGTGCCGCGGCCGGCCATGGAACTGTAAGCTGACGGTATCGCTTTCGCGGGGGCGCCAACGACCTTTAAGGAGTCGCGACATGCTCGACAAGAAATCGCCCGCCGAGAAGCGCAGCCGCTATTCGGCGGGTGTGATGGAATATCGCGATATGGGCTATTGGCAGCCCGATTACGAGCCGAAGGACACCGACATCCTCGCGGTCTTTCGCGTCACGCCGCAGGATGGCGTCGATCCGATTGAGGCGGCTGCCGCCGTTGCCGGCGAATCTTCAACCGCGACCTGGACCGTTGTCTGGACGGATCGACTCACCGCCAGCGAGAAATATCGCGCCAAATGCTATCGCGTCGACCCGGTGCCAAATGCGCCCGGCTCCTATTTCGCCTTCATCGCCTATGATCTCGATCTCTTCGAGCCGGGCTCGATCGCCAATTTGTCCGCTTCGATCATCGGCAATGTTTTCGGCTTCAAACCGCTGAAAGGCCTGCGGCTCGAAGACATGCGCTTCCCCGTCGCCTATGTGAAGACCTTCCAGGGCCCGGCGACCGGCATTGTCGTCGAGCGCGAGCGCCTCGATAAATTTGGCCGGCCGCTGCTCGGCGCGACTGTGAAACCGAAGCTCGGCCTTTCTGGCCGCAATTACGGCCGCGTGGTCTACGAGGCGCTGAAGGGTGGGCTCGACTTCACCAAGGACGACGAGAACATCAATTCACAACCCTTCATGCATTGGCGCGAGCGTTTTCTCTATTGCATGGAAGCCGTGGCGAAGGCCGAGGCTTTAACCGGCGAAATCAAGGGCACCTATCTCAACGTCACCGCCGCGACGATGGAGGACATGTACGAGCGCGCCGATTTCGCCAAGCAACTCGGCTCCGTCATCGTCATGATCGATCTTGTCGTCGGCTATACGGCGATCCAGTCAATGGCCAAATGGGCGCGCCGGAATAATATCGTCTTGCATCTGCATCGCGCCGGCCATTCGACTTATACGCGGCAGAAGTCGCATGGCGTGTCGTTCCGCGTCATCGCGAAATGGATGCGCCTCGCCGGCGTCGATCACATTCATGCCGGCACGGTCGTCGGCAAACTCGAAGGCGACCCCAATAACGTGCGCGGCTATTACGACATCTGCCGCGAGGACTATAATCCGGTTGCGCTCGAACACGGCATCTTCTTCGATCAGCACTGGGCGTCGCTCAACAAGCTCATGCCCGTTGCCTCCGGCGGCATTCACGCTGGACAGATGCACCAGCTCATCGACTTGCTCGGCGAAGATTGCGTGCTGCAATTCGGCGGCGGTACGATCGGCCATCCGATGGGAATCGAAGCCGGCGCGACGGCCAACCGCGTGGCGCTCGAAGCGATGATCTTCGCCCGCAACGCTGGACGCGATTTGCTGAACGAAGGTCAGGAGATCCTCGAACAGGCGGCGAAGACCTGTCTGCCGCTGCGCCAGGCGCTCGAGACGTGGAAGGACGTGACCTTCAATTATTCCTCGACCGACACGCCGGATTTCGTACCGACCGCCACCGCGGCGCAGTAAGCATGATTCCGAAAAGTTGCAGACTTTCGGACAAGATCCTGCGCTGACATGAATAGGAGAACGAAAATGCGCGTGACCCAAGGCTGCTTTTCGTACCTGCCGGAATTGAGCGATGCGGACATCCGCGCGCAAGTCCAATATTGCATCGACAGAGGCTGGGCGGTGAACATCGAATTCACCGATGATCCACACCCGCGGAACACTTATTGGGAGATGTGGGGCCTGCCGATGTTCGACATCAAGGATGCGGCGGCGGTGATGCTTGAACTCAACGCCTGTCGCAAGGTGCATGCGGGACGCAGATACATCCGCCTCTCCGGCTTCGACTCTTCGCATGGCTGGGAGAGTGTGCGCATCTCCTTCATCGTCGGCCGGCCCGCAGAAGAGCCTGGCTTCATTCTGACGCGCAACGAGCTTGGCAGCCAGGCGATTCAATACACATTGCAGGCGCGCCCGCTGGCGAACGTCTGAGGTTGTGGCATGACAGAGCCACTGGCAACTGAAACCTCGCCGATCGCGATCGACCTGCACAAGGAGCTGGCTGAAACGCAGGTCGGCGAAATCCTCGACGAGCTTGACCGCGAACTCATCGGCCTCGTGCCAGTAAAAACGCGTATCCGCCAGATCGCCGCTTTGTTGGTCGTCGATCGCGTCCGCAAACGCATGGGCCTTGTGACGGAAACGCCGACGCTGCACATGAGCTTCACTGGTAATCCCGGCACAGGCAAAACCACCGTAGCGCTCAGAATGGCCGAGATTCTCCACAAGCTCGGCTACATCCGCCGCGGCCATCTCGTCTCGGTTACGCGCGACGATCTCGTCGGCCAATATATCGGCCACACCGCGCCGAAGACGAAGGAAGTCCTGAAGAAGGCAATGGGCGGCGTGCTGTTTATCGATGAAGCCTATTATCTCTACCGGCCGGAGAACGAGCGCGATTACGGGCAGGAAGCGATCGAAATCCTGCTGCAAGTGATGGAGAACCAGCGCGACGATCTGGTCGTCATCTTTGCCGGCTATGCTGAAAGGATGGATAAATTCTTCCGCGCCAATCCAGGCTTCCGCTCGCGCATCGCGCATCACATCGACTTTCCGGATTATAGCGACGAGGAGCTGATGAGCATTGCCGAGATGATGCTGACGTCGCTCAGCTATCATTTCGATGCCGAAGGCGCGGCGACCTTCCGAGATTACATCGCCGCGCGGCGCAAACAGCCGCATTTCGCCAACGCCCGTTCGATCCGCAATGCGCTCGACCGGATGCGGTTACGCCAAGCCAACCGCCAATTCGAGCGCCCCGGCCTTGTGACGCTCGACGATCTGACGACGATCTCTGCGCAGGATGTACGTGCGAGTCGCGTGTTCAGCCAGGCCCCGCCACAGAGTTGATTTATTTTTCGTGCCTCAGGCACCAGGTGATGGAATCGTTCCAGCTCGACGACGTTGTCCAGGTCTTGATCGCATCCGCGCTCGTCTTGCAATTTTCTTCAAGCAAATAGTCTGACGCGACGTGCGGCCGCATCGCAAGATGTGCGAAGTTCATGTCCGCCAGCCATTTGCCGGGAGAGCCATGGCGCAAGCGATGCAACAGATCGAGCAAAATTCGCCGATCCGAAAAGTTGTTAACCGCATCGGCACGGCCGTAATATTGGATGACGCCGAGTTCACCGGCTATCTTGAACTCGTCAATCGGAATATGCGCGTTCATCCAATCGGCGATGGCACGATATTGTGCGATCGTGCCGAGATTGGTGGTGATCGGCATTTGCCTGCGCACTATCGCGGCTTCGGCGCATGTTGCCGCGCCAGCAAAAATGATCGCGGCCGCAAGTCCCAGCGCGACGCGACGCGAGACACGTTCCGCCATTGCAACGAGGCCTGCGGAGCCGATCAGCACCACGGCGCCGATAAGAATTCCATAATACCAATGATAAGGCGGCAGATTGAGCAGGCCGTAGGCGATATATTGTACGAGCGCCAACCCGCCGACGAGCACGACGAAGGCGCGCCAGAGCCAATTGCCTTTTGCAAGCGCCAGGCCGAAAGGAACGAAGACAGCGAGGATGAGCGAGAGGAAGGTCGCGACGGGATATTTATGATAGTAGAGCGCCAGTCCGTTCGCGAACGAAAAGCCGTGCCAGGCGGCTTCCTTACGTTTGATAAAATAAGTGTCCGGAATCATCGAGCCGAGATCGAACCAGGAAAATACGCTCCAGGCGCCGACTATCAGGACAAAGCCGATCATGACCTTGCCGAATTGCGGCACTTGTCGCGCTGCGACCATCAGGATGAAAAGCGGAGCGAGCAGCAAAACACCGTCAGGCCGCGCGAGAACCAGAAGTCCCGCCGCAAGGCCAAGCGGCAGATAGCGCTCCAGAACATAAGCGATGCAACAGCCGAGCAGGATGGCGATGAAGAGATAGGTTTCGAGGCCAGAGGTCGAAACGAGCAGCGGATTCGTGAACAGCGCAAGCGTCGCGACATAAGCCCAGAAGGGCGGAAAATATATGCAGCGCGCCGTGAATTTGAGAGCGAAGAAGATGACGGCAGCCAGAAGGCATTCCAGCGCGTAGACGGCCCAGAGCCCGGAGAGCCCGGCCCTGATCAGTGCGCTGGGCAGCAGAACGTTGAGCGGCGATGTCGCGGCATTGGAGACATAGGGAAAGTGCATTCCCCAAACACCGCTTTCACCGAACGTTCGCGCGTAAGCCAGGTTTATGAACGCGTCGTCGACATAGATTTCATGAAACAGATACAGAAACGCAAATAGAGCGCCGAGAAATAGGAGATCTATCGCGTGGCGTGTGAGCGGGCCGTGAGATTCTTTACGTTTTGGCATGACGAACGGCCGCCCCGAGCGATGCTGACGATCAGCTCTCCTATAAAGCGCCTATAATGGATTAAATCCTTAAAGCCTGGCTTGCGAAGCAATTCGCGCCGGAAGCCCTAAGGGACGGGGATGGAAACTTTTTTGACAGCCGGCTTGGTGCTCTCCGGCCTATTCTTCGGCTGGACGATCGGCTCGCATTACACCGGCGCGACGATGGGCATGGCCTATGGCGCCGGAATTATCAAAAATCCCATGACGGCCTTGGCTCTCATCGCGACCTTCGTCCTGCTTGGCGCGACCTTCGCGAGCAGCCATGTGGTCGAGACCATCGGCTCCGGCATCATCCCCGCCCGATTCATGACCCCCCTCGGCGGCATGGTGATGATGCTGACCGCGGCGTTCGTGACGGCAGCCAATACCTACATGAAATGGCCGGTCTCGACCTCACAGCTCGCCTGCTTTTCTGTCGTTGGCGCCGGTCTCGGTATGGGGGCGCCGGTCAATTGGTCGAGCACAGTGATCCTGTTGTTCGTGACTTGGATCGGCACACCGCTTGTCAGCGCGCTGCTCGGTTTCGTTCTCACGCGCCTCATCGATCTCGCGATGCGGCAGCACTCTGGGCTCAAGACGCGTATGTTGCGCTGGGCTTTGCTCGCGGGCTGTTGCTATGCCGCTTATACCCTTGGCGCGAACAATACCGGCAATGCCGTCGGCGTCTTCTATGGGCTGAAGCTCGCGACACCGATGAAGGCCGGTTTTGCCGGGGGTCTCGTCATGGCACTCGGAGCTTTGACCTGGGGGCGGCCGATCCTCGAAAAAATGGGCAAAGGCATCGCTGAGCTTGACCTAAATATGGGCGTCGGCGCCAAGCTCGCGCAGAGCTTGACTGCGCATACCGCGGCGATCTGCGGCTATCCGACATCGATGAATCAGGCGCTCATTGGCGGCCTCGCCGGCGCCGGCCGCGCGAGGGGCCGTAACACATTAAATCGGCGCGCCCTGACGGAGATTGTCTTTTCCTGGTTCTTTACGCCGATCCTCGCCGGCGCCGCCTCGTTCCTGCTTTACATTTTGGCGTCACGTGCGCTCGGCGTCCGCTAAGCCCGCACGCCACGGCTACGTCCTTCGTAAAGCCAGGTTGCAATGGCGCTCGCCAGCAGGAACAGCAGGCCGAGAAAGCCGATAGCAAGCGGCGCAATGCCGATGCCTGTAACTTGCGCGGAATCGGTCCGCTTGATCGCCGCGTAATCCGAGCCGCCATAAACCGGGCTGTTGTGCATCGCGACGATCCGCGGCAAGGAGACATCGCTGCCATGCGCTGCACCGATGCGGCGTACCGTGCCGCCGGTCGCCTCCGCGAGTGGCCGCAGTTTCTCGGTCGTCGAGACGACCTCCTGGAATTCGCGCGGATTCTCCGGCCCCACATTGACGAGCGTGGTCAGGCCGCCGTCGGTCACGCGATAGAGTCCGAGTTCCGAGACTTTAACGTCCGCACGCGACAGGCCCGGCTCAGCCGGTTTCAGCGTCGCCGTGATTTCCTTGCCGGATGGCGCGAAAACACGCACGGGCGGAATCTGATCCTTCAGGCTTTGGCGTTCGACAGAAAGTTGGTCGCCCTGCGCCGTGGCGCGCAAGGCCTCCTCTTCAAGCTCCGGCTCCTTCATCAGCCAGTGCGCGAGGCGCCGCAGCAGCGCGAGATGCGGGCCACCACCCTGAAAGCCGCGCGCCCAGAGCCACATCTGATCCGACAGAAGCAGTGCGACGCGGCCTTTGTCCTCACGTGAGAGCACGAGCAGCGGCTTGTTGTCGGCGCCGGACAGGACATTGGTGCCGCGGTTGACGGTCGCATCGACCTGACGGAACCAGCGGCTCCAGGCCGGCGGCGTTTCGTCCGCGCCTGGCAGGCCTCGCGTCACGGGATGCTTTGCGCCGACAGCCGTAATCGCCGGCTGGAACGCCTGCTGGATCACATCTCCCGTCGGCTCGGCCGGTGATAGCGCGCCCAGCGGCGAATAATAGATGCCGTCCGACGACGCAAAATCCGGCCCCGCCGCGATCATCAGCGCGCCGCCGTCGTGCACATAGCGCACGATATTGTCGAGATAGACCGCAGGCAGGATCGCCTGATTGGAATAGCGGTCGAAGATGATGAGATCGAAATCGGTGATCTTGCGGCCGAAGAGATCCGCGGTCGGAAAAGCGATCAGCGCCAATTCGTTGATCGGCGTGCCATCCTGCTTCTCCGGCGGCCGCAGAATCGTGAAATGGACGAGATCGACATTGGCGTCGGACTTCAAGAGATTGCGCCACATCCGCTCGCCCTGGTTCGGCTCGCCGGAAACGAGCAGAACTTTCAGCTTGTCCCGCACGCCGTCGATCGTCAGCACGGCCTTGTTGTTGAGCGCAGTCAATTCGCCGGGGAGCGCCTCGACTTCGAGCTCGACGACGTTGGGCCCACCGTGCTCGATCTTCACGGGCACGCTAATGGTCTCGCCGATTGCGGCGGTGACATCGGCGATCGGATTCCCGTCGCGGCGGACATGAAGGACGACTGGTTCCGTGCCGTTCGCCGTATCGTCGACGCGCAATTCCAGCGTCACGTCCTTGCCGACGATACCGAAACGCGGCGCGGTCAAGAGCTCGATGCGCCGGTCGCGCTCACCCTCATGCCCGGTGATGAACGCATGCAGCGGCGCCTTGAAGCCGAGCGCGGCGGTGCTTGACGGAATGTCATGTACGACGCCATCGGTGATCATGAAGACGGCGCCGATCCGCTCCGCCGGAACATCCGCGAGCCCCTCGTTGAGCGCGGAGAAGAGCCGCGTGCCATTGTTCTCGGTGTCGTTGCGGCCGCTCTCGATGATCCGCACATCGATATTGCCAAGCGCCTCAAGCCGCCGCTTCAGATCGGCGGTTGCTTTCTCCGTCTGCGCCATGCGGTCGCCGATGGTCTGGCTGCCGCTTTGATCGACCACGATGGCGACGACGTCTTTCAGCGGCTTGCGGTTTTCCCGCACCAGCGACGGATCGGTCAGCGCGAGCAGCACGAGGCCGAGGCCAAGCGCACGCAAAAGCGCGCCACGCCGGCGGCGAAGCAGCGACAAGGCGGTGACCAGAAGCGCCAAGGCTGCAAAGCCCCAAAGAAGCGCGGGCGGCAACAGCGGCGTGAAAGCGATGGAAAAGGCGTTCATTCAGCCGCAGAGAGCCGCACCCGGCTGGCTTTTTCAAGGCTTTTTAGGCCAAAAGCGTTTTCGAGCGAAGTGGCACCGGTTCGCGTGAAGAAAACGCGTCTGAACAATGATCAGCTCCCAGCGCAGGGGAGAACCGCATAGGTCGAAATGCGGTGCCACACATATCCGTCCGGCTCTTCTGTCATGCGAAAATTGGGCACAGGTGGAGTCCAATATTGCGCCTTCAGCGCGGTCGGCAATGTCGTGCCCTCGTAAACGGGGGCGACGATCCAGGCGGGCGCATCCGCACGGGCACAGAGATGGCTGACCGCAGGCAGCGTCACGACGGGCAGCTCGGCGCTCGAAACATTGTGAGTGACGGCAAGAGCTTCTTTCTCGACCAATCCATTGTCGATGAGAAATTGCGTGCGCGCACGCCATTCGCGCGCGAGCTTCGGCGAGAAGATCGTCCCGACGCCCTGCTGCGGCGAGGCCCATTGCGGCCGTCCGGTCAGGAACCAAGCTTCGGTCTGGCCACCAAGCCAGAGGATTTCGCCATTCTTTGCCGCGAGCAATTGTTCGAGCGCCGCGGGGTGTCGATTGCGGTCGACGAGCTTCTGAAATGCCGACCTGTCGTCCCAGAGGTGCCAGACAAGGATCGCGAGAGTGAGCGCTACCAGTCCCTCGATCGCCCATGTCACGCAGGCGCGCGGCGCCAACGCCAATGCAAGCGCCGCGGCGGCAATTGGAAAAGCGATATAGCGCCAATTGTTCCAGAAATAGGTGACACCGCCCGGCCCTGCCACCGGAAGGCTCGCGAAAAAGCGTCCAAATTGCTCGAGGTAAAGTACGTTCAGCAGCAGCCCATAAGCCGCTACGCAGACCCACGCGACGATCACGACACGCCGCGTCACGACGCTCGCCAACCGGGCGGCGTTGAACTGGACGATGAGCGCCGCTGCGCAGAGCGCGCTCACTGTGACAAAGTCCGCATAGCAGAGCCACGCCGCGGTCAGCAGCGCGAGAACCAAATAGCCGACCCGCCCGTTTTGAATAAGCTTGAGCGCGCAGATGGCCATGGCGACGGCGCCAATCGCGGCCAGCAGCCACGTCACGCGCCAAAGCTGCGCCTGGATGACGAGTTCCACAGACAGCACATCGCCGAACAGGGATTGCGCCGCAATGCCGCCAATGCCGGCAAGAATGACCGCGAGCAAGATGTGTTTTCGCCGCCCCTCGAAGAAGCTCGCGGCGACCGCGATGGTTGCGGATTGCAACACAATCGGTGCGTAAGAGGCGAGCGACCAATGCGTCGGAAAGAGAAGGCCACTGCGGCTTTGCGCCAGCGCCTTCAAATCCGGGTCCATGAGCCGCACGAGCCGGTCGAAGGGCGGCAGGCCCAAAACACCGGCGATGATCGCGGCAACGACGGCCAATCCCACGGCAACCAGCCAGCGCCGGTCTTCGACGCAGAGAACGATCGCCAACACCGCCCATCCCGCGAGCGCCATGATCGGATGAAGAAGCGTCGCCGGCACAAGCAAAGCAGCGCTTAAAAGCGTGCGACGCACCGCTAGCGCTGCCAATGCGCCGAGCACAAAGGCTTCGGCGAAGGGTCGCGGCACGCATTGAATTTCGGAATAACCGAAATGCCAGATCGATCCATAGAAGGTCGGCAGCACGGCGACGAAGATCAAAACGACAGGAACCAACCGCCTGGCGACATAATGGCGCGCAAAGAGCGCGAGCGCCGACATCCAGGCCGCCATCGCGAGGATCGCTAGCAGCATCACCGTCGTCTGCGTTTCCAACGCCCCGACGAGATGATCAAGCAGAAACGGAAACAGACTAAACCGCGATTGTCCGTCATCGACGAACATCATGTCGCGGCCAATGCCCGTCGGGTTGAGATCGGCGAGCACGCGGCCGATGTAGACGTTCGTGTCGCCGGCGATGCCTTGAAACGGATGCGTCAGAGTCCAAAGCGCGATGGCGATAAGGCAAAGCCCGATACCGCCCTCATGCAGCGCCATGGCAAACATCGATTGATGCGTTTCAACATGGACCCGCGCCGATGCCTTGGGTGCGGCATCGAACGAAAGGGCAGCGCGCGCCTTCATTTCGCGGCGGTCGCCTCAGACACGAACAGCAGCGTACGGCGGGCAAAGAAATTGAACGTGAAGACGAAGCCCGCCGTCGGCGCCTTGGCGAGACCGACGCCGAGGCCAGCGAAATGCACGAAGGCGAACAGCAGCGCCTGGTTCAGGGCGAGGCCGAGAAAGCCGATGGCGAAAAAGCCGACGGCCTCCGCCCCGATAGTACGTTGGCGGCGGCCGCGAAAGATCAGCAGTACGCTGCCGGCATAGGCCAGCAACATGCCGAGTGTGAAACTGATCGTCGACGCGACTTGATAATTCAAGCCAGCTTTGACGAAGGCAATCAGGAGTCCCCAATCAAGACCCAGCGCTGCGGCGCTGACGAGGCCATAACCGAAAAGATCGGAAATGAGCACACGCAGCGACTTGCTCGGCGCCAATGGCGTGCCGCGCTCAACGTGCGATACAGAATCGACAGCACTCATGCTCAGGCCGCCACGCGCTTCGGCACGAGACGGAGGCTCTTCAACGCCTCCTGCGCGCCGGAGGCGCCGGCCTCACCATATTCGGCATCCTCGTTCACCTGCCAGACGTCGTACAGCTCTTCGCCGGCAATGATGTTGGCGGCAGTGAGCATGCCGGTCATCATCGCATGGTCCTGATTGTTATATTTGTGCATGCCGTTGCGGCCGACGAGATGCAGATTGGGGCAGGAAAGCCGCAACTCGCGTCGGATTTCCTTCATATGGTCGGCATAGGTCTCGTCGTAGACGGGATAGGCCTTCTTCTGCCGCACGACGCAGGCGTCGCGAACATCCGCTGGGTCCATCAGGCCAATCTCGCCGATCTCGCCTTTGGCGCGGGCGATCAGGTCCGCATCGGTCGAATTCCACAGGCCGTCGCCCTCGAAGCAGAAATATTCGAGACCGAGACAAGTCGAAGTTTCATCCGGCAACATTTCCGGTGACCAGGAGCGGAAGTTCTGCACGCGGCCGACCTTCACCTTCGGATCGTGGATATAGATCCAATTATCGGGCAACTCGTTCTTGGTTTCGCCGATCAGCACGACGGTGAGGAAATCGCGATACTTAAGTTCGCGCGCGTGAAGCAGCGTCAGCGCCGTCGGCTTCAGCGCGGAGACTAATTCGCGCACCGGCGCCGAAGAGACGACATGCGACGCGGTATAATGCTCAACCTGCCCGTTGCTGCTTTCCACGGCGACAGACCAATTGCCCGTGCGCTTGTCATAGTTGAGCGAGCGCAGCTTGCGGTCCATGACGATCTCGCCGCCAAGCGCTTTCACCTTGCTGGCGCAGGCTTCCCACATCATGCCGGGGCCGCGGCGCGGATAACGGAACGATTCGATCAGCGTCTTGGCAACGGCGCCCGACTTCTTGCGGCCGAGCGAACGGCGTAGGCCGTCGGCAATTGCGGCGCCGAGGCTCAGCCCCTTGATGCGCTGCGCCGCCCATTCGGCGGAAATCTCGTCGCAGCTCATGCCCCACACCTTTTCCGTATAGGTCTTGAAGAAGATCGAGAAGAGCCGCTCGCCGAATTGATTGCGCACCCATTCGTGAAAGGTCTTCGGGTCCTTCACCGGGTTCAGCTTGGCGTAGGCATAGGAGCCGACACACAAGGCGCTGGTGAAAATCCCGAGATTGCTCAGCGCCTCGAACGCCTTCAGCGGATAGGAATAGAATTTATCGCGATAATAGATGCGCGACAGGCGCGGCCGCTCGATGAAATCGTCGGGCAGGATCTCATTCCAGAGATCGACCACCTCTTTTGACTTCGAGAAGAAGCGATGGCCGCCGATATCGAAGAGATAATTCTTGTAATGCGCGGTGCGGCTAATGCCGCCGACATAGTCCGGGTCCTGCTCGATGACGAGGACCGACTTGCCCGCCTTGACGAGACTATAGGCGGTCGTCAATCCGGCCGGGCCGGCCCCAATGACCAGGGCATCGAGCTTTTTCAAAGGCTTCTCCCGCGCGCATCTTGGAGCGTCGGGGGCAGGGCCGATGCTCAGCGGGGAGAGAAGACCATTAATAAGTTAAGGCGGGCTTAGACGGATCGGCGAAAGCGCCGAACGATCACAAGGCTTTGGTAACTCTGGCCGGGAACGAGCCCCGGCCGGACGAGAGGATCAATTATCCAGGAAGCTCCGCAGCTTCCGGCTCCGGCTCGGGTGCTTGAGCTTACGCAGCGCCTTCGCCTCGATCTGGCGGATTCGTTCGCGCGTCACCGAGAACTGCTGGCCGACTTCTTCCAGCGTATGGTCCGTGTTCATGCCGATGCCGAAGCGCATGCGCAGCACGCGCTCCTCGCGCGGGGTGAGCGAGGCGAGCACCCGCGTCGTCGTCTCGCGCAGATTGCTCTGAATCGCCGCGTCGATCGGCAGGATGGCGTTCTTGTCCTCGATGAAATCGCCGAGATGCGAATCCTCCTCGTCGCCGATCGGCGTTTCGAGCGAGATCGGCTCCTTGGCGATCTTCAAGACCTTGCGCACTTTTTCGAGCGGCATGGCGAGCTTCTCGGCCAGCTCCTCCGGCGTCGGCTCGCGACCGATCTCATGCAGCATCTGGCGCGAGGTGCGGACGATCTTGTTAATCGTCTCGATCATATGCACCGGGATGCGGATGGTGCGGGCCTGGTCCGCAATCG